>JBFYZW010000263.1:0-23894 GCA_041309305.1 Deltaproteobacteria bacterium | reverse complement strand
TGCCCAGATCGCCGACATTCCGGCAGCGCCGGCCTCCGGGGTGGTGACCTTCACCGGGAGCTGGGTCGAGCGCCAGGCGACGGCGGCGATCACCGCCGACATCCTCGTGCCGTTCGCCTGCGGCTATTGCCTGTGCGGCGTGGTCGACGGGGCGCTCGATTCGGCGGGCCTGGATGCAGTCTGCGGCGCGAGCTGCAACGGCAACAACGAATGCGAGTGCACCATCCAGGCGGAGCTGGTGATCGACGAGGCCGGCAGCTACACGGTCGATGGCAACACGATCACCATCGGCAACGGTCAGACCTTCGACTACTGCGTCAGCGGCAACCAGCTACGCTACGTCGAGACCACGGCCACCAGCCAGGAGCCAGGGGTCTACACGCTGACACGGCAGTAGCTCCCGCTCTTCAAGACCGAGGCGCTCCCCTGCTCACCCGGGCGGCTCAGCGCCAGCGCCGGCGAGGGCGGCCGGCCAACCGGCCCGAGCTCACCCCGGCCGTCGGGCTCAGGGCGCCCAGAACCAGACCGCCGAGTCCATCTGGTCGGTGGTGGAGTTCCACCAGCCACCGAAGATGTACAGGCCCGTGGCGTCGGAGGCGAGCGCGTTCATGCTCTGCTGGTCCAGGCTCGGGCAGTCGGGCGGCAGGCAGAACGGTGCGCCGGCGGTCGCCAGCTGGTGCACCGCCCAGTTCCCCGCCGAGCTCAACACCGCGCTGGTGCTGGCGTGAACGAGCACGAAGGTCCTTTGCGTGTAGGGCAATGGTCCGCCGATGGTCCGGTCGTACGAGCCGAGCACGTAGAGTCGACCGTCGTAGGCGTGAGCGGCGACGAAGTCGGTGCTGCTCTGATAGGTGAAGTCGGGCACGGTGATCTTGGTTGCCGTCGTGCCGTCAGTGACCACCAGCAGCCCGTGCTCGCCCGCGGCCACACCCCAGCCACCGCCGCTCGCCGTGGTTCGCACCACCTGCCCGGCGGTTACGGTCACGAAGTGATCGAAGTACCACCTGACCCCGGCGCCAGTCTTGTCGAAGAAACGCACGAAGTCGACCGTCGTGCCGGTGGGGGAGTCGTAGTGGGCGACGACCAACGGCAGGCTGCCGGCGTAGACCAGGCCGGCCGGGTACTCGTTCGCGGTGCCGATCGGGTCGTCGCCGCACGACCACAGCGAGCAGGGCGGGACACACAGGGTATACAGGCAGCGCCGCACGTGCAGTGACGTGCCGGTGCTGTCGCGGCCGGCGAACAGGTAGACGCTCGATCCCAACGGTGCGATGAGCGCGTAACGCAGCGCCGCGGCGTAGCTGGCGCCGAACAGCATAGCGGTCCACCGCTCGCGCAGCGAGCCGGCGTCAACCGCCGCTGTCCAGTCGCCGAGAGTGCCGTCGTACTCCCAGAGGGCGTCGGCGACCACCGCGAAGCGGCCGTACGGCGGATTGAACAGCCAACCGGTGCCGCTGGTGATGTCGTCGTTGCCGACGCGGGCGCCGGCGTCGAAGTAGTCGCTGTAGTGGGTCGTGCTGGTCGGCGAGCGGTAGACGCCGTACGCCCCGGTCAGTGAGTAGGTGGCGGCGTAGAGGTACTCGTCGCCGGTCGACGTCGTGTCGCCGTGGTTGCTGTACAGCTGGCGCGCGAAGCCGTCGCACAGGCCGCCGGTGCACCAATCGCCGGCGGTGGTGGCGACGCCGTCGCTGCAAGCGGTGAAGTCGGGGAACTCATCCCAGTTGGTCGCCGGCGCGTTGCAGTATCGACACTCGTTGGTCGGATTCACCGCGCCGTCGTCATAACAGGTGCCGCTGATGTAGCACTGGCCGGAGGTCGTATCGAACGCGTGCGTGCAGGTGCCGTTCGAGCACTGGTCCACGGTGCAGGTCTTGTCGTCCGAGGTGCAACTGGTGCCCGCCGCCTTGTTGGACCAGGCGGTCTGCGAGGTGGTCGTGGAGCACCAAAGACACTCGTTGTCCGGGTTGTCCTCGTGGTGCGCGTAGCAGATGCCGCCGATCAGGCAGAAGCCACTGTTGATGGCGAAGGTGCAGGTGCCGTCACCGTCGCACGAATCGGTCGTGCAGCTCCTGTCGTCGTTGCAGGAGTACTCGGTGCCGGCACAGGTGCCGTTACCGCAGAGATCGTTCATCGTGCAGTCGTTGGCGTCATTGCACGGTGCGGTGTTGTCGGTCCAGTCGGTCTGGTCGGCGTCGGCGTCACACTCCTGGCACGGGTTCATCGGGTTGGGCGCACCGTCTGCTACGCAGTTGCCAGCGATGCTGCACCAGCCGGCATTGACGGCCACGTCACATCCGCCGACGGCGTTGCAGATCGGCGTCTCGCAGGCGAGCGCTGGACAGCCGCTCAGGTCGCCGGTGCATAGCCCGTCGTCGTCGCATTGGTCATTTGAGGTGCAGGCGAGCCCGTCGTTGCAGCCAGTGCCCGGTTGGTAGTCCGACCAGCTGGACTGGTGCGCCAGCGGAGCGCAGTACTGACACGCGTTGCCCGGCCGACTGTCGTCGGCCGCGTAGCAGACGCTGTCGATCAGGCATGTTCCGGCCTCGATCGGGTAACTGCAGCCGCCGGCGCCGTCGCAGACGTCGGTGGTGCAGGCTCTGCTGTCGTCGCAGGAGTACGGTGTGCCGGCGCAGATGCCGCCGCCGCAAAGGTCGTCGCGGGTGCAATCGTCGCCGTCGTTGCAGGGCGCGATGTTGTTCGACCAGGCGGTCTGGTTGACCGCGACCAGGCATGACTGGCAGGTGTCGGCCGGGTTCGCCTCGTTGTCGGCGTGACAGGTGCCGTCGATGAAGCAGGAGCCGGTCGCCGGCGTATGGCCACAACCCCCGGCGCCGTCGCAGGTGTCGATGGTGCAGGCCTGGCTGTCGTCGCAGCCATAGGCGGTGCCGGCGCAGGCGCTCACGCCGCACACGTCGGTGTGGGTACACGCTTCGTCGTCGTCACAGCCGACGCCGAGACAGTCCGGGTCGGCACAATCGGTCAGGCTATCACCGTCGTCGTCGTCGTCGTTGCCGCACACCTCGACGGGACAAACGAGGGTGCCACGACAGTCCGAGTCGAAGCAGTCGCCGAGCAGGTCGCCGTCGTTGTCGACGCCGTCGTCGCAGGTGAGCTCGACGCCGTATTCGCAGCCGTTGACGCCGTCGCAGGCCTCGGTGGCGCAGGCGCCAGCGGCCAAGCACTCGTCCCCCGGGCCGGGGCCCGGACCGGCGGGAGGCTCCTCGCCGCCGCAGGCAATCGCTTGCGACAGCCAGGCGGCTGTCAGGATGGAGTGGCGTCGCATCGCGGCCCCCGTTGTTGACGTGTCGGGCCTTCATAACAGCCTGGCTCGTTGGCTGACAACCAGCGCCGGTCAAGCGGAGGTCGCCTTCGCCCTGCGCTGGACCTGGGGCCGACGCGGCGCCACGGCGGTGGGGGAGCCGCCGGTTGGTCAGCGAACGACGACGGTCTCCTGGTCGAGCCAGGCCTCGTAGCCCCGATCATCGCGGACCTGGACCTTGGCGCCCTTGCGCTCGAGCACTTTGAGGCGCGAGCCCTTGGGCACGGCGCGACCTTCGATCACCAGGTCCTCGTTGTTCTCCCAGGCGTAGACCTGGTCGAGCTTCTGGTTCTCGCGCGCCTTGTTGACCACGATGTTCCCGGTCATCTGCTGGAACGCGTAGCTCGACTCGAGCTCGCTCGCTTTGATATCTCCGGCGGTGGCGGCCAATTGCTGCTTCTGCGCCGCGGTCAGGCCGGTGGCCTGCTCGATCGCGGTGGCTGCGGCGACCGCGGGCCCGCGGGTCTCGGCTTGGCGGTAGAAGTGGCTGACCACGTGGATGACCTGGCCGTCGTGCCAGGGGAAGCGCACGACCACCGCCGCGGCGCCATAGAGCTTGGCCATCTCGGCGCTCTCGGCCAGTACCTCGACCTTCTTCTGATCGAGGATACGGATCGGGTAGCTGCCCCCCTCGAGCCACCACTGCGGTTCGCTGTCCTTGCGCAGCAGCGTGTTGGTCATGATGTTGTCGTCCGCGCGCTTCACCGAGACCGCGGTGACGTGGTCGCCGGTGCCGATCCCGGTGAACGCGATCGTCTTGGGGAAGGCCTTCTCGACCACGTTCGCGAGCGCCCAGTCGGTGGTGTAGAGCGTTCCGCCAGCGCGGACGAACCGCTCCAATCGCTTGACCCCGGCGTCGGGCATGGTCCCCGGGCAGTTGACCATCACGATCTGCTCGGCGTTGAGATCGGCACCGGCCACCGCCTCCGGAGCGAGCAGCGTGAAGGGCACCTTCGCGGCGGCGAGGACGGACTCGATGTGGTCCATGCTCCCCTGCACGACGACGATGTCCTTGCCCTGGGCCGCCTTGAGTAGCGCGTAGTCGGCGGGCCGCGCCGTCTTCATCCGTTCGGCGAGGAGCTTCGCCGCGGCGTCCTCGGCGCGAGCGTCGGCCCCCGCGGCCTGGGCGCGGGCGGTGGTGACGAGCACGAAGAGCACGAAGAGGATGAACGGGTAGCGCATGAGGTCCTCCGGGTTTGATGTTCGCCCAGAGGTTAGCGCCGCGCCGCGGGGTCATGGTCAGGATGGTGTAAAAGGAATGCAAAGAGTGGGAAACCGCGAGGGGTTGGCGAGCGCGGGGCACCGTCACCAACCGAGCTCGAGCCGCAGGCGCGCGGCGAGCGTGTCGGCCATCGCCTGGTCGGCGATGACGTCAGGATGGCCGTCGCAGCCGCTCCAGTTCGGGGCGTCGAGGTTGATCTTGGCGACGCGCGCGTCGGCGACGTTGGTGAGCACCTGGTCGATCGAGGCGCTGAAAGGGTCGCCGCTTTGGTTGATGGCGCAGAGGATCAGGGCGTCGGGGTACAGGCCCCGCAACCGGGTGACGAAGGCGGTGTAGGCGGTGACGAAGGACGGTCCGTTGACGCCGGCGTTGAAGTCGTTGGTCCCCAGGTTGATGACCACGGCGTCCGGCACCCAGGCGGCGTGGTTCCACACACTGGTCCCGTCGTCGGGCAGGGCGAGCTCGTACAGCTCGGGCAACAGGCCGTCGGTGCTGCCGTCGTAGTTGCGGGCCATGCCGCGGCCGGACCAGGCCTCGACGTGGACCTCGGCGTTGACCGCGCGGGCCGCCACCGGCCCGTAGCCGGCGAAGCCGTCCTCGGTGGCGGCGGAGAACGGGCAGCCGAGATTGCCGTAACCGGCGCTGATCGAGTCACCGACGATCGATCTCCAACCGACGCGTGAACGGAGGCGGCGAGGGGAGCAGGGCGCCGCCCGCCGCCGGGATGAAGCCGTGGAAGCGCAACGGGCCGAACATCGCCTCGGGCTCGCGCCACAGCTCGACCTGGTGCTCGGTGTCGGCAAGGCCGGAAACCACCGTGTACACGGCGGAGCTCTCGTGCCAGCTCCACTCGCTACCTTGCGTCACCAGGCGTTGGTCGGGCGTGCCGTCGAGCACGACCCGCAGGCCGATCCCGCCGGCGCCCGACAGCTCGATGTCGAGGCTGGGGCCGCGAAAGGTGACGCCGAAGCCGCAGGCGGTCCAGGCGCACTCCGGGATCAGCGGATCGCGCGTGTCGAAGCGCCCGAAGAGGTGCACGACCTCCCCGACCGTCCCGCCGGCGTCGCCGGCCGGCTCGTCCCCATCACCCCCGGGTACGTCGCCCCCCGTGCCGCGCGGGTCGCCCGGCGCGCTCGCGTCGCCGCCGTCGCCTACGACCCTTGCATCGGCGCCCGGGTCGTCGTCGCCGGCGCCGAGGTCATTGGTGTCGCCGATGCTCGCGACACAACCGCCGAGGACGAGCGTCCCGGCGACGAGTGCGATGGCCGAAGGCTGATGCATCACCCGGCCGAGCTCCTCGGCCGCGACGACGGCGGCGGAGCAGCGCCGGGCGGCCTTCCCTGAGCATACCCGCGCCGCTCGGCGGGAGGCCAGCGCCGCGTTGGCCAGCCAGTCCAGCGGCACGGGGAGAAACGCGCCCCTCGCCCGCCCGCTGGGTTACAGGTCGCTCGCCGAGCCGAGGATCTCGAGGGCGAAGCTGGAGCGAACCACGACCATCGTGCCGAACCGGGTCCGCTTCCGGATGTTGAACATGCTGCCGCTCGGCCGCTCCACTCCGCCGTCGATGACCTGCCCCTCGAGGACGATCTTCGTGTGCTTCTCGTAGACGACCTCGGGCTCCGTCTGAGCGAGCGCCACGGAGCTCGTCGCCAGGATCAACGCAACGCCCAAGAATCCGAGAACGCGCATGATGACCTCCGCGTCCCTGGTCAGCGGTCGAGCTGGCCCGGGGGTTCAACCGACATGCTCGCAAACAGCTTCGCCGGTGACGCCTGGGCCCAAAGCGCCGAGATCCGCGATCTGACCATCTGCGCGCAGGACCCGTTGAAGCAGTGGACGCACGAGGTCGCCGACGGCTTTCCGAATGGACCGTGCAGCGAGCCGTCGGCCTTTGCTCCCCACCCGGGCGCCAACGGCGCGCAGACGATTCCCTTCGCCGAGCCCGAGGCGACGGTGCAGCGCGTGCGTCTGGGGGAGATCTGTCCGCTCTGAGCCGGGCGCGCGCGGGCGGATCGGCACGGCGGCGTTCCCCATCCGGGGAGGGGTTATGTGGCACCTTCACCCACTGCGTCCTGCGCGCGGGAGGAGCAGCGATGCGGGCGCGACCGGGTCAGCGGAGTGGCTGAACCGTATCCGGCCGCCGATCGGCTGAGACCTTGTTGCACCCGCCGGATTATGGCCTACCTTGGAGACATGGCGTCGATTGGCAAGGTTGTGGTCATGGTCTTTGCGAGCTTGTTTGGTCTTGCCTGCTCCGTCGTCGGCATTCGCACCGTCAAGGAGCCCCGCTTTCGCGTGACGCTTGCCGAAGCGGACAAACAGATCCGCGACTACGACCCATACTTGGTGGCGCGTACGCGTATCGATGGTGACTACGACGCGTCTGGGAGCGAGGGGTTTCGTCGTCTGTTTGATTACATCTCAGGGAACAACAGCGCCGAAGAGAAGATCTCGATGACTGCCCCTGTTCTCCAAGAACAAGAGGGCAAAACGATCGCGATGACCGCGCCCGTGCTTCAGCAGCGCGATGGGCAAAGCTGGTGCGTGGATTTCGTCATGCCGGCCGATTTGACGCTGTCCACAGTTCCCGTACCGCGAGACCAGCGGGTGGTGATTGTCGAGGTTCCGCGGCAGACCGTTGCCGTCATTCGTTACTCCGGCTTGGTTTCGAGCGACGATATTGATGAGAAGGCCCGGGAGTTGAAGGAATGGCTTCGCGCCCGTAACTATCGCATCATCTCCGAGCCCAGGTCGGCGCGTTACGATCCGCCATTTACGCTGCCACCGTTGCGCCGCAATGAGGTCCACGTCACGGTGGAGCCGATGCGAGAGATGGATCCGACCAAAACATGAACCAGGTCACACGACGGGCCGTTGGGGCGCAGCTGCTGCCGGCGCTGTTGGCGTTGCTGTCGTTGTCTGTGCCGTCAACCGCGGATGCGCAGGAAACGACGACGAGTCAGGAAGAGGGTCATCGCGTCATCGGTGTTCGGGCGCGCGGCGGTGGCCGTTTCGACAACGTTCGAATGTGTGTTGCGACAGCCGCCGGGGTCAAAGGTGGCCCTGCAGCAGACATTTCCTTCTTCGTCGAAACTGGACTCAGCGCCGGCGTTTGGTTGGATCTCGACTTGCCGGTCTTCCGACCGATCTTGTTTGCTGCAAGCTTCGACATGCTTCAGTTCGAGCCGACGGCAACTGTGAAGTTCCGCATGATCTCGATGGGCAACGTCGATCTCGTCGGCGGCCCAACGTTGGGCCTGTCGCTGCATTATGGGCCGGACTACACCTCTGACTCCTCCGGCGTGGGCCGGAAAGCCTCGTTCTTCGCCTTGGGGCCGATCGTGGGTGGATACGTTGGCCTGGATGTCAAGCGGCCAGGAAAGACGTTCAACCTGCAACTCGGGGTGACGCCCTATGTGACGCCGTTGTTCGGCGTGAATGATCCGCAGAGGCACCGCGGTTTGGTCGCCGGTGCATCGCTCGACGCCTCGTTTCGTTTTGCTCGGTGAAGCCGCGCGCGCACGCTCAATCGGCAGATGCCGGGCCGCGCGAGGTCAGCGTCGCGACCACGGTTCGCCCGTTGTCGGCGGGCTCGTCCCTCCGCTCGTCGTCGACCGGGTCGACCGGCCTGCCGCCCCGGGGGTCACACCGGCTCGAGCTGCACCGCGACACCGAGCCGTTCGAGTGCGGCCAGCGCGTCGGCGGCCTGGTTCTCCCCGCGCGCGCGCAACGCGCTCACGCTCGTGGCGTAGTCGTGTGAGTGATATCTGATCGACACGACGTCGCCGGCGAGCCCGAGCGTCAGCTCGTGTAGTTCGAACCAGCCCTGGGCCCCGGCGCCGGCGCCGGCGGTGGCGACGGCGTCGGCCGGCGAGGTGATCGAACGATACGCCGACACGGTGCTGCGGGCGGCGGGACCTTGATAGCGCCGCAGCGGCTTTCCCGCGAGGAGCTTGGTCATCGTATCGCTGCGCAGGAAGGCAAGCAGTGCCGGCGCCAGCGTCGCGACCTCGTCGCCGAGCGCCGCCGGCACCTGTCCGCCGTTGGGCAGACGAACGCGCGTCACCAGTCCTGGTGCGCGACGCTCCTGCATGACACCGCTCTGCACCGCCGCGGCGTTGGCCTGCGCGGTCTTGGCGAGAGTCTCCTGCAGCCAGGCGCGGTCCGCCGCCTGCTTGTCGGCCTTGGCCTGCGCCTCGCGTGCGGCTGCGCGCTCCTTCTCCCGCGCGCGAAGCTCCCAGCCGGTGATGCCGCACGGCGATGGCGCCGGGCGGCGCTCGCTCGCGGGCACGTAGACGTCGCCGCGTGTGCGGGCAAACGCCGCCTCGCGGGCCTCTCGACCCGCCCCCAGCCAGACGACGCCGTCGCCGCCCTGCGGGCGGCATCCGGGCGGCAGCGTCTGCCCACGCACCACCCCTTGCCGGTCGACGCCAAACCAAGTGCGGGCCTCACGGCGCAGTGCATCACACTGCACGCCGCGCAGCCGCTCCGGCCAGGTGCGGCGCAGATGGGCGAAGTAGGCCTCCTTGCCCTCGATGGTGCTCATGTCGAACATGATCGCGCCGGTCGCGTAGCCGGGCCGCGACATGGTCACCTCGTGGATACGGCGGCCGCCCATGTCGTAGCTCCGCCCGCCGTAGCGGGTCAGGTCGTGGCAGGGGTTGGTCCGGCAACGGTGATCTGGCATCGGAGTCTCCCGGTGGACGAGTGAAGCTACGCACCAGATCCGTTATCGGTGACCGCCGCCGAGATCCTCGGCTCGCGTCGAAGAAGTTCGGGACACGGGGCCCAATCCGCCGCCGGCGTCCTCGGCGCCGTGCGCATCGATGCGGGTCACCAGAGAGCCCAGGCGACCTCGACGTTGACGCGTTCGAGCTGGCGCTTCGCCTTGTCGGACAGGATCGCCGGATACTGCGGCAACACGTGGTCGCGCCCCTCGAGGAGCACGACGGGAACGCGGGTCGGGTGGACGCCGGTCTTTCGGCTCGAGCGGTCGGTGTTGCAAACGAGGTCAAGTCGTGCGTTGATGCCGACCGTGCTGGAAGGGGCAATCCCTGGACGAGCCGCCAGGCCGGCGTTCGTCATCGGGGGAGGGTTCGTTGCACTCATGCATGCGGGCAGTCGATGAACGATTCCCCCGGCCGGTGTTTGTCTTCAGAAGCGGGTCTTTGTCTCACCGATGCGCGGGGTCGGCGCCGTGGGGTGTCATGCCACCCGTTGATCCACTGTCGTCGTTGGGCCCTGTCGGCGCTCCTCGTCTCGTCGTCGTTGTCCTGTGCGCGTAGCGCCGCGGACACGGAACTGAGCGTGACCTCGTTCGTCGTCATCCCGGACCCGCTCACGGTCGGCCTGCTCTCGGCTCGCGCCGACGCCTCGGTGCGCCTGCAGGGCCGCGAGGAGATGCGATTCATCGGGCAGGAGCTCGCCGTGGCACGTTCCACCGGCGGCCTCGCGACCGTGGTGAACGCCTTCGGCAACCCGGGCACCTTGGCTCCGGCCGAGGAGACGACTCTTCTCTTCGAGGTCACCTTCTCACCCGCGCTCGAGGTCGACGAAGAACTGCGGGTGCAGCTCATCGTCGTGGTGAGCGACGAGTCCGGCGCGCATACGCCGAGCGCGCGCAGCGATGAGAAACAGCTGCGCGTGGTCGATCGTCGCGCGACCTCGAGCTGTGTCGGCCCCTGTCCCTGGTACGCCCCCGGCGGTATGGAGCCAGCGCCTGCTGACGTGCGCCTCACCACCGGGAGCGCCGGCGGCAGCATCTCGCGTACACGTGGCTCCTCCTCTTCACCGAGTCTAGCCGTCGGCGCCGGTGGAGTGCCGATCGTTGCCTATGAAGAAGACCACCTCGGATCCGGCACCGACATCGTTGTACGCTCGCTTCAGGGCGACCGGTGGCGGAGTCTCGGCGGCGGTGACCTGGTTTCACCCCTTTTCGCCTCGAGCAACAGCTGCGACGCGCCGAGCCTCGCTGTGACGCCCGCCGGGACGTTCCCCACGGTCGCCTGGCGGCAAGACCGTGGCAACAACCCGGCGACGATCATGTTGATGCAGTGGGACGGCGCCGCGTGGGTCGGGTTGGGCGAGTCGGGGAATTGGGACGGGCTCGGCACGGGAAGTGAGCCCGCGTTTGCGCCTGCCGTTGCCGTCGACGCCGCGGGGTTGCCATTCGTGGCCTACGAGCAAGAGGTCTCCGGCGTCGGCGAGATTCACGTCAAGACCTGGAACGGCGGCGGGTGGGTAGAACTGGGTGGCTCAGCCACCGGAGGCGGCGTCAGCAACGAGCCGGCGGCGAGCTCGGACTCTGCCGCCGTTGTGCTCGATTCTGCGGGCCTGCCGATCGTCGCCTGGTGCCAGCGGGATCGACACATCTACCTGCGCCGCTGGACCGGCGCCGCGTGGGTGGAGCTCGGCGGCTCCGCGAGCGGCGGTGGTTTGAGCGGCGGTCTCGCAGACTCACGCTCGCCCGCTCTCGCCTTCGACGGCACTGCTCCGATCGTTGCCTATGTGCTCAACGGAGAGATCGTCGTCCGTCGCTTTGACGGCGCCAACTGGATCGGCCTCGCTGGTTCCGACGCCGCCGGCGGCATCAGCGCCACGGCCTCGAACTCGCAAGCACCGGCGATCGCCGTCGACAGCCTCGGTCGCCCGTGGGTGGCGTGGCAGGAGGAGCACACCCAGGTGTGGGGGGACATCTACCTGCGCTTCTTCGACGGCTCGGCGTGGCGGGAGCTGGGTGGCTCGGCGAGCGGCGGCGGCCTGAGCAACACGGGCGGTCAGTCGCTGGCGCCCGCCCTGGCGTTGGTGGGCGACGAGCCGGTGGTGGTCTGGGAGGACGACACCGCCAACGATTGGGAGATCTACGGCCGTCATTGGGACGGTGTGTCCTGGGTCGAGTGGGGCACGACCACCACGGGGGCGAGCGTGAGTGCGAGTCCTGGGCGTTGCACGGATACTCGCATCATCGCGGATCACAACGGACAGATGGCGGTGGCCTGGATCGACTCGTCCGCCGGGAATTTCGACGTCTACGTTCGTCGGCTCGAAGGCGAGCAGTGGAACGAGCTCGGCGCCTCGGCGAGCGGCGGTGGTGTCAGCGGGCTCGCCAGCAACGACGTGTGGCCGTCGATGGCGTTCGCACCCAATGGCGAGCTCGGCATCGCCTGGTATGCGGGGTGGGGGACGAATCGCAGCCATGCGCGTTTCTGGAATGAGAGTGAGTGGTACGATCTCGACGAATCGGGTGTGACCAACCTGGTCCCCGACGGCAGCGATTCGGCCTACGCCAGCCTGGCGTTCACACGCGGCAGTCGTCCGGTGGTTGCGTGGCGCCGCGTCGGCACCCCCAACACGGTGTGCGCCGCGGTGTACGATGGGGCGACGTGGGTCGGCCTCGGTGGCTCCGCCACCGGCGGTTGCCTGAGCGGCGGCTTGCGTCAGGCGTGGGCCCCGGTGGTCGCGGTCGATTCCCAGGACCGAATCGTGGTCGTGTGGGAGCACGAGCCACCGGGGAGGAGCATCGACATCTATGCGGCGCGTTGGGACGGCGCCGTCTGGCAGGCGCTGGGCGGATCCTGGTCGGAAGGGGGAATCAGCACCACCGGCGGCGCCTCGACTCAGCCGCGCCTGGTCATCGACCAGGACGATCGGCCCGTGGTGGTCTGGCGTGACGAGACCGTCACCCCGAACGCGATCTATCTGCGCCGGTTCGACAACGTTGGTTGGCTGGAGCTCGCGGGCTCGGCGACCGGATCCGGCATCAGCCAACCCGACACGATTTCAGCTCAGCCTGCCGTGGCCCTCGACCAGCTTGGCCACCCGGTGGTGGTGTGGTCTGGCGACTACCTCGGGGGTACCGAGGTCTACCTGCGCCGCTTCGACGGCGTCGAGTGGCGCGAGCTGGATGGCTCGGCGACGGCTGGCGGAGTGAGCAATTCCGAGGCAGCGTCGGTTCATCCCGGCGTGGCCGTGGGCGAGCGGGGGATCTGCGTGGTGTGGTCCGAAGGGCTCGGGTCGACCTCGCAGGTGCTGGTCCGCTGTCATCCCTGACCCCTCGTTTGGCGCCATTTCGCCGGCCCCTGCCCTCAGGCATACTCGGTTGGCCATGCTGTCGTTCCTGGTCGCCGCTCTTCTGGGAGCCCCGCAAACCCTCATCATCCAATCGCAGCCACCGGTTGAGCTGCAGGACGGGGTGCTCAGCGACCGCCGCCTCCTGGATGCTCTGCGTCCTCGCCTGCAGCCGTTCGAGATCCAAGCTCGCCTCGGCGACCGGGAGCCCGGGGCGTTCTACGCCCACATCCACCGCCAGGAATCCGGTGAGCTGGTTCTCGAGATGTTCGACACCGACTCGGTCTCGTTGAAGGTCGCGTCCATCCCGACCGAGGGCAGGCGCGCCGACGACCTGGTCGATACGCTGGCGTTGCTCATCTCGGAGGTCTTGACGCCACTCCTGCCGCCGCTCGGCGAGGAGCGCCCGCCCGCGCTGGCGCCCGAGGAGCCCGATCCCGGTGCGCCGGTGCCGGCGCCGGTGGCGGACCCGTCACCGCCCGCGCCGCGGTTCCGGTTGAGCCTGTTCGGGGGGGTTCAACATCACGCTCCACGGTCGCACCTGGTCTACGGGGGGCGCGTCCAGGGCGAGCTCCTGTTGGGTCTCTGGCTCCTCGAGATCGCGGTCGACGCCTGGAGCCCGATCGCGGGCGCCGGGGAGGCTCTGTCGGTGTCGGCGGCTCACGCCGCGATCTCGCCCGCGGCCGGTTGGCACGGGCGCTGGGACTCCGTGTCGATCACGGTGGCGACCGGACCGACGCTGCGGTTTGGCAGGGCCACCGCCCGGGGCGAAGGGCTCGCGCGCGAGGCGGCCGGGTTCGTGGACTGGGGGTGGTCTGCGAACGTGGCTGGCTGTTGGCATTGGGGCCCCTGGAGCGCGTGTGCGTTGGCCACCGGGGTGCGCTACGTCGATCTCACGCGCCTGGTCGCCGACGGTCAGGTGCTCGTCAACCTCGGGCCGGGCACCTCTGCCTTTCTCGTCGGCGCCGGCCGAGCGTTTTGACGGCGGAGACTCGTGCTGGACCACACACCCCAGAAAAATGTAGAGCTGGACCCCGATGTGGACATCCCTCGGTTGTGAGGAGCTGTGCCCTGATGGACGTCGCCGCACCTGAGCTGGTCAGATTCAGGGACGCTCTGGTCGAGCGGTGCCAGACAGGCGACGAGGCCGCCTTCGCCCGCCTCTATCATCAGTACGCCGGTCAGGTGCATCGGCGGCTCACCGTTCTCACGGGCGCCGGCGACGCCGATGATGCGCTCCAACAGGTGTTCATCATCGCCTTCGACAAGATCCACAGCTTCAACCACACCTCGAAATTCTCCTCGTGGCTGTACGGGATCGCCACGCGGGTGGCACTCAACGCCGGCCGCAGCCGCCGTCGATGGCTCGCGGCCATGGACTCTTTGGCGTCCAGCTCCCCGACCCGGCGGGATACGGCCCCGCAGGAGGCCGGCGCAGATTCGCTGTCTCAGCTCGAGCGTCTTCATCGGCTGCTGGCCAAGGTCTCGGCCAAGAATCGCGTCGCGTTTCTGCTCTACTTCGTCGAGGACCTGGACCTGCACGAGGTGGCGACTCACCTGGGCATCTCGGAGAAGGCGGCCTGGGCCCGCATCAACCGGGCTCGCCAGCAACTGCTGGACAGCTGGCACCGGGGGGCGCGATGAGAGCGTGCGAGGCAATCAGGGCCGAGCTGCTCGAGGGACGCACGGAACGAGCCCGAGAGCACCTGGCCGCGTGCGCGGCGTGCCGTGAGTTCGCCGGCGATGTACCCCGGCTGTTCGCCGAGGTCCGCGCCATGCCGCCTTCACTGACCGAGGAGCGTGCCGCCGAGCTGTTGTTGGCTCTGCAGCCGACGATCGCGGACGCCGCTCGCGTCAATGCGCTCACCCACGCGAGCCGGCCTGTCGGTCAGACCCTGACGTCCAGGGCGTCGAATCGGGTGCTCGCGTCGCTCCAGCCAGCCATCACCAGGGCGATCCGACGAACGCGCGGCGGTCCGTGGCCCGTGCGGTTGGCGTTCGCCGGCGGAGGCATGGCCCTGGCTGCGGCGGTCGTGCTGATCACCGTGGTGGCGGAGCCCGTGCCCAGACCGCTGGTCGTCGAGGTCGAGCACGACGGCGGAACGGTCCAGAAGGCGACCCGGATCGCACCCGGTCAGATCGTCGCGACCGGGCCCGCCGGCCGGGTCCACTTCCGCGCCGAGCGCGGACGTGTGGCCGTGGAAGAGAGCTCGCGCCTGGAGCTCGTGCGCCTGGACGCCGAATGGCTGCGCGTCCGTCTCGATGCCGGACGAATCGTGGCGGCCGTGGATCCCGCCGGCGGTACGCCGCGGTACGTCGAGGTGGTCACGCCGCTCGGCACCGCCAGGGTGAAGGGGACTCTCTTCTCGGTGACGGTCTCGACCGACGTGACCACGATCGCCGTGCAGCGCGGCGAGGTCGAGGTCGAGGCGTCAAATGGCCTGCACTCCGTCCGGGGGGGCGAGGTGCTGGATGTGACGCGTCGGGGAACGCGACGGAAACCACTCGACGCGAGCGAAGCCGCCGGCATGGCGACGGCGTGGAGCTTCGAGGTCCATGACGAGGTGGACGCCGAATCTGAATCCGAGCTCGAGCTGGAATCCGAGCCGGAGCCCGAGCCCGAGTCTGCAAGCGGGGGCTCCGGTGTGCGCCCGAACCAGAAGCAACGGGCAGCGAGCGGCAAGTGCCAGCGCCTGCTCGACGCGCATGGCGCCGATGTCCTCGGCGCCATGGGGGCGGTCGATTGTTTCCTCGGCGAGGGGAAGATCAAGCGGGCGCAGGAGGTCTACCTGCGCGTCGCGCAACAGGGCCAGGGCACTCTGGCCGCCGAGAATGCGGCCTACGAATGGGGCCGGCTCCTCGACCACCACGGCAGACACCGCTTGGCCCGACAGGCGCTGTCGAAGTACCTGCGCACCTATCCGAACGGGCTGTTTCGCGACGAGGCGCGCTTTCGGCAGTGCGCCATCGATGTCCGCACCGAGAAGCTCGACAGCGCTCTCAGGTGCTTGAGCTCCTTCCGCGCGACCGCGTCGCTTCAATCGAAGCGGTTCACGGAGTCGTTGTGGTTGACCGCTACAATTCTGCGGGAACATACTAGGGACTGCTCGGCCGCCGCAGACATGTATCGGGCGTACGTGGAGAGACGGGGCCCGAAGACGGAGGATGCGCTTGAGTGGATCCGCTGGTGTGAGCGTGAAGAGCGCTAGAATCTGGCTGGTCCTCGCGCTCCCGTTGGCCGCCTGCGGTCGAGTGGGATTCGAACGGACCGACGACCTCGTGTTTCGCGACGGCGACACGGTAGGCGGCGGGGGCGGTGCGAACGGCGGCGATGCGAGTGGCGGCGATGCGAGCGGCGGCGATGCGAGCGGCGGCGATGCGAACGGCACCTTCGATCCTTCCGCTGCCTGCTTGAGCACCGCCGTGAGCGTCGAGCTGGTTCTCGGCCACCACGAGGACAAGTACGCCCCGCCGCTCAGCGCAGACAAGGCGTTCGATGCCCGGCAGGCGACCTTCCGCATCGTCGACGAACGCTGGGGCATCGTCGATCTCGTCGGCGGCGTCACGGACACCGGTGTCTGCTGGGTGGGGGGGGACGTCGAGAGCGCCAAGCCCTGGGACGCCTCCTGGGACGAGCACTCGGATCTCTCGGGGCCCACCCGCAACAACGCGGCCGTCACCCCGCGGTCCTACAGCACGACCGTGACCGGCGTCAGCGTCTTCAACGTACTCGACGCCTTTCGCACCAACGAGGCCTTCGACTGGGCCGTGGAGCACAGCTGGGCCCAATACATCCGCAGCGACTGTGTCGAGAACGACGGACTCAGCTCCGGGCGCGTCTACGATGTGCTCTTCGATGGCTGCTACACCGGCATCAGTGCGGACCATGACACGGTGGACGGCTCGAGTGAGGTCATCATCCTGGACCGGGTGGTGGTGCGCCTCGAGCCGATGCCTTACCCCGCCTCAGGTGCCGTCACGATCGACGAAAACGGCGACCCCTACACCGGCGTTGGCATCCCGTACGGCCATTCGTGGTTGTTCAAATACCCGGGCTCCGATCCGGCCCGCAGCCCCCACTTCGTCATCACGAACAGCGTGTTCGTCGGCACCCATGCCACCCTGGCCGCATACTTCGACTTCCCCGAAGACAGCGTCATCGACGCGTGTGAGGGCAACACCCTGGTCTGGTTGGCCGACACCGGCACCTGGCCGGGGAGCATTCCCAGCGCCACCACGTTTCCCGATTGCATCACGGCCATTCTCAACGGCGTCGATGCCGAGACGTTCTGGCGCAACGTCGTCGCCGATTGGCACGCCCGCCACCCCGACGTGGGCGCAGCCAGAAAACCCAGCGTACCCGGCGACATCGCGTTCCCACGGCAGTTCTGATCTCTTTTTTGTCGAGCAGCCCACCCGGGCGGACATCTACCCACGAACCAACACTCCAACCGTGGGAGCCGCGATGAACGCCCGACACTCGACCGCTCTTGTCATGGTTTCGCTGCTGTGGGGATGTCAGCCCATGGGCGAAGTGGACGTAAGCGTGATCGACGAGAATCTGATGTTGCGGGTTATCGCGACGAGTAGCGATTTCGGGGCCGTCGAAGTCGGGCAGGTCAGCGACCCGATCACGGTTACGTTGACCAACGATGGCTACAAGACCGCGCAAATCAAACACATTTCTATCGACGAGCCGTTCGTCGTGGCGGCGCCGGAGCTCCCCGTCCAACTGGCCCCGGGGGCCTCGATGTCGGTCGACATCTACTTCGCGCCGGTGGCTCCCGGAGCCGCCTCCGGCTCGTTCTACCTCTGTGCCTGCAGGACCGACGACCTCGCGCTCGAGCTCACCGGGATGGGGATCGAGCCGGCGGCAGACGACATCGTGCCGCCCGAGGACGGCACGGAGCCCGCGCAGCGCAGCAACGAGGTCACGGGGCTCGTCCTGGTCAACGCCGACACGAACGCGGACCTCCGGGTCCTCGGCGTCACCGACGCCATCGACCTTTCGTCCCACGACCACGGCCTCACCATTCGAGCCCTGGTCACCGACGACGTCGACGTCACGATCTCGGACGTCGACGGCACGGAGGTCAACCGGCAGGCTCGCGAATCGCTCAGCCTCAACGGGCTCGACACCGACGGCACGTTCGCTGCCTACGACTTCGCGCCCGGTACCCATGCCGTGACATTCATTCCCTCGCAGAAGGTCGACGGAGTCTGGCAGCGGGGGACGCCCTACTCGATCACCGTCACCGTGACCGGCGCGACCGCGCCGACGCCGGTGGAGCCGCCCGACATCGACGCGGACGTGGTGCTCTCGGGAGACTATGGCGAGGATCAGTACCGTCCGAACCTGTCCGACGCGCACGTGTTCGATGCGACCCAGGCGAGCTGGACCATCGACAACTGCGGATGGAACGGAAACCAGATCGTCGGTGGCGACAACAACTCTTACCCGGTCCTGCTCGAGAGCAGCACCGCCGGCTCGGTCTGGTACGGCGGTGTCTGGGACAGCGTCATCCCGCAAACGGTGGATTGGGAGACCGTGTACAGCTGCAACGACCCGGCGCAT
Source organism: Deltaproteobacteria bacterium (assembly GCA_041309305.1). GTDB lineage: Bacteria > Myxococcota > XYA12-FULL-58-9 > XYA12-FULL-58-9 > XYA12-FULL-58-9 > JBFYZW01. The sequence continues at coordinate 5,711 of JBFYZW010000263.1, read as the reverse complement.
ACCGGCAACTCCGCGGCGGCCTTGTTCCGCGGTGGCATGGAAGCCATCGGCTTGCGCATCGACGGTGCGTGGGACGCCGTTCGCTTCGACGGCCCGAGCGCGCTCAGGGACTCCTGGATCTCGAACTCCCGCGACGATGGCATCGAGGCCGACGAGGGCGAATCGTTCGAGGTCGAGAACGTGCTGTTCGACAACTGCTTCGTCGGCGTCTCTTCGACTCCCGCGAGTGACATGACAGACGAAAGCACCATCACTCTCAAAAACGTCCTGATCAAGCTCGGCAACTACATCTACAAGGGCAACCTCCAGCCCGGGGTGTTCATCAAGGGCACGTCGAACACGCCGCGGCTCGTCATCCGCGACACGGTGTTCGCGTTCAGCAAGACGAGCTCGATCAACGACAACCGCATGACATACGCGTGGGACAAGCTCGCGCCCGCGGACTGCTCCAACAACCTCCTGCTCTGGTTGTCGGACGAGCCGTTCCCCGCCAGCTTCCCCACGCCGCCGTCCTGCTTCGCGGTGAAGACCGGAGACGAGGCACGGAGCATCTGGCAACAGCGGCGCCAGCAATTCATCGACGCCTGGGCCTACTGAGCGCTCTCCCTGCCGGCCCACACTCGCGGCACGCCCTGGCGCCCACTCCCCACGACCGCCGCCGCCGTCCTCTCCTCACGACGCCGTCGGCGCCGCTCGACCAAGGCAAGCCCGCCGATTGATGGTAGACTCCGAGCGATGCGACCGCTCGAGCTGAGCCTCTCTTTCGTTCTGTGTGCCGGATGCTCGAAAGGTCTGGTCGGACCCTCCGGTGCGGGTGATCCGGCCGGCGGGGACTCCTCGGCGACCGGCGACACCACCGGCGGCGACGCCAGCGGCGACGCCACCGCCGGGGATCCGGGCAGCAGCGGAGATCCGAATGGCGCAGGTGACCCTGGACCGATCACCGAGTGCAACGACGGCATCGACAACGACGGCGACGGCTGGATCGACTGGCAGTACGACCTCGGCTGCCACGGCGAACGTGACAACGACGAGGTCGCCCAACCGCGCGCTCAGGAGGACGGCTGGACGACCTTCGACAAGAGTCCGGGCTCCCGAGTGGTCTACGTGAAGAACGGTGGCAACGACGCCCTCGACGGATCGTCGCCCGACATGGCGGTGGAGACTCTGGCGCGCGGTGTCGAGCTGGTCCGCGACGGCGAGCACGACTTTCTACTCCTCCGGCGTGGCGACACCTGGCGCGGAGATGGTTTCGGCCGGTTCAAGTCGGGCCAGGACGGCGACCATTCGCTCGTGGTGGCGTCCTACGGCGACTCGACGGTCCGCCCGCGCATCGAGCTGAGCGACGTATTGGTCAACCACGACGGTCACCCGCGCAGCCACACCGCGTACGTCGGCTTGCACCTGATCGCCTATACGATGGTGCCGGGCTCCGCCGACTTCACCGGCACCGACCACACCGGTTTCCGTTTTGTCGGCTCGGGCGACAATCTCCTGGTTGAGGATCTGCACATCGAGTACGGCGAGATCGTCCTGCAGTCCTTCGGCGGCAGCGTCTACAACCACGCCGAGATTCGTCGCAACGTGGTCGAGAAGAGCTTTCACACCGACACCTGCGGCCAGAACAGCACCTACCGGCCATCTGGAATGTACGCCTCGCACGCCCACGATGTGCTGATCGAAGAGAATCTCTGGGACCATAACGGTTGGAACTCGGACGAGGTGGCGAGCGCCTGCGCCACCATGTACAACCACAACCTCTATTTGAACTCCGACGACCTGACGATCCGCGGCAACCTGATCCTGCGCGCCTCGAGCATGGGCATCAAGATGCGCTCCGACGCCACCGGCGACAACGATGGTCTGTTGATCGAGAACAACCTGTTCGTCAGCGGTGATATCGGCGCGGGCATCGGCGGCAACACCAGCGAGCCGTACCGCTTCAGCAACACCGTGATCCGCAACAACGTCTTTGCCCAGGTCGGCCTCGGGCTCGCCGACCGGGCGGAGGGAAGACTGTTCGCCTGGCTCCTCGGCCTCGCCGACCACGACGTCCTGACGGTGGAGGGCAATCTGTTCACCACCCAACCCTGGTACGACAACACCTACGCCATCCACGTCAATGGCGGCACGCACCGCCAGACCGTGATTCAGAACAACACGTTCTACCGGATCCGCCGGCGCAGCCTGCGGGTCGAGGCCGCCGCCGGTTGGGACTCGGTCCTGGTCACCAACAACGTCTTCGTCGACCCGGACCAGGGCGCATGCCTGGTCGACCACAGTGGCGGCCACAGCGCGGTCACCTACGCCGGCAATCACTACTCGAGCTCGGCGCCAGCGGGGGAGTGGTTCTGCGGCGACGCCGGCGACCAGTCTCTGGCCGAGTGGCAGGCTGCCGTAGAAGCCGACGCCGACGGTGTCGTGCCGACCTTTTCGGATCCGGACCGGACCCTGGAAACCTACGCGGCTGTCCTCGGTCTTGCGGGTACGGTGGAGGCGTTCGTCCTCGAGGCACGACAGCAGAGCCGGCACCACTGGCGCCCGGAGCTCACCGCCCCCGCGGTCAACGACTACATCCGTGCCGGCTTCGAGTGACGTCAAGCGCCCCTTCGAGCCAAACCCGTAGACGCCCGGGCTCGCCGAGGTCACCGTGGGCCGGTGTCAGGCCAGCTCGTACGGATCGGGCAGGGTCGCCGGATCGGGAGGCACCAGCAGCTGCTCCGGGTCCTCGATCAGGTTGGCGAGCATGCCGATGATGCGGGCGTAGCTGACGCCGTCGGTGATGCGCTCGTCGAGGGTGAAGGTGGAGGTGACCACGTCCTCGACCGTCGCCTGCCCATCATCGGAGACGACCATCTGCTTGCAGAGCTTGCCGATGACGACGAAGAACGGGCAGGTGCCCCACTCGAACAGGTGGTGCTGGACCGCCTTGAGGCCGATGCTGCCCAGGTTGGCGAAGTAGGCGCTGCAGTAGAGCGCATCGCCCTTGATCGCCGAGGCCGGCAACAGGTTGAAGTAGTCGAGCACCTTCCAGCCCCACATCGCGAGCCGGGTGAGGAAACGCGGCATGCGCGTGAGCGTCTCGGTGAGGTCTTCGTCCTTCGATGACGTCGACGATTTCGTGACCGCAACGGCGGACCAGATCCGCTCCGCCACCTGCGGCAGCGTGTCGGTGGGTTCGAAGCGCAGCTTGACGTTGGTCTCCGCCGCGCTGTCGGTGAGCTGTTTCTTGGTCACGAAGGAGAGCTCGATGTCACGCCGTTGGTAGATGCGGCGACCGGCGACGAAACGATGGGCGTCCGGACGCATGGCGAAGACCCGAACGGCGCCGGCGAGCACGACGTGGAAGATCGTGTACTTCTTCTCCGTACGTCCCTCGTTGAGCCGAGCCAGCACCGCCAACGTCTTCTTCATCCGCAACAGCTGGTCGTGGTGCATGTAGGCCTCGGTCCGCGTCACCATCAGGAAGGGGAAGATCTTGCGGAAACCGGGCAGCTTGCGCAGATACACACCGTCGCTTCTGCTCATCAGGGGCATGGTCACTCCTCTCCCCCAACCCGTCACCGCCCGATGGCGCTGCGGGTCGTGGGTTGGCGCGCCGACTACATCACCAAGACCTGGCCAAGGCCAGCGAGCGCCCCCGGGGCCGCCGCCGAGCAGGACCAGCATTCTGACCCATAGGCCAAGCCCGCGAGCAACCACGCGCCCGGGAGATGATCGGTCGTGAGAAGCGACAGTGGTCGCCATCACGGCACCTACGCTCGCGCGGGGGAGGCCGAGCTTGAGAGTCGATCACCAGTGCCGCTGCGGCGCGACCAGCGCTTCTGTCCCTCCGAGGCTTCGGCTACTGTGCACCAATGCTGCAGACGATCCTTCTCTTCGCCAGTGGCTTGCTCGGTAGCGCGCCGCCGCCGAGCACCGAGCGGCCCTTGCTCGTTTTGCCGATCGTCGGCCCGGAGTCGTCGTCGGCCGCGCTGGAGGCCGAGCTGGCTCGCGCCTTGCGCGCACGACTGGGCGAGCGTGCGGTGGTCAGCGTGCGCGAGTTGGACGTGTCGGTGAGCGCCGAGCGGACCAAGGACGTTCTCGGTTGCTCCGATGTCGCCTGCTTCGCAGAGCTGCTCGGCGCTCTCGGTGGCGACTGGGTTGTCGGCGTGACGCTGGTCGACGCGCAACCGCTTGCCGAGGTGACGGCGATCCTCCGCGACCTTGGTGATCCGTTGCGCGCCTTCCGGGTCGAGCGCCGAGCGCCGTCGTTGCTCCCGGCGCGCCTCGGTGGTCTGGCGGTCGATCTCGCCGACGGGCTGTGCGGTGTTGCCGGTTGGGCAGAGGTCGGTGATGCGGCGCCGGCGGCAGGAGCGGGTGGCGGGAGCCTGCGCCTCGACACCGCGCCGAACGGGGCACAGTTGTTTCTCAACCAGGAAAGCATCGGTCGCGCCCCGGTTCATCTCGCGGGGCTGGCTGCCGGCCGGTACACGGTGCGCGCCACCGACATCGGCTTGCGGACCGTCACCCAAGCCATCGAGCTTGCCCCCGGCGCCGTCGAGGCAATGACCTTGGCTTTGCCTCGTTTGCGTGACTGGCAGATTGGCCTCGATCTCGGGTTCGGCATGCGCGACCTGGAGATCGGCGGCGACGACCGCGCTGGCTCGCTGCTCGGTCTCGCCGTTGGCGCCCGCTACCAGCGTGCCGTCATCGGGCCGCTCGAACTCGGTGGTTTCGCCGCCTACCAACATCTCGAGTACTCGGCGGCCACGGCGACCGACGACGCCTATCAGGTCTTCGCCAAGCGCGACGGCGCCGTCTTCGGTGTGACCGCGTCCGTGGCGCTGCACCTCGGGATGCTGGGCTTGATGACGGTGGCCGCCGCTGGTGCGCCGCCGAGCGAACAAGCACAGGCCGAAGAGGCGATCGCCTGGCTCGAGGAGCGTAGCACCGACTTCTCGATGCTCTCGGCACGGTTGCGCGCCTCCCTCGGGTACGCGACGCCCGAGTTCCTCTCCGCCGGGATCGGGGTCGAGATCGGCATGATGAGCATCGTCCATGTCGAAGTCGGCTACGCGGTGTTGCTCGCGCACCCCGGGCCGTTCACCGCCGGCGGGCGCCGGGTCAGCGACATCGCGACACACGGGCTCGCCGTGCATGTCCTGCTCGGCTATTCGGCTTTCTACCGGGCCCCGCAGTTGCGTTGAGCCGCCGAGGCCGGGCGCCGCGCCCCTCGCCGCTATGCGCCCGGCCCGCCGCGCGTTACAGTGGCCCACCCGCCACACCATCGTCGGTTGGCGCGCGAAGGAGACGCGCATGATCACCACCCCGAGCGGTCTGATTTTCGACGACACCGTCGCCGGCACCGGCCCGTCACCAGCCCACGGTCAGGTGTGCGTGATGCACTACACCGGTTGGCTGTGGCAGAACGGCGCCAAGGGCAAGAAGTTCGACTCGTCGGTTGATCGCGGCGAGCCGTTCGACTTCCCACTCGGCCTCGGCCACGTGATCAAGGGGTGGGACGAGGGGGTCGCGACGATGAAGGTCGGCGGGAAGCGCACGCTGATCATCCCAGCGGCGCTCGGTTATGGCGCGCGCGGCGCCGGCGGTGTCATCCCGCCTGACGCGACGCTCTGCTTTGAGGTCGAGCTGCTCGAGCTCCGCTGACGGTCCGCCGCCGCTCGGCCGGCGGACGGTTGAGCACGGCCGTCGGCTCAGCCGCCCTCGGG
>JBFYZW010000262.1:0-16115 GCA_041309305.1 Deltaproteobacteria bacterium | reverse complement strand
CCTCCTCGCCGCAGCCGACCACCATCCCGAGCGCCAACGACGCCCAGGGTGCGAAGCGCCACTGGCGCCGCCGGCTCACGGGGCACCTCCCCCGCCGACGAAGCGGTAGGTGGTGAGCATGAACTTGCTGGTCACCACCGCCTTCTGGTTCTCGGTCTTGGGCTCGGTCATCGACAACTCGGTGACGTTGACGATGCGGTCGAGCTTGCCCACCGCGTCGATGAAGGTGGCGACCTCGTGGTAGGAGCCGCGCACCTCGAGCGCGAAGTCGATCGAGGCGTAGAACTCCTTCGGCGCGTCGGCGCCGGGCTGGAAGCGGTTGATCGTCAAGCCGGACTGGCGGGCCTTGTTGCCCAGCGTGGCCAAGAGCTGCGGCACGTCGGCGGCGTCGGGCAGCTGCGCCCGGGCGACGTTCAGGTCCTGTTGCAGCTCGTTGAGGCGGGCCTCGTACTTGGCCAGGTTGTCGACGTAGGCCTGCTTCTCGGCCCGCTGGGTCTCGAGCACCTGGTACTGCTCGCGCAGACTCGTCACCTTCTCGGACACCTCACCATAATAAAGGTAGTAGTAGCCGACCAGGACGCCGACCGCGATCAGCCCGACCAACGCCCAGCGTTGCTTGGGCGGCAGCTTGGACCATTGGAGGACGAGCTTGTCCATGGGTCACCCAGACCGGTAGCTGGTGTTGCAGGTGATCTGCCAGGTGAGGATCTTCTTCCCGTCCTGGTCGGCCGACTTGACCCCGGTGAGCAGCACGTTGGAGATCAGGCTGGAGCGCCGCTCGAGTGCCAGCTGGAACTCCGAGATGTTCTCGTGCTCCATCGCGCCGCCCTCGAGGGTCAGCTTGCCGTTGTTCTCGACCAGCTTGGTCAGCCAGACCTTCTCCTGCTCGGTGAGGATGACCGCCAGATCGTCGAGCAGGCGCGCCGGGCTGATCCGCTTGCTCTGCAGGCCACGGATGACCTTGATCTTGCTCTCCAGCACCGCCGCCTGCTTCTTGAACTCCTCGACCCGGACGACGTCCTTGGACAGGCGCGCGATCTCGGCCTGAACCACCTGGATGCGCCCCTCCAGCTCCTCGATCTCCGAGGTCTGCATGCTGTGGTAGATGTAGACGCCGCCGATGATCAGCACCAGGCCGCCGATGGTGAGCAGCAGCTCCTGCTTCGCGGTGTCGTGCTTGCGGGCTGCCTTGGTCGGCAGCAGGTTGATGCGCATCATCAGCCATCACCCCCGTAGCGCAACGCCAGGCCGACGACCACCGCCGCGGCCGGACCGACCGAGCGCAGGTAGCTCTCGTCTTGCGGGTTGATCTGGATCCGGCGAAACGGATCGACGACGTGGACCGGGACGCGGATGCGCGTCTCCAACGCGCGGGTCAGCACCTGCAGACGCGCCGTGCCGCCGGCGAGGAAGATCTCGGTCGGCGACGACTCGGCGGCGGTGGCGGAGTAGAAGTCGATCGAGCGTTGGACCTCGCTGGTCAGGTTCTCGGCCACGGTCTGCAGCGCCCGCTGCACGTCGTGGGGGATGACCACGTCGGTGTCGCGCGTGTTGTTCATCCCGCCGCCGATCTTCAGCGCCTCGGCCTCCTCGAAGGCCAGGTTCATCTGTTTCTGGATCTCCTCGCTGAAGGCGTTGCCGCCGACGGTCAGGTCACGGGTGAAGCTCGGGATGCCGTTGGCGATGATGTTGATGTTCGTCTTCGAGGCGCCGACGTTGACCAGCGCCACGGTGCTGGTGGTCGCCGCGTCATAGTTGGCCTCGAACATGTTCTGGACCGCGAAGGCGTCGACGTCGCAGACCACCGGCTCGAGCCCGGCCTCGGCGATCACCGAGGTGTACTCGTTGACCAGGTCCTTCTTCGCCGCCACCAGCACGACGTCCATCTGGCCTTGCTGCGCCGACTGCTCGCGTACGATCTGCACGTCGATGTTGACGTCCTGGATGTCGAAGGGGATGAACTGCTCCGCCTCCCACTGGATCGACTCCTGCAACTCCTCGGGGCTCATCTTCGGCAGCGGGATCTTCTTGATGATCACCGAGTGGCCGGAGACGGCGAGCGCGACCCGCTTGTTGCGGATCTTGTGCGCCGCAACCAACTCCTGGATCGCCTCGACAATGCGCGGCGAGTTCATCAGCGCGCCGTCGACCACCGCCTCGGACGGCAGCGGCACGACGCCGAGGTGCTGCAGCGCGTGCCCGGTCTTGGTCCGCTTCAGCTGACACAGCTTCACCGCGCTGGCGCCGATGTCGATCCCCACGCATGGCTTCTCTCGCGCCATTCTTCGCTCCTCGGCGCCCCGCCCGGCTCGACCGGCCGGAGCACTCTCTGGCGATGTTAGTTTAGAACGACTGCCTTTGGCTGCAAGAAAACGGCGCCGGTGCGCCCAGGTAGCGCGACGACCGGCGGCCGGGATCTTGACAACCCCGGCCGCCCGCCTGCCTCGCCATTTGACTGCGCCGGGGCCCCCTCCTACACTCGACCCCCAGCCGAAACGGGCGACCAGGACGATGACCGAACCCCACGCCAGCGCCGAGGACCAACTGCTGGCCGAGATCTCGGCCCTGGCGGTCGATGAGCTTCTGGCCCTGTGCTACACCTTCAAGCACCGGCGCGAGCGGCTGCGCCTCTACCTCGACGTCCTGCGCCGCCGCGGCGGCGAGCGTGCCCAGTTCGCCTCCTGCCTGATCTGCTTCGACCTGGCCCGTCAGGGCGAGACGCTCTTCCAGCAGGAGTTCGTCTTTTTGGCCGACACGATGCGGACGCTGGCCGCGAACGAGGCGTTGGTCACCACCCTGGTCGGCTCCGACCCCTACCTCGAGTTCCTCTGGGAGCTGTGCCGGGCCCAGCTCGACGAGATGGACCCGCGCTTCCAGGAGGCGCCGCTGGTCCAGCCGGTCGCCGAGGTGGCCAGCGTCGACCTGCTCTCCGACGACGACTTCGAAGACTTCGGCCTGGCGATCGACGACAGCGAGGCCTGGCTGCGCTTCGACCAGGCGATCGAGGAGTTCCTCGGCGGCGAGGTGGGCATCCCGGCCTACGATCCCGAGGCCGGCTTCCGCGCCCGCTCCGGTCGGGACGTCGAGCGGGTCGAGCGCTTCGTCCGCGAGCTCGACTCGCTGCAGGACCTGCTGCCCATCGCCCGCGGCTACCGGGCGCTGGTGCTGCTCTTCTTCGGCACCCACCAGCGCTCGAAGAGCCTGTTCGGCGCGCTCAACGAGCGCAAGCAGGCGCTCTTGCGCGACGGCCTCGGTGAGTTCATCCGCTCCGGCCCGGAGGTGTGGAACATCGCTGGCGTGGTCGGCCCGATGCACGCCGCCGAGGACGTCTGGGACAAGATCGCCGACCTGGTGCTCGACTACCTGCGCTGGCTGGCGACCGAACCGGCCGCGGCTCGCGCCGGCGCGGCGCACTTCGACGCGGTTGGGCGGCTCGTCGAGCGCCAGCCGTTCACCGGCAACCGTCGGCGCAGCGATCGCGACTGACGGCGCCGTTCAGGCCTGAAACTTCAGGAAGTGGCCGACGATGTCGCGCAGGATCTCCTCGACCGGGACCTCGCGCCGCGCCGCGATCCGGCTGAGCTGCTCGAGCTGCTCGCGGTTGAGCGGCACCATCACCCCCTCCTGGGTCGGCTCCTCCTCGAGCAGCTCCGGCGCGACCTCGACCACGTCCGACGCCTGGCGCTGACCGAGCGCCGCCGCCGAGGCGGCGACGTCGGAGACGCTCGGCGGCGGAGGGGGCGGCGGGGACCTACCGCGCTGGCGCGGCGGGGTCCCGAGCCGCGCGCCCGGCGGCGTCTCGGCCTGGCGGCGCTGCTGCTCGGCCTCGAGCTCGTCCTTGAACAGCTGCTTCATGAAGTTGGCCATGTGAATGTTCGAGGGCGTGAACTCGTTCCCGGCCAGGAAGGTGTCGATGTCGAGCTGCAGGTCGCAGGCGGACTGGTAGCGTTTGCGCCGGTCCTTCTCCAGCGCCTTCATCAGGATCGCCTCGACCTCCGGCGGCACGTCGTCGCGGAAGTAGCTCGGCGGGTAGATCTTGCCCTCGATGATGTTGTTCATGATCGCCAGGTCGTTCTCGCCCGAGAACAACTTCAGGCCGACGATCGCCTCGTAGAGCACCGCGCCGAGTGAGAAGACGTCCGAGCGGTGATCGACGTCCTTGCCCATCACCTGCTCGGGCGACATGTAGATCAACTTGCCCTTGATCTCGCCCGCCTTGGTCTCGTGCAGCTGCGTCGCCGCCTTGGCGATGCCAAAGTCGAGGATCTTGACCGTGCCGGTCCAGGCCACCCGGACATTCTCTGGCGAGACGTCGCGGTGGACGATGTGGAACGGCGTGCCGAACGCGTCGGTCTTGGTGTGCGCGTAGTAGAGCGCCTCGCAGACGTGCGAGGCGATCTTCAACGCGTACTCGACCGGGAACGGGATCGCCGCCGCCTTGCACTTCGGGATGATCGACGACATGTCCCGGCCGGAGACGTACTCCATGGCGATGAAGTAGGAGTCCTTGATCTTGCCGAGGTCGTAGATCTGCACGATGTTCGGGTGGCTGAGCTGCGCGGCCAGCTTCGCCTCACCGAGGAACATGTTGACGAACGACGCCTGGGCCGACAGGTGCGGCCGGATGCGCTTGATGACGATCTCCTTCTCGAACCCCTCGACCCCCGAATGGCGAGCCAGGAAGACCTCGGCCATGCCGCCGACGCCGATCTGCTCGAGCAGGGTATAGCCGCCAAAACGCTCCGTCATCGTCGAGCGGCAGCAGACCACCCGATCGGCCGGCCGGTCAAGTATCGGGCGCGCGGACGTTGTGCACGACGAGGCCCTTGACCGGCGCCCGAGCCAGCGGGCCGTCGGCGGTCAAGACCGCGAGACCGCGATGCATCGCCAGCGCGACGTAGAGCGCGTCGTAGGCGCTGACGTTGTGGCGCAGGCTCCACGCCAGGCTCAAGAGACCCCGGTGACCGACCCGCTCGACGCCCCAGGCACCGAGGTCTTCGACCGCCTCCGCCGCGCGTGCTGCGCTCAAACGTCTGGCAAGCACCTCTCGGCGCAGCACCGCCAGCACCTCGGCGTCGAGCAGCTCGGGGGCGAGCAGCGGAGCGTCACCCACCAGCAGATCCACCTGCTCGCCGACGATCGTCTTGAGCAGAAACTCGACCGCGGCCGAGGCGTCGATCACCATCACCGCGAGCTCCGTTCGCGCTCCCGCGCCTCGCGCTCCTCGTCGAGAGACGTGGCCGCCGGCCGACCGAGCCGAACCGAGGAGCGCTTGGCGAACCGCGAGCGGAACTCCGCCTGCGCCACCTCTCGCTCCACCGCACCGAGCACGATCTCTCGCAGCGTCCGCCCCCGCGCCCTGGCCAACGCGGTCAACTTGCGGTGCAGCTCGGTCGGGATGTTCTTGACCTGAAGGTTCCTCATAGGATCCGATTAGCATGCCTGCAGCATCCTCGTCAATCGCCGGCCCACAGCTGCCCTCCTGGGCGGAGACGTACCCCCAGCCAACGCGACGCGTCATGCGGACCCCGCCGAGCGCGGTTACACTGACTCCATCATGAACAGATCGCTCACCGTGGTCCTCGGCCTCGGCGTCCTGCTCGCTTGCAATCAGCGGGCTCCGGGCACCGGCCGCGTCGAGCCGCCGGCGGCCGGCCCGCAGGGCCGGCTGGTGACGACCAGCGCGGTGCCGCTCGCCGTCGAGGCCGGCACCGAGGTCCTGGTCACCTGCACCGTCAGCCGCGGCACCGAAGTCCTCACCGACCAGAGCACCGCGGTCGACGTGACGCCGGCGCCGGCGAGCCTCCTCGCGCGCGGCTCCCAGTGGGTCTTCGTCCCCAGGGCGGCGGCGCCCCACCTGGTGCAGTGCCGGACCGACGATGGCGCGGTCCGCGACCAGCGGGGCGTGACCGTTCGCGTGCTCCCGGCCGCGCCGGCGGCGATCGACACGTTGCTCGAGCCGGCCCTCGCCGCCTCGGGCGCGCCGGTCGTGGTCAGCTGCCCGATCAGCGACGCGTTCGGCAACCTGGTCGACAGCGCGCGCCCGACCGGCGTCGCGCTCACCCCCGGGCTCGACCTCGACCCGCCGAGCGGCGCCGGCTTCACCGTCCGCGGCACGCTGATCGGCGACTACACGGTCGCCTGCCTGCTCGACACCATCACCGACCCGACACCGGCGGCGCTGCAGATCACCGCCGGCATCCCCGGCGCGAGCGCGACCACCGTCGATCACAGCGTTGTTTCGCCGGAGGAGGTGGTCACCGCCGGCTGCACGGTCACCGACGCGGCGGGCAACCCGCTGGGCGGCGTGCCGACCGAGCTCGCCATCCTGCCCGCCGACGGCGCCAGCGCCGCCACGGCCGGCGTCACCATCGACGGCCACGGCTTCAGCGCCACGCGGGCCGGTACCTACTACGTCTTCTGCCGCGTCCCCGGTTACCAAGCCGGTGACGAGTCGCCGGCCGTGGTCACCGTGCTGCCCGGCCTGCCTTGCACCTGGGCGGTCGACCTTTTGGCCCAGGACTGCTACTGGCGCGGCCGGACCCTGCCGCTCGACTACGCGGTCTTCGACCGCTGGGGCAACCCGATCCCCGACGCCACCGCGACGTTGACCTCGACCCCGACCGGCGGCCTCGAGCCGGACGGCGCCGGCGGTTGGCGCGTCATCGCCGAGGGAGACTTCGACCTGAGCCTCATGGTCGACGGTCCGGTGGACGACACGAGCTGCCTCGCGCTTCCCGGCTACGCCGGCTCGCCACACACGGCCAGCATCCGCGTCGACTCGACCGGCCCGGCGTTTGCGATCACCTTCCCGGGCCGCGCCGCGACCTTGAGCAACGGCGCGCTCGCCGACAGCGCCATCTCGGTGAGCGGCACGATCACCGACTCGCTCTCCGCCATCGAGAGTGCGAGCGTCGTCGGCGTCGACCTGGGCGCCGACGGCACCCAGACCTCGATCCCGGTCAGCGTCACCCAGACCGCCCGTTGGGGCCTGAACATCATCACCGGCGCCGCGACCGACGCCTGCGGCAACCGCTCGATCGCGGTGCAGTCCTACCTGCGCTCGGCCAACGTCGCCGGCGGTGGCTACTTCACCGCCGCCACCAGCCCCAACGCCGGCGCCCGCGCCGCCCAGGGCATCCTCGCCCAGCTCAACCAGACCGTCATCGACGACCTCGACCGCACCGACCTCGACGATCTGGCCAGCATCGGCGAGCGGATCCTGCAAACCCAGGACTTCAACACCCTGGTCGCGCCTGGGTACGACTTCACCTCGCATTACCACTCGAACAGCTGCAGCTTCCCCGACACCTGGGCCGACATCGACTACCTGGTCGAACGGCCGAGCCCGAGTCCGCCGATCGTGGTCGAGGGTCCCTACCTGATCTCGCTGCAGGCGGTCGACGGCGGGCTGCGCCTCCAGGCGCGCATCGGCGACAGCACGCCCGGGCGGGGCTTCGAGTTCCCGATCCGCCTCTGGGCCCGCGACCGGGAGTGCGTCCTCGGGCTCGGGCCGACGACGATCGCGACCATCGACGTTCAGGGCACCGCCTACGCCAACCAGATCGACGCCACCGCGACCCTGGGCGTCAGCCTGGTCTCCGGGCAGCCGCAGGTGACCGTCGCGTCGATGACGATCAACAGCTCCGACCTCGGGCTCGACATGAGCTGCGCCTCGTGGATCGACTGGCTGTGCGACTGGATCGCCAACACCGTGGTCGACCTGCTCAGCAACATGATCGAGGACGCGCTCGAGGACGTCTTGCGCGACGAGATCCCGCCGTTGGTCGAGGAGCTGCTCGCCGGCTTCGCGCTCGAGAGCGACTTCGTCATCCCGCCGCCGCTCGACATGCAGCTGTTGCTCGCCTCGGCGCTCGACCGGATCGTTTTCTGTGGCCCGACCGCCACCGGCCTGACCAAGCCGGCCGGTTGCCCGGCGACGAGCCCCAACCCGGGCTACGGCCAGCTGGGCCTCTACGCCCAGGTCTATCCCGCGGCGCGCGGTGCCAACATCCCCGTCGCGGCCATCGGCGCGATCAAGAAGAGCGGCGCGCTGCCCGCCTTCTCCGCCTCGGCCTACGAGTTCGGCATGGGCCTCAAGGACGACATGATGAACCAGGTGCTCTGGGCCCTCTGGTACGGCGGCGGGCTCGACCTCGACGCCGCCGACATCTCGGGCCTGGTCGCCGGCAGCGGCCTCGACGGGGTCGAGATGTCGATGGTCGCCCACCTGCCGCCGGTGCTGATGCCCGGCCGCGACGGCTACGAGGTCCAGCTCGGCGTCGGCGACCTGGAGATCCAGGCCGCGGTGGACCTGGGCGCCCTGCTGGGCGCCGGCGCCGGCGCCGGGACGATCAACGTCGGCCTCTACCTCTCAGCCGTCCTCGGCGGCTCGGTCGACATCAACCAGGCGACCAACGAGCTGACCGTGCTCTTCGACGACCAGCCCCAGATCGAGGTCGAGGTCTTCGCCATCGACGACCCGGGCTACCAGGCGGTGATGAGTGACCTGTTCGCCGAGCTGCTCGGGCTCATTCTTCCGAACCTGATCGGCAGCGTCCTCCAGTCCTTCCCGATCCCGGAGATCGACCTGGGCGGCATCGCCAACCTGCCGCCGGGCACCGACGCTGTCTGGACGCTCACCGGCGCGAGCATCGACCGGACCGCGGACTACTACCGGATCACCGGCAGCCTGCAGTAGCCGGCGACCACCTGACCAGTTGTCCGCGAGTTGATAGTCACTCCTGACCGATTATCAATCCGTCGACAACTGGTCAGCGCGGTCTTCCCCCGACTCGACCGAGACCGGTCGCGCGCGCCGTCGAGGGTGAAACCGTATTGACCGGCGGTGGATACAGAACCACTGTAGAAGCCCTCCCGGAGAATCCCATGCCAGAGATCGTCAAGCTTACCCAGGTGGTCAAAGACTATGCCCTCGGCAAGACGCTGGTCCGCGCGCTGCGCGGCGTCGACCTGGCCTTGGACAAGGGCGAGTTCACCGCCATCGCCGGTCCGTCGGGCAGCGGCAAGACCACCCTGCTCAACCTGGTCGGCTGCGTCGACACCGCGACCTCCGGGTCGGTGGTCGTCGATGGCGCCGAAACCGGCACGCTCGACGATCACGCGCTGACCGAGCTCCGACTTCACAAGCTCGGCTTCATCTTCCAGACCTTCAACCTGGTGCAGGTCCTGAGCGTCTACCAGAACGTCGAGTTCCCACTGCTGCTCCAGGGCAACCGGACGCGCGACGAGCGGCGGCGGATGGTCGAGGAGATCGTCGACCGGGTCGGCCTCAAGGACTACCTGCGCCACCGCCCGAACGAGCTGTCCGGCGGGCAGCGGCAGCGCGTCGCCATCGCCCGGGCGCTGGTCGCGAAGCCCCAGGTCGTGCTCGCCGACGAGCCGACCGGCAACCTCGACTCGCAGACCGGCCAGTCGATCATCGATCTGATGAAGCAGATGAACCGCGAGAACCAGACCACCTTCATCTTCTCGACCCACGACCCCAAGGTCATGGAGCAGGCGCAGCGGATCATCACCCTGGTCGACGGCCAGATCACCGCCAACGGCGCGGCGCACCACTGAGGCACCCGATGGCACGCTTCCGCATCATGCGCCTGCTCGCCCTGCGCAACCTGCTGTCCCACAAGGTCAGCTCGGCGATCGTCGGCGGCATCATCACCTTCGGCACCTTCCTGGTCGTACTCGGCACCAGCGTCCTCGACTCGGTCGACCAGGCAATGGCGCGTAGCATCACCGCCAGCCTCGCCGGCCACCTGCAGGTCTACTCGGCCGCGGCCCAGGACGAGCTGGCGCTCTTTGGCGGCGGGCTGGGGGGTGCGCCCGAGATCGGCTCGATCCCCGACTTCGCCGTCGTGCGCGAGAAGCTCGAGGCGATCGACAACGTCGCCGCGGTGATCCCGATGGGCATCAGCATGCAGACCGACGTACCGGCCTCCGAGCTCGACGCGGCGATCACCCGCCTGCGCGACGCGGTCGCCGCCGGCGACCGGTCGGCGATCGGCTCGCTGGCCCAACAGCTGCGCGACATGGCCGCCGACATCGAGGCGGAGCAGCTCAAGACCCGCGCCATCTCCGACGCCGCCGAGCAGGCGCGCATCGACGAGCGGTTGAGCGTGCTCGCCGAGGTGCGTGGCGCCGCCTTCTGGGAGGCGCTCGAGCGCGCCCCCGAGGAGCAGCTCACCTATCTCGACGCCAAGCTGGCACCGCTGGCGCTCGAGGGCGAGATGCTGTGGATGCGCAACCTCGGCACCGACCTGCAACGCTTCGCCAAGTGGTTCGACCGCTTCGCGTTGGTCAAGGGCGAGCTGCCCCCGCCCGGCCAGCGCGGCATCCTGCTCGCCGAGCGCTTCGTCGAGGACCAGGTCAAGAACAAGGCCGCGCGCGAGCTCGACCGGGTCTTCGAAGCGGTCCACGAGCGCGGGCGCAAGATCGCCCTCGATCCGGAGACCAAGGACCGCGCTCGGCGGCTGCCCAACCAGTACCGGCGCGTCACCTACGAGCTCAGCCCCGAGCACGCGGCCAAGGTCGTCGCCGAGGTCGGGCCCCTGGTCGGCGCGACCGGTAGCGTCGAGGAGGTGGTCAAGGCGCTGCTCACCGTCACCGACGAGAACGTCGCCGACCGGCGCACGATCTTCTACGATCGGGTCGCGCCGCTGATTCGGCTGTACAAGGTCAACGTCGGCGACACGCTCACGCTGCGCTCCTACACCAAGAGCGGCTACATCAAGGCGCTCAACGTGCGCATCTGGGGCATCTACCGCTTCACCTCCCTCGAGCGCTCGGAGCTGGCCGGAGCGCAGAACCTGCTCGACCTGGTCAGCTTCCGCGAGCTGTACGGCGTGATGACCGAGGAGAAGCGCGCCGAGCTGGCCGGCATCCGCGCCGAGGTCGGCGCCCGGGCGGTGAGCCGCGACGACGCCGAGACGATGCTGTTCGGCGCGCCGGCGGCGCTCGAGACCGACGGCCAGGCGGCCCGCGTCGACGAGCCGGAAGTCTTCGCCACCAGCGGCAGGTTGACCCTCGCCGAGCAGGCCGCCGACAGCTTCGACCCGGCGCAGATCGATCGCGGCCTGGCACTCAACGCGGCGGTGATCCTGGCCGATCCGAGCCAGCTCCGCGCCACCCAGGCGGCGATCGCCAAGGTCAGCGAGGAGCAGGGCCTCGGCCTGAGGGTGATCGACTGGCAGCAGGCCTCGGGGATCATCGGCCAGCTGATCGTCGTCATCCGCATCGTCCTCTACGTGGCGATCTTCATCATCTTCCTGGTCGCGCTGGCGATCATCAACAACTCGATGGTCATGTCGACCCTCGAACGGGTGAGCGAGATCGGCACGATGCGGGCCCTCGGCGCCCAGCGCTCCTTCGTGATGACCGTCTTTCTGCTCGAGACCCTGATGCTCGGCGCGGTCGCGGGCCTGGTCGGCGCGGTCGCCGGGGCGGGCCTGGTCGCGCTGCTCGGCCACGTCGGCGTGCCGGCGATCAACGACTTCATGATCTTCCTCTTCTCCGGGCCGCGGCTCTTCCCCGCCGTCGGGGTCGGCAACGTGCTCTTCGCGCTGGTGGTCATCTTCCTGGTCAGCCTGGTCTCGACCGTCTACCCGGCGCGCATCGCGGCGCGGATCTCGCCGGTGGTCGCGATGCAGAGCAAGGAGTGAGCGATGGGCACCACCCTGGTCATCGCCTGGCGTAACCTGCTGCAGGCGAAGCGACGCACCCTGCTGCTCTCCGCCGCCCTCGGCTTCGTCTCGCTGTTTTTGGTCCTGTTGATGGCGCTGTCGCAGGGGATCACCGACACGATGATCCGCTCGGCCACGGTCCTGTCGACCGGGCACGTCAACCTGGGCGGCTTCTACAAGGCCAAGGCCACCGACGCCTGGCCGTTGATCGAGAACACCACCGCGCTGCGGCAGATCGTCAGCGAGACCGTACCGGACATCGCCTACCTGGTCGACCGCTCGCGCGGCTGGGCCAAGGTCATCAGCCCGACCTCGAGCCTCTACGCCGGGCTGTACGGCATCGACATCGCCGAGGAGACGGCCTTCGCCGGGCAGCTCCAGCTCGCCGCCGAGCGCGAATACAAGGACGGCGGTGGCGAGCAGATCCGTGGCAACCTCGCCGACCTGCGCGGACCGGATACGATCATGCTCTTTGCCTCCCAGGCCAAGCGCCTCGGGGTCGACATCGGCGACCTGTTGACCCTGAGCGCCGAGTCGACCGGCGGGACCACCAACACGCTCGACGTCCGCCTGGTGGCGGTGGCCAAGGACCTGGGCTTCATGAGCAACTGGGCGGCCTTCTTGCCCAAGGCCGGCATCCAGCGCATGTACCAGCTCGCCGACGACATCTCCGGCGCGATCCAGATCTACCTCAAAGACCCCGAGCGCGCGGCGACGGTGATGGCCGACCTGCGCGCCACGCTCGCGGCCAAGGGCTACACGGTGATGGACCACCAGCCGGCGCCCTTCTGGATGAAGTTCGAGTCGGTCGCCGGCGAGGACTGGCTCGGCCAACGGCTCGACCTGACCACCTGGCAGGACGAGGTCGGCATGATGAAGTGGGCGATCACCGCGCTCGACTCGCTCTCCTTCTTCCTGGTCGCCATCCTGCTGGTCATCATCGTCATCGGCGTGGTCAACACGATGTTCATCGCCGTGCGCGAGCGGACCAACGAGATCGGCACACTCCGGGCGATCGGCATGCACCGGCGCGCGGTGCTGCGCCTCTTCCTCACCGAGGCGGCGATCCTCGGCGCCGGCGCCAGCGCGCTCGGCGCCCTGAGCGGCGGGCTGCTCGCGACGCTGCTCAATGCGCTGGCCATCCCGCTCAGCGTCGACGCCGTCCGGGCGATCTTGATGAGCGACACCTTGACCCTCACCGTTCGCCCCGGCCAACTCGTCGGGACGATCCTGGTCTTCACCCTGGTCACCGCGATCGCCGCCTTCTGGCCCGCGGTGCGCGCCGCGCGGCTGGTCCCGGTCACCGCGATCCACC
The DNA here is from genome assembly GCA_041309305.1 of Deltaproteobacteria bacterium. GTDB lineage: Bacteria > Myxococcota > XYA12-FULL-58-9 > XYA12-FULL-58-9 > XYA12-FULL-58-9 > JBFYZW01. The sequence continues at coordinate 3,101 of JBFYZW010000262.1, read as the reverse complement.
GCGCCGAATGAGGAGAGCCGCATGCTCGCCAGCCTGATCCTCGCCACCGCCCTCGCTCAGGCGCCGCTCGACGAGGCGCGGATGACCGAGATCCTGAAGATCATCGACGACCGGCAGCGCAACTCCGGCGACTACACCGCGCTCGCCTACATCGAGCAGAAGGAGCGCGACAAGGACGACCTCCTCTACGAGGCGGTCATCTACCGGCGAGACGACGACGACAAGCTGATGATCCTGTTCACCCGGCCGAAGGCCGAGGCGGGCAAGGGCTACCTGCGCCTCGACAAGAATCTCTTCTTCTACGACCCCTCGGTCGGCAAGTGGGAGCGGCGCACCGAACGCGAGCGGATCGGCGGCACCGGCTCGCAGCGCTCCGACTTCGACGAGTCACGCCTGGCCGAGGAGTACACCCCGACCTATGTCGGCGCCGAGAAGCTCGGCGCCTTCGCGGTGCACCACCTGAAGCTCGCCGCCAAGCCGGGGGTCGACGTCGCCTACCCGGTGATGCACCTGTGGATCGATCAGTCGTCGCTCAACATCCTCAAGGCGCAGGAGCTGGCTCTCTCGGGCAAGCTGATGCGCACCACCTACTACCCGAAGTGGCAGACCCTCTTCTCCGAGGACAAGGGCACCGACGTCTACGTGCCGCAGGAGATCCGCATCTTCGACGAGGTCGAGAAGGGCAACAGCACGCTGGTCGTGCTGCGCAAGGTCGACCTCAAGCCGCTGGCGCCGAACATCTTCACCAAGGCGTGGCTGGAGAGTAAGAGCCGATGACGCCCGGCGCCATCCTCGTCGCCGGCGCGCTGCTCGTCGCCCAGACCGAGGCCGAGCGTGAAGCCGAGCTCTTCGGCACCGTCGAGCCCCCGACCGCCGAGCCCCCGACCGCCGAACCCGCGGCCGCAGAGTCGAGCCGTGAGGCCGAGCTGTTCGGCCCGCCTGACGATGGCACAGCGGCGGAGGTGAGCGCGCCCGACCGCGCGCTCACCGATCGACTCGCGGACGATCTCGACAGCCAACAGGACTGGCTCGACCTCGGCGGGTTGTTCTACACCCGGCTCCAGCTCGACGCCGTCGACGACACGCCGGCAGAGAAGAACGCCTGGCACAACCCGACCCTGCTCGACATCTACCTCGACGGCCGGCCGAACGACCGCGTGCGCGCCTACGCCCGCGGCCGGCTGAGCTACGACGCGACGGTGCGGGCCGGCAGCACCGACGCCTTCGGCCTGCCGCGCGAGAGCACCCGCGTGCTGCTCGACCAACTGTGGCTCAAGTTCGATCTGCTGCACACCGTCTACGTCACGGTCGGCAAGCAGCCGGTGCGCTGGGGCTCGGGGCGCTTCTGGAACCCGACCGACTTCCTCAACCGCCAGAAGCGCGACCCGCTGGCGATCATCGACGAGCGCAACGGCGTGACGATGATCCGCGCCCACCTGCCGCTCGAACAGCTGGGCTGGAACCTCTACGCGGTCGCCAACCTCGACGAGGCGGAGAACCCCAAGAACGTCGGCGGCGCGCTGCGCGCCGAGCTGCTCGTCGGCCTCACCGAGCTCGCCCTCACCTGGGCGGCGCGCAACAACCAGCCCCACCAGCTCGGCGTCGACCTCTCGACCGGGCTGTGGCTCTTCGACCTGCGCGCCGAGCTCGCCGCCCAGCGCGGGCTTGAGGCGCCGTTCTACCGCGGGCCGCTCGACCCTCTGCGTCTGCAGTTCCCGCGGGAGATCGACCGCCGCGACGATTGGATCCTGCAGGGCAGCAGCGCGCTCGAGCTGACCGCGCGCTACAGCGATCAGGACACCGTCACCGTCGGCGTCGAGTACTTCTACAACGACGCCGGGTACGCCGATGCCCACCTCTACCCCTGGCTGGCGCTGAACAACCGGTTCACGCCTCTCTACCTCGGCCGCCACTACCTGGGCGCCTACCTCTTCCTGCCCCAACCCGGGCTGTGGAACGACACCACCTTCACGCTGAGCGGGCTCGGCAACCTGAGCGACCAGTCGTTCCTCGTCCGCCTCGACACCCTGGTCCGGCTGCTCACATTTCTCGACCTGAACGTCTACGCCCAGCACCACCTGGGCGACAACGGCGAGCTGCACTACAGCTACACGCTGCCGCCGCTGCCGTTCGAGGGCCTCGAGGAGGGCTTCGCGATCCGCGCGCCGCTCGTCACCGTCGGCGTCGCGCTGCGCGTCGCGCTCTGACCCCGGCGCTCAGGGCGCCTCGGCCGCCGGGCCCAGCCACCAGACGATCGGGCGTGGCGCGCCGGTGGCGTCCGCCGCTCCTTGCGCCGCCAGCGACGCCTCGACCAGACGCTGCACCGTCGCTCCGTCGGTCGGCTGCACGACGATCGCCTCGCCCTCAGGCGGCGCCGCGCCGACGGCGAGCTGGACCTCGAGGGCGCGCGGGCGGTTCAGCTGCGCGTCGCGTAGCTGCGCCGCGACGCCGAGGTGCCGCCAGTACGACGGCCGCAGGCTCTGCGCCTCGGCGTCGGCCGGGGCCAGCACCACCTGCAGACCGCAGAACCCCTGGCCCGCGAGCCAACGCAGCACCGGCCGCAACGCCTCGAACCGCGCCGCCCCCTCGAGCGCCAGCCCGGTCGGCCAGCGCGGCGTGACCGGGCAGCCCACCGGCTCGAGGAGCGCCGCCGGCAGATCGGACCCGGCGTCGGTGCCCAGGTCCTCGCGGCGCACGGCGACGTCGGCGAGCCGGGCCGTGGTCTGGGCGTCGTTCACCTTGCCGAGCGACTCGCCCCAAGACCACAGCTCGTCGCGATGGACCGCCAGCATGTCCATCCGGACCTCCAGCACGACCGGCCCGTCGCCGCGCGGCAACGCGAGGTCGACAGGCAGCGCATGCTGGCGGAAGGTGAAGATCCGCTCGACGCTCGCACGCCTGTGCGCGCCGACCTGGCCGACCAACACGGTCGCCCCAGCGAGGAGCGCTGCGATGAGCGCAAGGTCAACAACCTGCCGGACGCCCCAGGCGCGCCAGCTCGCCCACGCCCGACTCACCGCCAGCGCCGCGACCAGCGCCAGCGCGCCGGCGCCGCCCTGGAGCAGGAGCTGAGCGCTCGTCGCCCGCTCGCCGGCCGCGGC
>JBFYZW010000261.1:0-4275 GCA_041309305.1 Deltaproteobacteria bacterium | reverse complement strand
GCGGCGGCGCAGGAGCGGCTGCGGCGCGAGCTGGGGCGGGTCGAGAAGGAGGCCAAGGCCGCCGATCAGCGCGCCACCGCGCTCGAGGCGAAGGCGGCGGCTGGGCAGCGAGAGGTCGACGCGGCGCGGGGCCGCCTGGGCGAGCTGCGGACTCGCGGAGCCGAGGCGCGCAAGCTGGGCGTGAAGGTGCAGGCCGTCTCGGCGCAGCTCGCGGCGACCCTTGGCCTCGACCGCGCGAGCGGCGCCTTCGTCGCCAAGACCGAGGCGGGCGGGGAGGGCGAGCGGCTCGGCCTGCGCGCCAACGACATCATCGTGACCGTGAACGGCGCGGAGATCGCCGGCCCGAAGGAGTTCGTCGGCGCGGTCGGCACGCTGAGTCAGGCCGACGCGCTGCGCCTGGAGATCGTGCGCGCCGGGAAACGTCTGCAGCTGGTCGCCGAGTCCGATCTTGGCCAGGCAATCGCGCGCGAGGCGAAGACGACGGCCGAGCTGGAGAAGCGCCACCAGCCGTCGGTCGAGGCGGCGACCCGCGCCCGCGCCGAGGCTGATCAGCACAACGCCGCGCTGGCCGAGATCCGGGCCCGCCTGCGCGACGGCGGCGCGGCTGAGCCGCGGCGCATCGGCGTCAACGTCGAGGCGCTCTCGCCGCAGGTCAGCGCCGCGCTCGGCCTGCGTGAGGGGCAGGGCGCCTTCGTCGTCGCGGTCCAGGAGGGCGGGGATGCTGACCGGGGCGGGGTGCGGCAGAACGACGTCGTGTTGGCGGTCAACGGCGCGAGCGTGGCCGGGCCAGAGCAGTTCAAGCTGCTCGTCGGTCGAGCGATGCACTACGAGACGATCGCGCTCGAGGTCCTGCGCCAGGGCGCGCGGGTCAAGCTCACTGTCCCGCCGGGCAAGGCAGCGCCGGCGAGTCGGCCAGCCCTCTCCGACAGCTCGCCACCGCCGGCCGAGCGGGCGTCACGTCCGCCGCCGGACCCCCGCGCGCTCGATCTGGGCGCGGCGGTGGAGGCAGCGAGCGAGGGGGAGGCGAGTCGGGCGCCGGTCAAGAGCTCGCGCTGAGCGGCGGCTCACCCTCGCCCCGCGGGAGCCGGAGGCGCGGGCGGTGGGGCGAGGACGACCCGGTTCTTCCCTCGCCGCTTGCCCTCGAGCATTGCCTGGTCGGCCCGATCGAGCAACTCCTGCGCGCTGCGCATCTGCGCGTCGAACTCGCTGATGCCGATCGACACCGTCATGCTGAGCGGCTCGGTCGTCGGTCCGAACTGGAAGGCGGCGACCTGGGCGCGCAGCCGTTCGGCCAAGATCTGAGCCCGCTCGGCGGTGGTCTGGGGCAGGAGGATGACGAACTCCTCGCCGCCCAGGCGAGCGACCAGGTCGACCGTGCGCACCGAGGCGCGCAGGTTGTCGGCCAGCTGGACCAGCACCAGGTCGCCGACGTTGTGCCCATAGGTGTCGTTGAGCAGCTTGAAGTTGTCGATGTCGATGAACAGCAGCGCCGCCGGGACGTGGTAGCGATGGAACTGTCGGAACTGGCTCTCGAAGTGCTCGAGGAAGTAGCGGCGGTTGTGCAGCTGGGTCAACGGGTCGGTCATCGACAGCCAGAGGTTCTCCTCGTAGAGGAGCATCAGCTGCACGGACATGGCCACCGTGCGGGCCAAGAGGTCGATGACCGCCTGAGTGTCGGCGGTGAAGCGCGCCGCGTCGCGCCGCTCGAGGACGAGGGTGCCGAGGTAATGCCCCTCGCTCTCGATGCGGCAGATGAGCTGCGCGCACGACGGTGCATCCTCGTCGATCTCGGGGGCGGGCTGGGTCGCGACGGCCCCGGCGCGGAGGAAGGAGAGCCGGTGGCGCTCGAACAGGCGCATGTCCTGGCTGTCGCGCACCGCCATCTCGAGCAGGCGGCGGACGGTCGTCTGGGAGACAGGCGCCGCCGAGTCGACGTAGAAGTCGCTGACCACCGGGTGCTTGATGAGCAGCCCCGCCTGGTCGAAGTGGATCAGGTTGGCGACCAGCGTCATGAACTCGTTGACGAAGCGGTCCCGGTGATGGATCAGGCCGGCCAGCCGCCGCGCCTGGTTGACCAGAGTCTGCTCGAAGAGCAGCTTGTCGAGCAGAAACCCGACCCGTGACTTGATCGCCTGGTCGTCGAGCTCGTGCTGGGTGACGTAGTACAGGGCCCCGGAGTAGTGGGCGGTCGTCGGGGTGGCCGAGAGCGCCTCGGCGAGGGCCGGCGGCAGCTCGGTCGCGGCGTTCTTCTTGACGATGTACCGGTCGGCGCCCGCCTGTGAGCCCCAGAAGCGGTCGCGCTCCTCCCCCAGGCTGGTGAGCAGGATGACCGGGATGTGCGCGACGGTCGGGTCGTTCTTCACCAGGCGACAGAGCTGGTAGCCGTTGAGCTCCGGCATCACCACGTCGCAGATCAACGCATCGGGCGCGTCGCGGTAGAGGCTGCGGATGCCGTCGAAGCCATTGCGCGCGGTCAGCGCCGTGTAGCCGGCCCGGCGCAGCAGCTCGGCGGTGCTGGCGAGGCTGGTCGCGCTGTCGTCGACGACCAAAACCGTGCGCGGCCCGTCGGCGGGCTTCGGCGGCCTGGTTCGGCGGCGGGGTTGACGTCTTGCCATGATGCGACCCCCAAGCAACCCGCCGGCCGGCCAACGGCACGCTGACGCTCAGGGCGCCCCGTGTCCCCTGACCATTGAACGGGCCGTTGCGAACGGCAGAGCTCGGGTATACCGGCGCTGCGGCCCGGCCGCAACTGCGTCGCATTTTGCGACACCGGCGACGCCAGATCAGCGCGCGCGGTGGATCCGGCGCGCGGCCGCCTGGCACGAAAACGGCAGCTCAGTTGCTGTCAGACGGAGCGGGTAAGCTGCCCCGATTGGCGCGGGAGTGTGTCGTCATGCTCTTGACCCTGCGGATCCGCAACTTCGCGATCATCGACGCCGCCGAGCTGGAGCTCGGTCCGGGCTTCACGGTCATCACCGGGGAGACCGGGGCCGGCAAGTCGATCCTGGTCAACGCCTTGACCTTGATCCTCGGCGGGCGGGCCTCGGCCGAGCTGATCCGCGCCGGCGCTGACGCGGCGGAAGTCGAGGCGCTGTTCGACATCAGCGACCAGCCGGTGGTCCGCGCTCGGCTGGCCGATCGTCAGCTGGCCGGCGACGACCCGGACCTGCTGGTGGTGCGACGGGTGATCAGCACCAAGGGACGGGGGCGGATCTCGATCAACGGCGGCCTGGCGAGCGTCGCCACCTTGGCCGAGATCGTCCGCGGGTTGGTCGACATCTCGGGGCAACACGAGCAGCAGAGCCTGCTCATCCCCGACAACCATCTCGGCATCCTCGACGCCTTCGCCGCGCATGACCAGCTGCTCGTCGACTATCGGGCCGCGTTCGCCGCCTGGCACGCGGCACAGGGAGAGTGCGACCGCCTGCGCCACGGCGAAGAGGAGCTGCTGCGTCGCGCCGACTACCTGCGCTTCCAGGTCGACGAGATCGAACGGGTGGCGCCGCAGCCGGGCGAGCTCGAGGCGTTGGAGAACGAGCGGCGCCGTCTGGCGCACGCCGAGCGGCTGAAGCGCGGCGCGCAGCTGGTCGAGGGCCTGCTCTACGGTGAGGACGGGTCGGCCTTCGACCGGCTGAGCAAGTCGGCGGCGGAGCTGGAGGGCCTCGCTCGGCTGGACCAGACGCTCGGCCCGATCGCGGCGGCGGTCGTCGCGGCGGGCAAGGAGGTCCAGGAGGCCGCCCGCGAGCTGCAGCGCTACGACGGGCGTATCGACGCCGATCCGGCGCGCCTCGAGGCGGTCGACGACCGCCTGGCCGAGCTCCGGCGCCTGGTACGCAAGCACGGCGGTGATCTCGAGCAGGTGCTCACCCGGTTTGCGACGCTGAAGGCGGAGCTCGCCGGCCTCGAGGACAGCGACGGGCGGCTCGCCCGTCTCGAGGCGGAGGTCACCGCGTTGGCCCGCCGGGTCGCCGACGCTGCGGCGGCGTTGAGCCGGAGTCGCGCCGCGGCCGCCGAGCGGCTGGGCAAGGCGGTGGCCGTCGAGCTCGCCGACCTCGATCTCGGCGGCGCGGTGCTCGCCGCCAACCTGGCCAGCGCCGCGCCCGGCGACGCGTCCGGGTGGGGCCCGGACGGCGCCGACCGGGTCGAGCTGGTGTGGAGCGCCAACCCGGGCGAGCCGGTTCGGCCCCTGGTGCGCATCGCCAGCGGCGGCGAGCTCTCGCGGCTGATGCTGGCGGTCAAGCGCGTGCTCAGCAGTCGCGATCTGGAGATCGGAAG
>JBFYZW010000260.1:0-5926 GCA_041309305.1 Deltaproteobacteria bacterium | reverse complement strand
TTGATGGTCTGGGCGGCGGAGTTGGTGTGCAGGGTGGCGAAGGTCAGGTGGCCGGTCTCGGCGATGGTGATCGCCGCCTGGATGGTCTCCAAATCGCGCATTTCGCCGATCAGCACCACGTCCGGGTCCTCGCGCAGGACCGAGCGCAGCGCCAGGGGGAAGCTCTTGGTGTCGGCGTGCAGCTCGCGCTGGTTGACCATGGCCTTGCGGTGCGAATGGAGGTACTCGATGGGGTCCTCGATGGTGATGATATGGACCGGGTTTTCCTTGTTGACCTTGTCGATCATCGAGGCCAGGGTGGTGGTCTTGCCCGAGCCGGTGGGGCCGGTGACCAGGATCAGGCCGCGGGCCTTGTTGGTCATGCTGGGGACGATCGCCGGCAGACCCAGCTTCTCGAACGACCAGATCTCGTAAGGGATGCGGCGGAAGGCGCCGGCGACGGCGCCGCGCTGCATGAAGACGTTGGCGCGGAAGCGGGCCAGGCTCTTGACCCCGAACGACAGGTCGAGCTCGTTCTCCTCCTCGAACTTGTGCTTCTGCGCGTCGGTGAGCACCGAGTAGCACAGCTGCTTGGTGTCGACGGCGGTGAGCGGCTCGGTCTTGAGCGGGATCAAGCGGCCGTCGACGCGCAGCCGCGGCGGAGAGCCGGTGGTCAGATGCAGATCGCTCGCCCCCTTCTCGATCATCGTCTTGAGCAGGATCTGCAGCGTCAGCTTGCTCGGCGCTGCGGCGGGCGTGGTTTGGCTGGACATCGCCGTTCGCTCCCTCTTGGTCAGTCGGCGGCGCTGACCCGGGTGACCTCGTCAACCGTGGTCACGCCCTCGATCAGCTTGGTGATCACCGACTGGCGCAGCGTCTTCATCCCCAGCCGGATGGCCTCCGCCTTCAGCTCGGCCGCCGAGGCGCCGTTGAGGATCAACTCCTTGAGCGGCTCGCTGGCGGTCATCACCTCATAGATGGCGATGCGCCCCTTGTAGCCGGTGTTCGAGCAGTTGGCGCAGCCGGCCCCCTTGAAGCACTCGAAGGTGCCGACCTTGTCCTTGGGCACCTGCAGATCGAGGAGCGCCGGCTTGGGCACCTCGATCTTCGCCCGGCACTCCGGGCAGATCTTCCGCGCCAGGCGCTGGGCGACGATCGCGTTGAGCGCCGCGGTGATCAGGAACGGCTCGACGCCCATGTTCAACATGCGCTGGATGGTCGACGGCGCGTCGTTGGTGTGCAGCGTCGAGAGCACCAGGTGGCCGGTGAGCGCCGCCTTGATCGCGATCTCAGCGGTCTCGAAGTCACGGATCTCGCCGACCATGATGATGTCCGGGTCCTGGCGCAGGAACGAGCGCAGCGCGGCGGCGAAGTTCAAGCCGATCTCGTCGTGCATCTGCACCTGATTGATGCCCATCAGGTTGAACTCGACCGGATCCTCGGCGGTCGAGATGTTCTCGGTCGACTTGTTCAGCTCGGAGAGCGCCGAGTAGAGCGTGGTGGTCTTGCCCGAACCGGTGGGCCCGGTGACCAGCACCATGCCGTACGGCTTGTGGATCCCGTCCTTGAAGTTGCTGAGCGCGCTCTCCTCGAAGCCGAGCTTGGTCATGTCGAGCTGCAGGTTGCCCTTGTCGAGCAGACGCAGGACGGCCTTCTCGCCGAAGAGCGTCGGCAGCACCGAGACGCGGAAGTCCATCTCCCGGCCCTTGCCCAGCTTCAGCTTGATGCGCCCGTCCTGGGGCAGGCGGCGCTCGGCGATGTCGAGCGCGCTCATGATCTTGACCCGGCTGAGCACCGCGTTCTTGAGCTTGAGCGGCGGCTTCATCACCTCGTAGAGCGCGCCGTCGATGCGGTAGCGGACGCGGAACTCCTTCTCGTACGGCTCGATGTGGATGTCGGAGGCGCCCTTCTTGATCGCGTCAACCAGCATCAGGTTGACCAGCTTGACCACCGGCGCGTCCTCGGCGCTCTTCTCCAGGTCGAGGACGTTGACCGACTCGTCGTCCTTGCCGAACTCGATCTCCCCCTCTTCGAAGCCGCTCATCACCTCGTCGTAGGAGGTGGTCGAGCCGCTGCCGTAGTAGCGCTCGATCGCCCGCTGCAGCTGCGACTCGGAGGCGACGACGACCTCGACATTGTAGCCGGTGAGGAACTTGATGTCGTCGATGGCGAAGATGTTCGACGGGTCGGCCATCGCCACGACCAGCGACGAGCCGGCGCGGTGGACCGGGATCACCTGGTGCTTGGTGACCACCTCCTGGTTGAGCAGCTTGACGATCTCGGCGTCGATCTCGAAGTCGTCGAGGTTGATCGACGGCACGTGGTACTGCTTGGACAGGAAGTTGAGCAGGTCGTTCTCCTCGACCATACCCAGCTTGACCAGCGACGCGCCGAGCCGCCCGCCGGTCTTCTTCTGCTCCTCCTGCGCCTGCCGCAGCTGATCGACCGAGATCAGGCTCTCGCGCACCAACAGCTCACCGAGACGTGCCATCGCTCAACACTCCGCCGCACACGCGGCCGCATCAACGTAGACGGTCGAGGGCCGATGCATCAAGCCGACATCGACTCGAGGAACTCCTTGTTGGTCTTGGCCGCCTTGATCTTCGAGATCAAAAACTCCATCGAGTCGATCACGTTGAGTGGGTGCAACAGCTGGCGCAGGATCCACACCCGGTGCAGCACGTCCTGCGGCAAGAGCAGCTCCTCCTTGCGGGTCGAGGAGCGGTTGATGTCCATGGTCGGGAAGATACGCTTCTCCATCAGCTTGCGGTCGAGGTGCAGCTCGGAGTTGCCGGTGCCCTTGAACTCCTCGAAGATGACCTCGTCCATCCGGCTGCCGGTGTCGACCAGCGCGGTGCCGATGATCGTCAGCGAGCCGCCGCCCTCGATGTTGCGCGCCGCGCCGAAGAACCGCTTCGGCTTGTGCAGCGCGTTCGAGTCGACGCCGCCGGAGAGGATCTTGCCCGACGGCGGGACGACGGTGTTGTAAGCGCGGGCCAGGCGGGTGATCGAGTCGAGCAGGATGATGACGTCGTGGCCGTGCTCGGTCAGCCGCTTGGCCTTCTCGATTACCATCTCGGCGACCTGCACGTGCCGCTGCGCCGGCTCGTCGAAGGTCGAGCTGATCACCTCACCCTTGACCGAGCGCTGCATGTCGGTCACCTCCTCCGGGCGCTCGTCGATGAGCAGGACGATGAGCCAGGCGTCCGGGTGGTTGGTGGTGATCGCGTTGGCGATGTTCTGCAGCATCACCGTCTTGCCCGCCCGCGGCGGTGAGACGATCAGCGCCCGCTGGCCCTTGCCGATCGGCACCAGGAGGTCGATGATCCGGGTCGACAGGTTGCTCGGATCGTGCTCGAGGTTGAACTTCTCCTCCGGGTAGAGCGGCGTCAGGTTGTCGAAGAAGATCTTGTCGCGCGCCTTCTCCGGCGTGTCGAAGTTGACCTTCTCGATCTTGAGCATCGCGTAGTAGCGCTCGGAGTCCTTCGGTGGGCGGATCTGGCCGTTGATCGTGTCGCCGGTGCGCAGGTTCAGCCGGCGGATCTGCGACGGCGAGACGTAGATGTCGTCCGGACCGGGCAGGTAGTTGTAATCTGGCGCGCGCAAGAAGCCGTAGCCGTCGGGCAGCGTCTCGAGCACCCCTTCAGAGTAGACCGCACCGGAGTTCTCGGTGTGCTTCTGCAAGAGCGCGAACATCAGGTCCTGCTTGCGCATCCCGGCGCCGCCCTCGATGCCGATCTCGGCCGCCGCCTTGGCCAGCTCGCCGTGCTTGAGCTTCTTCAGCTCGTCGAGGTGGATGATTCCGTCCTTGAACGCACTCTTCGCTCCGCTCTTGCTCATGGTGGGCACGCCTCGATGACCCGCGGTAGGTCGCCTGTCGCCGCGGGTGGTTGGAACGCACGACTTCGGGGAAAGCTCGCGACAACCTCGTGCGGTGTCTACACAGAGAGCCAACGGCTCAGGCGACCTCGGAATGGAGCTCCCAGCGCAGACACCGAACCAATCAGGGAACCAGCGGATTCGGCTGAACCCGCGAGGGCTTTACCTGGCACAGCTCACCGCCGAGGTCAAGCGGCGGCGGCCCCCGGCCCCTCACTCCTGCAGCTTCACCCGCCGGCGGATAAACCGCTTCTTGTCCAGGAAGTAGTCGTCGGCGAGCTGCGCGGCCAGCGTCGCGGCCTCGCCCGGCAGCTGCCACTCGCGGCGCGCGAGCAGCTCGGCGGCGCGCAGCTGGATGCGCGGCCCGACGTCGGCCTCGCAGACCAGCCGGGCGAGCTCGGCGCAGGCCGCGGCGCGCGTCTCGGCGGTCAGCTGACCGCCGTCGGCGCCCTGCTCGACCAGGTCCATCACCGCCCAGCGGACGTCGTCCGAGTGGTCGAGCAGGAAGGCGGTCAGGCCGGGGAGCACCCGCGGATCGCCGAGCTGCTCACCGAGCTCGAGCACCAGCTGTAGCTTGGCGTCGATCATGCGGTGCTCGTCCGGCCCGTAGGCGTGCAGCACCTCGAGAAAGAAGCGCACCGCCTCGTCGGGGCTGGTGCAGTCGCGGTAGGCACGCAGCGCGTAGGTCAGCTGCGTCTCGCTGCGGATGTAGCCGCGCAGCGGCTCGAGCGCTGGCTCGCCCAGATCGACCAGCGCGTCGGCCAGCCACTTCTTCTCGTCCTCGTCGGCGATCGCGCCGCTGGCGTTGGCGGCGAAGCGCTTGAGCGCGCCGCGGATCGCCGCCGGGCTGCCGTCGGCGAGCAGGCGCTGCAGCTCGCGCATGCGCACGTCGGGCTGGGCGAACGGGTTGCTCGCCAGCTTGGCGACCTTGTCGATCTTCGCCTCGGTCAGCGGCCCTTTGCCGAACAAGCCAAACAGCGCCATCGCGTCGCTCCGCGGCGGTCTTACCAGAGGCCGCGGGTGGGGTAAACGGTTGCGCGCCACCGACGAACTGGTTAACGTCGCGGCCGCGAGGTCACCATGAGCGACGCGAAGATCGCCGGCCGGCAGCCGATCATCACCACCTTGACCCCGGGCACCTACGCATGGTGCGCCTGCGGCCGGTCGCAGGACCAGCCCTTCTGCGACGGCTCGCACGAGGGGACCGGCCTCGAGCCGCACGAGTGGACCGTCGAGGCGGCCAAGAAGGTCGCGCTGTGCGCCTGCAAGCGCACCGCGACGCCGCCGCTGTGCGACGGCAGCCACAAGCGCCTGCCTCCTCCTTGACCGGTTGGTAACCGCGTGTGATCGGTCGTCGTCTGCGTGGCGTCCAGCGACCGCCGACGTGTGCGAGCACGCCGTGCGGTTTCAACCGCGCCGACAGGCGGCGAAGGGGGCCTGCGCACAGGCCCGCGCAGGCCGGGATGTGAGGCCTCCCGCGCACACCCAGGCCGTCGGTCGTGAGTGTTGCCGTACGCCTCGGGCACCGCGCGTCTTATGCCGAGCGGGCCGAGCACAGGCCCCCGAGCCGCCCGAGGCGCGGTCGCCTACCGACGCTCCTCGATCACCCCCGCCTCGACCGGAACGGTGGTCCTCGCCGCGCCGCTCGGCTATACACCGGGCATGTTGGCCGGCAAACAGATCGTCCTCGGCGTCTCGGGCAGCATCGCCGCCTACAAGGCGGTCTACCTCACCCGCCTGCTGCTCGAGGCCGGCGCCGAGGTCTGGCCGATCCTCACCGCCGCGGCGACCCGCTTCGTCGGGCCGCTGACCTTCGCCGCGTTGACGCGCCACCGGCCGGTAACCGACATGTGGTCGGCCTCGGAGGCCGGCGGCGTCTCGCACGTCGAGCTCGCCCACCGGGCCTCGCTGCTCCTGCTCGCGCCGGCGACCGCCGACCTCATCGCCCGCCTGGCCGCCGGCCGGGCCGACGACCCGCTGGCGGCGGTGGCCCTGGCCACCCGCGCCCCCTGGGTCGTCGCGCCGGCGATGGAGACCGGGATGTGGGAGAACGCGGCGAGATCGGAAG
>JBFYZW010000259.1:0-11945 GCA_041309305.1 Deltaproteobacteria bacterium | reverse complement strand
CTTCCGATCTCGGCCGCCGCCAAGCAGCGCCCCCAGCGCGGCGCTGGCGGCGATCGTCAGCCAGAGCGCGCCGAGCAGATCGAGCCGCCGGCGCTCCGGCGGCGGCGACTCGCGCAGCGCGACGGCCATCATCACCGCGGCGGCGAGGCCGACCGGCAGGTTGAGCAAGAAGATCCACGGCCAGCTCCAGGTGGCGACGATGAAGGCGCCGACCAGCGGGCCGCTGACGCTCGAGACCGCCCAGACGGCGGAGAACAACCCCTGGACCCGCGCCCGCGCCTCGATCGGGTAGAGATCGCCGACGATGGTCAAGGTCACCGGCACGACGCCGCCGGCGCCGAGCCCCTGCACCGCCCGCCAGACGATGAGCCCGGTCATGCTGGTCGCGGTGGCGCACAGGAGCGAGCCGACCAGAAAGACCCCCACCGCCGCCAGGTAGACCGGCTTGCGCCCGAACAGATCGGCGGCCTTGCCGTACAGCGGCGTCGAGACGGTCGCGCTGAGCAGGAAGGCGGAGAAGACCCAGGCGTAGCGGTCCAGCCCGCCGAGCTGGCCGATGATCGTCGGCATCGCCGTGCCGATCACGGTGACGTCGAGGGAGGCGAGGAAGGTGCCGATCAGGGCGGCGACCAGCACCAGCGGCCGGCGGGACTGCATGGCCTGTGCTACGCGGTTTCGCGCGCCGCCGCAATCGCTGTGCCGGCCGGGTCGAGCGCCCGCACCAGTCGGGTGGCCGGCAGCGACCTGGTGGGACACGACCACGCCGATTCTGCTAGGATCCCCTCCTCACCCAGGGAATGACGACGACCATGGACGAAGCGATCCGACGTTGGCTGGAGCGCGACCCCGACCCCGAGACCCGCGGCGAGCTCGAGCGGCTGCTCGCCGCCGGCGCCGACGTTGAGCTGGCCGATCGCTTCGCCGGGCGGCTGGCGTTCGGCACCGCCGGGTTGCGCGGCACCTACGGCGCCGGCCCGAACCGGATCAATCGCCTGGTCGTGCGCGAGACCTCCGCCGGCCTCGGCCGGTACCTGCTCGCGACCACGCCCGAGGCGGCGCGCCGCGGCGTGGTCATCGGCTACGACGGCCGGCGCCTCTCCGACGTCTTCGCCCGCGACGCCGCCGCGACGTTGATCGGGCTCGGCGTGCGGGTCTTCCTCTACGACCGCTGCGCGCCGACGCCGTTGTGCGCCTACGCGGTGCTCGCCCGCCACGCCGCCGGCGGGGTGATGGTCACCGCCAGCCACAACCCGCCGGAGTATGACGGCTACAAGGTCTACTGGGGCGACGGCGCGCAGATCATCCCGCCGCACGATTCGGGCATCGCCGCGGCGATCGAGCGCGCCGCGAGCGAGGAGTTCCCCTGGTGTGAGCTCGATCGCGCAGAGCGCGAGGGGCTGCTCACCTGGCTCGGCCAGGAGACGATCGACGCCTACCTCGAGGGCGTGCGCCGCCTCTCGGTCCGGCCGGAGCGCACCGGCCGCGAGCAGCTGCGCGTCGCCTACACCGCGATGCACGGCGTCGGCGCCGCGGTCGCCGAGGCGGCGCTCGGCGCGGCCGGTTTCGCCGCAGTGTGGTCGGTGGCCGAGCAGCGCGAGCCGGACGGCCGCTTCCCCACCCTGCGCTTCCCCAACCCCGAGGAGCCGGGCGCGATGGACCGGGTCATCGCGCTGGCCCGCGCCCACGACGCCGAGCTCGCCTGCGCCAACGATCCGGACGCCGATCGTCTGGCGGTGGCGGTGCGCCTCCCCGACGGCACCTACCGCCAACTCAACGGCGATCAGATCGGCGCGCTCCTCGGCGACGAGCTGCTGGCCAGCGCGCCGCCCGATGCCGCGGTCGGCACCTCGATCGTCTCGTCGCGCATGCTCGGGGTGATCGCCGCCGCGCGCGGCGCCACCGCCTTCACCACCCTCACCGGCCTGAAGTGGATCGCCGCCGGCGCGGCGAAGCAGACCGCCGCCGGCAAGCGGTTCGTCTTCGGCTACGAGGAGGCGATCGGCTTCATGATCGGCGAGCTGGTGCGCGACAAGGACGGCATCAGCGCGCTGGTCGCCTTCTGCGAGCTCGCCGCCGCGCTGCGCGCCCGGGGCATCAGCGTCTGGCAACGGCTGGGCGAGCTCTACCGCCAGCACGGCCTCTACCTGACCAGCCTGGCCTCGATCCGCCTCGACCCGAACCACCGCGGTCCGCCGATCGGCGAGCGGCTGCGCGCCCAAGCCCCGACGACTATCGCCGGCGTCGCGGTGACCGAATGCGTCGACCTCGCCGCCGGCGTGCGGCGCCAGGGTGGACGCGAGGAGCCGGTCGACCTGCCGCGCAGCGACGTGCTGCTCTACACCCTGGCCGACGACGCGCGGGTCATCGTCCGCCCGTCCGGCACCGAGCCGAAGGTCAAGTGCTACTACGAGGTGCACGAGACGGTCGGCGACGAGACGGTCGAGACGGCGCTCAGGCGCGCCGAGGCGCACCTCGCGGCGTTGACCCGCGCGCACCAGACGGAGCTCCAGGCCCTGCAGGACTGACCGCGACGGTCCCGCATCGCCCGGGGGGCCACCGGCGTGCGCGGGACAAGAAACGGAGTAGACTCCAATGATGCAACACACGCGCCTGCTTCTCGGCCTCGCGCTCTCGCTGTCGACCGCCTGCCGCCAGGAGCCGCGCATCGGCGGGGTGTCGCTCGAGTGCACCCGCGATAGCCAGTGCACCGCAATCGGCGCCGACTGGCGCTGCGTCGACCAGGCTTGCGTGCGCAATACCCCGCCGCAGCTGACCGCCATCGCCGAGTTGGGCGCCACCGAGCGCCAGCTCGCGCTCGACGCCTACCACCCGTACCAGCTCGGCGCCGCGGTGACGCTCGAGGCCCGCTTCGCCGACGCAGACGGCGACCTCCTGGCGATCACCTGGACCGCGGCGAGTGGCCCGGCGCTTGCGGCGCTGCCGGCGCCGGTCGAGGACGCGCAGGTGACCCTGGCGCTCGCGACGCTCGGCGTCTACACGCTCGCGGTCGAGGGGACCGACCCCTACGGAGGCACGGCCTCGGCCACGGTCCACCTGGTGGCCCAGCCGAGCCTGAGCGCGATCTACGTCTCGCAGCTGGGCAGCGACGCCGCCGACTGCGGCACGGTCAACGCACCGTGCCAGACCATCACCGCCGGCCTGGCGCGGCTGCCGGGCGCGGGGCCCGGCGAGCTGTTGCTCGCCGCCGCCGCCGGCGGTGAGCCGTACCGCGTCTGCCTGGACCTCGACACCGACCAGACCTTGCGCGGCTGCTTCGACCCGTTCAGCTGGGAGCGCGCACCGGCGCTGCTGCGCGGCTGCCGCGTCGAGTGCGACGACGCCGCCGGACACGCGCTGCGCGGCGGCGCCCGGCTCGAGGACGTGGTGCTGAGCATCGCCGACGGCGTGGCCCCGCGGCCGGGGTCGGGCGAGCTGCCGCTGCCGCTCACGACCTTGTGGCTGTGGGCAAACGGCGGCGCCAGCCCGACCGTCGAGGAGAGCGAGATCATGGTCCCGAGCTGCGGCAACGCCTGCTTCGCCGCCGGCGTCGTCAGCGTGCTTGCCGCGCCGGAGCTGCTCGGCGTCGACGTGCGCGGCACGGTCGAAGACTACGAGCCGCTGCTCGGCTACATCGGCGTCGCGGCGCTCGGCGGCGCGCCGCTGCTGCGCGGCCTGACCGCCGACGAGAGCCGCTCCGGGACGGCGCGCGGGCGCATCCTGCTCAACGCGCCGACCACGCTGTTCGCCAACGGCGTCCTCGCGGCCGGCAGCGCGATGGTCATCGAGGGGGTCGAGATCTCCGGCGGCCCGGTCGCCAACTGGCTGGGCGTGCTGGCGATGGACAGCCCGCTGCAGCTGACCGACAGCCAGATCCTGCTCGCCGGCTTCGGCACCCGCTCGGCGATCGGGGTAACGCAGACCACCTGCGCCAACGGCTTCTCGCCGCTGCCGCTGTGTGACTGCACCGACTGGTTGCCGGCCGCCGACTGCACCGGCCTGTCGGTGACCCCGCCGACCGGCGAGGTGCTGCTGCGCGGCAACAGCATCGCGATCGACTCGGCGAGCCCGATCCCGGGGGCGGCGCCCTGCTTCGGCGTCGGGGTGCTGCACGACACCGCGCCGTTCCCGGCGACGATCGAGGGCAACACGGTGACCATCGGCGCGAACCTGACCGCCGGGGTGGGGGTCGAGCTGGCCACCTCGGACGAGTCGGCCGAGACGTCCCACCTGATCGAGGGCAACAGCGTTAGCGTCGCCGACGCGACGATCGACTACCTCTGCCTGCTCGAGAACCTGGCTGAGAACGACCTGGACGACTTCGCCGCCCAGAGCACCGGCCTGCTCGTCTGGGGCAGCGCGAACGTCACGGCGCGCGACAACGACGTCGCGGTCGGCGTGCACGAGTGGAAGAGCCGCGCGCTGCTCTGCATCGCGCCGGCCGCGCTGCACATCGAGGGCAACCGCTTGAGCGCCGGTGCCTCGACCGACGGGGTCGACGGCACGAACGCCGTCGGCGCCCAGCTGACCGCGACCCGCACCGAGCAGGTGGCGCGCTTCGTGCGCAACCAGGTGCGCATCGGCGGCCCGCTCATCGTCGACGAGGCCGTGCTCGGCGGCGCGACCACCGGCGTGGCGCTCGATCTCAGCCTCGACCAGATCCTCGACGAAGGCGGCGCGCCGATCGACAGCCCGCGTTGGGAGATCGCCAACAACACCTTCTTCGCCGGCGATGTGCCCTACGCGACGGCCGCCCTGTTCACCATCACCGGCGTCGCCCAACCCGCCGGCGGCGCCTGGCCGGTGGTCCGGTTCAACACCTTCCACGGCGGCGGCACGGTGGAGCGCGGGCTGACCAGCACCGCCGTGGTCACCGAGTTCCTCGACTCCGCCGGCCGCTTCAGCAACAACCTGCTCGACGCCGGCAACGCGTCGGGGCGCAAGCTGCTGCTCGACAACCGCCTGTGGTCCTTCATGTCCGGCGCCGGCAACCTCGGCCAGTTCGCCGGGCGCAGCCAAGGCCCGCTGCCGATCCTCGGCGCCGCCTGGCCGAGCGACGGCGCCCCCGGCGGTTCCAACGCCGCCGGCGGGTGGGCGACGCTCTTCGCCGGCACCGGGGAGCTGGTCGAGCTCTCCGAGCGGACCGCCGCGCTGGCCGAGCGACGCCGGATGCCGCTCGGCGCCCGGCCCCTGGCCGCGTGGTCCGGCCGGGTGAACCAGGTGCTGACCTTCGTCATCGCGATCCCGGGCGCGCTCGGCGTCTCGCAGGTCTCGCCGGTCGGCTTCGACGAGTTCGGCGTCGCGTTGCTCGGCGCCGACGAGGAGGGCCTGCCGTTCGTCCCCTGCGCGGTGGCGATGTGGGACGCCGACGGTGCGCCGCCGCAAGATCTGGTCTTCGTCCAGGGGCCGAGCGGCTGCGGCAACGCGGCGCTGGCCCACGCCGCGGCCGGACTGTTCGTCATGCGCGGCAAGCCGTTGAGCGAGGGGGGCGGTTTTCGCGCGCCGGAGAAAGTCTCGGCGGTGTCGGTCACCGACCCGACGGCGCTCGACGTCTCGGCGCGGACCGGCGTGCTCTACCTCGCCGACGATGCCGGCGCGACCCGGACGCTCTACGCCCTCCCCGCGGCCGGCAGCGCCGACGTCGCCTCGAGCCAGCAGGCGCTCGCCGGCCGAGCGACGCGGCTTGTGGCCGGCACGTTGAGCGACGGGGCGGTCGGCAGCGGCCCGACCGGCAGCTTCATCGACGACCTGTCGCTCATCGTCGACGGCGAGCTCACGGCCTACCGCCGCTTCGAGAGCCTCTGGCTCGCGGTGTTGCCCACCGACGACGAGTGCCCGGGAGCGGCGGTCGCGACCGCGCTGGCGATCGGCAACCTGGCGGTCGATCTGACCACCAACCGTGGCGACGAGCTGGCGGTCGCCTGTAGCGATGGGACGTTGAAGGTCTACCGCGCGCAGCTCGGCGCCGGCACCGAGCTGGCGCCGGCGAGCCCAGTGCTGAACCTCGGCCAGGCCCCGACCGCGCTGGCGGTCGGGTTGCCGAACGCCGACGCCGCGGCCGCCAACGCCGGGCGGCTGCTCGTGCTGACTGCGATCCCAGGCACGCCGCCGGCGACCCCCGGCCAGAGCAGGGTGGTGGTGGCGGAGCTGCGCAACCCGGGCACCGGCTACACCTGGGGCCCGAGCCGGACGATCGACGTCGAGCTGCTCGACAACGTCGCGAGCCGCGAGTTGAGCGGGGTCTGGTCCGACGAGATCAGCGCCATCATCGCCCCCGGCTTCGTGACCGACGAGCCCGACCTCGACACCCCGGCGTGCACGCTGGCCTGCCGCGCCGCCGGCGCGCCCGATGACCTCCACCTGGCGCTGCCGAGCGGCGAGGCCTGCCACGACGCCGCGGTCGACGAGGACCTGACCGCGCTCGGCCTGACGCCGGTGCTCGACGACCTCGACGGCTGCGCCGCGCGGCCGAGCCCGCCGCGCGACCTCGGCGCCGACGAGGCCGGCGCCTCCGGCAGCGCCTGCTACTGAGGAGAACACCGATGTCCCCCTGCTTGACCCTGTCGTTGCTGGTCCTCGCTCAGCTCGAGATCAACGCGGCGCCAGTCACCGTCGCCGACAGCAGCCACCCGGCGAGCCGCTACCGGCAGATCGCGCTGATGCCGCTGACCTCGCTCGGCTCGACCGACGAGGCGGTCAACGCCATCCAGGCCATCCTGGTCGGTGAGTTCACCAAGGTGCTCGGCGAGCGGCTCATCGCCCCGGACGCGTTGCTCGAGCAGAGCAAGCACGTCAAGAGCGCCTTCTACTCCTGCGAGGGGGTGGTGGTCTGCCTGACCGAGGTGATGGGCGGGCTGGGCTGGGACGCCTTCGTCGTCGGCAATATCGCCGGCCTCGGCGAGCGGCAGGTGATCAACCTCAAGCTCATCGACGTGCGCACCGGCCGCGAGGTGGCGAAGGCCTCCGAGAAGGCGGTGGGCGAGCAGAGTGAGCTCATCACCTACATGCGCAAAGCGGCGGTGCAGCTGGTCGCGCCGGACCTGTTCACCGGCACACTGGTCCTCGCCGCGGCCCAGCCCGGCGTGCAGGTGCAGCTCGACGGCCAGCTGCTCGGCACGGTGCCGCTGGCGAACAACCGCTTCGCGGTGCCGGTCGGCCAGCACGCGCTCGAGGCCAGCGGCGAGGGGCTGGTGCCGTTCACCACCATGGTCGAGCTGGCCTACGGCGAGACCAAGACCGTGACGGTCGACCTGCCGCGCTCGACCGCCTTCGTCGGCGGCGACACGCCGTTCCGTCACCGCTGGTGGACCTGGGCGATCGCCGGCGCCGGCGCGCTGGCGGTGGGCCTGGGCGGCTACTTCAACGCGCTGCACGTCGACACGGTCGAGAAGATCGAGAAGCGGGCGAGGAGCGGCACGCTGACCGCGCAGGACGTCGATCTGTTCACCGAGCAGGAGGCGCACTGGAACCGGTCGGTCGTCCTCTACGGCAGCGGCGGCGGCCTGCTGCTCGGCGTCGGCGTCCTCTTCGCGCTCGACTTTTTGTGAGGCCGACGATGACCCGCGCGACCACGCTCCTGGTTGGCCTCCTGCTCGCCGGCTGCAAGGCGACCCCGATGCTCAACGGTGAATCGCTGCTCTGCGCCCGCGACCGGGACTGCCCGGATGGGCTGCGCTGCCTGGAGGGCGGCTGCGTCGCCAATGCGCCGCCGGCGCTCTCACCCCTCGGCGTCCACTTCACCGCCGTCGGCCAGCCCTTCTCGCTCACCGCCACCGCCGACGACGCCGACGCGGACCCGCTGGTCACCACCTTCACCCAGCGGCTCGGGCCACCGGCGCTGGCGGCGCCGCTCACCGGCGCGACGCTGAGCTTCACGCCCGGCGACGAGGGGGTCTACGCCTTCACGGTCGCTGTCGCCGACGGCTACGGCACCTCCGTCGCCGCCGACCTGACGGTGATCGCCGTCGCCGACCCGCCGGCCGGCGCGCCGCTCTACGTCTCGGATCAGGGCGACGACGACGCGACCTGCGGCGAGCTCGCCACCCCCTGCCGGACGATCGCGCAGGCGCGGGCCAACCGACGCACCCCGGGCGAGCCGATCATCCTCGCCGCCGGCGAGGGGTTCGCGCCCTACACCGGCTGCCTGACGATGAGCCAGGGCGAGAGCCTGTGGGGTGGCTTCGCCGCCTGGAGCTGGCGCTACGACCCGGCGCTCATCTCGCGCACCGAGGTGCGCTGCAACGTCGCCGGCGCGGCCACGCCGGCGTGGCCGGAGGCGGCCGCGATCGGCCACCTGCTCGCCGACGACGCCGTCGTCGCGCAGCTCACCCTCTCGCTCGACGCCGACGGACTCACCTGCACGCCGCCAGCGCTGCTCACCGGGACGGTGCTGATCGACGGCGCCGACGCCGAGCCCTGGCTGTGGAACGTCGACGTCGTCGCGCCCTCGGCGGCCGATCCGTGCCTCTGCCTCGGCGTGGTCGGCAACCTCTCCTCGCCGCGCCTGGTGGGCGTCGAGGTGCGCGGCCCGCCGCTGACCTTCGCGACCCCGGCCGCCTTCGTCGGCGTCTACCTCGGCCTGGGCGGCGGCTCGCTGCGCGGCGACGCGGAGCGGGGCGAGATCCGCCTCGACGTACCGGCGGGCGGCTTCGCGGTCGGGGTGCTCCTGGCCGACAGCGTTGCGACCGTGGACGGCGTCCGGGTCACCGGTGGCATCGCGCCGTTGCTGCTCGGCATCGAGGTGGTCGGCGGCGCGCCGCGCGTTGCCGGCAGCACAATCGAGCTGACCTCCTTCGGCTCGCTGGCGATGGTCGGCATCGGCGCCTTCCCGTGCGAGCTCTCCGAGGGGGAGTGCGCCACCCCGCACCCTCCGGCCGCACTGGTGCAGGACAACCAGGTGCTACTGCACGGCGCGGACGGGCTGTTCAGCGTGCCACCCTGCGCCGGCCTGGGCGTCGCGACGGTCACCGACTACCGCCACCCGGTGGCGCAAGAGGTCGCGAACCAATTGACCGGCAACAGCGTAGCGATCGACGGCAGCTTCGCGCTGGCAGCCGGCGTCGCCGCCCTCGGCGGCAAGATCGAGGTGACCGGCAACGAGGTCACCAGCGGCCCGATGCCAGCCGACAACGCCGCCTGCATCCTGATCAACCCCTCGCTGCTGCCCGGCCTCGACCTGACCCAGGCGGCCATCGGCGTCCTGGTCAGCCAGGGCGGCGGAGACGAGATCTCGGCCAACAGCGTGCGGCTCGGCCCGCACACCGTCGCCGCGCGCGGCCTGCTGGTCCGCAACAGCCGAGGCCTGTTGGTCAGCCGCAACGAGCTGCGCGTCGGCGACGGCGACGAGCCGTGGGGTGAGGCGGTCGCGGCCGAGCTGATGAACAACTACGACCTCGCGGCCGGGCCGTCGGCCTTCGACGCCAACCGGGCGATCGTCGCGGCCGGGGCGCGCAGCTCGGCCGGGCTGCTGCTCCGCCGGCGCGTCGACTGGAGCATCACCAACAACTTCATCCACGGCGGCGACGCGCAGTACGCCACCGGCGTGGCGATCATCAGCGACGGGACCGGTGAATCGCGGCCGCACGTGCTGCACAACACGATCGTCGGCGGCGGCCCGGCGAGCTCGGTCAGCCGCGCGGTCGCGATCCGATCCGAGAGCAGAACGACCACCACCGGCGTCGCGGTCTTCGGCACCTGGCTGAACAACCTGGTCGACGGGGGCGACGCGACCGGCCGGCGGCTCCTGTCCGAGAACCCCGGGGGCAACGCGCTCGGCGTGCAGCCGGTGAACATCATCCAGCTCCGGCCCCCGCCGCCGGCGCCGGACCCGCCGCGCGCCGGCGTGGTGATGAGCGACACGTCGCTTCTGGGTGACACCTTCCACCTCTGGCTGCCGCGCAGCGGCACGGTCGCCAG
Organism: Deltaproteobacteria bacterium; assembly: GCA_041309305.1. GTDB lineage: Bacteria > Myxococcota > XYA12-FULL-58-9 > XYA12-FULL-58-9 > XYA12-FULL-58-9 > JBFYZW01. The sequence goes on along the minus strand of JBFYZW010000259.1, from coordinate 2,033 downwards.
CGTGCAGCTCCCCTGGCTGGCGCTGAACCTACGCGACGAGCAGTGGCAGCCGCTCGCCGGCCCGTTCACCAGCCTGTGGCTCGGCCGCCCCGAGGAGAACCTGGTCGGCACGTTGCCGCTGCTCGCCGGCCGACCGGGTGAGCTCGGCGCGGGCACGTTGTTCTTCGGCGAGCTGCTCGGCTTGACCGTCGAGCCTCTGGTCGGGACCGTCGCCGATGCGCCGACGCCGCTCGACCCACGCGCGCTGGCGGGCGGCGAGATCGACGGGGAGCCGGGCACCGACGCCGCGCTGATCGTCAACGACGGGCCGAGCGGCGCGGCCAACGGGCTGTGGGGCGTCGTCAACCTGGCGCAGCGCTACACCGTGCCGCTGCTCACGCTCGAGGCGCCGACCCACCTCGCGGTCAACGGCAAGGACCCGACCGCGGCGCCGCTCGCCCGCTTCTTCGTCCTCGACGACGCCGGCGATGACGTGGCCCTGTGGACCTGGCCGCCGCGCGTCGACCCGCCGGTGGCCGACCGCGCGATCGCCGCCGCCGAGCCGCTCGCGCTCGCCGCTGGGCTGCTCGAGGATCTCGGCGCCGGCCGGGAGCAGCATGGCGCGCTCGCCCTCCTCACCTCCGCGGGCCTGCAGGTCTGGCTGAGTGAGGCGCTGCCGGGCGGCGCGCCGTTGACCGTCAGCGGCGCCACCTGCCCGAGCTCCTCGCCGACGGTGGTCGACTTCGCCTCGCTCGGCTGCGGCGGCAGCGCCTGCTGGCAGCTCCTGGTCGGCTGCGCCGACGGCGCGGTGCGCAGCCTGCGGCTGAACAGCAACGCGCTGGTCGCCGGCTTCCTCGCCGAGCAGGATGGCAGCCCGACCAGCCCGGTCAGCTTCGTCGCCGGCGGCCGAGATCGGCTGCTCGTCGGGCACGTCGACTCGCCGGTGGTCGAGATCTTCTTCGTCGCCGCCTCGCCCCCGGCGACCCTCAACGCACCCCTGAGCTACGAGCTGCTCGCCGAGGTCGAGCTCACCCACCCGACCACCGGCCTGTTCGTCGGCGCCGGCGGCCTCCCGCTGCCGGCCGGGCTGGAGCGCGGCGCCTGCGACCTCGCGCTGCGCGAGAGCGCCGGCGACCCGCTCGATCTGCACCTCGTCCCCGGACGGGCCGACGACTGCCGCGACGCCGGCGCCGCCGCCGCCGCACTCCCGGTCGGCATCACCTTCCCGGGCCTCGACATCGACGGTGAGACGCGCAGCGTCATCGCGCCGGACGTCGGCGCCGACGAGCGGGCCGACTGAGGTCGTTTGCGCTTGCCAAATCGCGCTTTGCGAGGGTAAGCACCGGAGACGGAGTTGAATGGTGTTGTAGGGGGAGAAAACCCGCCTCAACCTGCACGCAACAACGCCGGCAAGATTTTGCCGAAGCGTGGCTGCTTCGGCACAGCGCTGCCTTTCGCGCAGCAGGGGAAGTAGGACATGGAAAAGGGCATTGTGAAGTGGTTCAACGACAGCAAGGGCTTTGGTTTCATCACGCCCGAGAGTGGGGGGGAGGATGTCTTCGTCCACTTCTCGGCGATCCTCGCCGACGGCTTCAAGTCGTTGGCTGAGGGTCAGAAGGTCGAGTACGACGTGGTCCGCACCGACAAGGGTCTGCAGGCCAAGGCGGTCCGGCCGACGGCCTGAGACCAGAACGTACCGACAGAAAGGGGCCGCATCCCTAGCCAGGGTGCGGCCCCTTTTCTTTGGCCCCTCCTTCCTCCTGCCTATCCCCCTGCCTATCCCCCCGCCCGCCGCTCGAGCTCCGGCAACCTGAGCGCCAGCGCCTCCTCGACCGCCAGGTGGTCCGGCTGCTCAGCGCCGCGCAGGTCGGCGATCGTCCGCGCGACCTTCAGCGCCCGACTGAGGCCGCGGTTGGATAACCCGAGCTCGCCGCTCGCCCGCTCGAGCAGGCGGGTGATCTCGGGCGTGACCGCGACGTGGGCGCGGACCTCGGCCTCGGTCATCGTCGCGTTGGTCCGGCCCGGGCCGAGCCGCGCCGCCTGGCGCGCGCGCG
>JBFYZW010000258.1:0-31343 GCA_041309305.1 Deltaproteobacteria bacterium | reverse complement strand
GTCAGGTAGCGACCGTCGTCCGCCTGGTGCCGCAACAGCTGGTCGAGCAGGCGCTCGATGGCAGCGAAGTCACCTGCGCGAACGCCCATGCCGTGCAGGAGACGCAAGGTGTTGGGCGGGAACCGGGGCGAGTTGTGCCCGCCGAACGTGAAGCCGGATTCCCAAGCCGGCAGGCGCTCGACGAGGGCGCGCACGCCAGGGTCGGCGACGACCGCCTTGCGCGTCCGTTTGACGTCGGCGTCGTCTTCCGACTTGCCGAGCACGGCGGTCATGGCCACGAAGCGGGCAAAAGGCTCCTCGCTCGAAAGGAGCGCGGGTCGGGGGTCACCCGGCAGGAGCGACAACCACGCCTCGCGCTTCGATGCCATCGCCCTTCTCCTCGGGCTACTCCTCCACGCGGACCGAGGTGCTGTCAAACGGAGATCCACGCCCGGCAAACCAGGCGGCACGGCTCTCGACCCGCTCGCAGGCATCGGCGAGTGGGTCCCCGCGGTCATCGTGATCTCTGTCTTGCCGTCTGCGACGAGCCGCGAGAAGAGCGCGGAGCGCAAGTTCCCGCGACATCTGGGCGAAAAAGCGAAAGCCCCGCCGAGGTCGTCGACGGGGCTTCCCGTGAACCCAACCGACGGCGAAGCCGTCGGGACTGGATTTGGCTCGGGGGTCGTCCCGTCTCACGGACGCCCCGTTCACTTCAGGATCCCAGGAATCTGCTTCACGGACTCCCTGCATACAAGATGGAAAACGCCAGATAAAACGAGCGGTACGGAACGGGCGTGACCGACTGCCCCCGTGTCGAGGCGCGATGTTGGCAGCCTGGAAAGTCGACCGGCGCGCAGAAGCCCCTTGACAGCCAACAACGGCGACGGTACGATTCAATCGGTCAATCGATTTGCTTTGGAGTATGAAGTGACCAAGCGCAGATACGATCCCGAGGCTTCTCGCGAGGCAATCCTCGACGCTGCCGAGAAGCTGTTCGCTGCGCGCGGCTTCGGAGAGGTTTCCACCTCGGCGATCGCTGAGGCCGCGGGGGTTTCACAGAGCCAGATCCACTACCACTTCGATACCAAGCGGAAGCTCTGGGGACAGGTCTTCCAGCGGCGCTTCGCCGAGTACTTCGCCACCCAGAAGCAGACGCTCGAGGCAGCGGGTCTGGAAGGTAAGGAGCGCCTCGCTCTCTCGATTCGCGCCTACTTCGAGTTCTTCCGCGCCAACCCTCAGTTCGTCAAGCTCCTCGGGCGTGCCCAACTCGCCGGAGTCCAGAAGGGTGAGGAGCCTCTTTCCGCAGAGCTCATGCGGCAGGGCACCGAGGTCATCGCCCTGGCACAACAGGCGGGTGACCTCCGGTCCGATGTGGCGCCGCAGTTCATCCTCATCGGTTTCCTTTCGCTCGTGGCCCACTGGTTCCAGTGCCGAGATCGATATGTGCCAGAGGCGGGTCTGAAGGCCAGCCCCCCGAGCTACGACGATCAGTACCTCGACTTCATCCTCAAGACCTACCTCAAGGGCGTAACGCCATAGGAGCTCACCGATGCGTCCTAAAAAGGAAGTACCACGCTCAACCCGAATTCAATCGATCAATCGAATTATGCAGTCTCCGACGCACGGCCCGCGGAGACGTTCATCGGAGTTGGTCTCATGAGAGCTCTCGTGATCGCAGGAAGTCCCAAGGGTGAGGTGAGCGTCACTCGACAATACGTGCGCTACCTCGAGGAGCGGTTTCCGCAACACGCGTGGTCGGTCGTGGATGTCGCGAGTCGGATCCGCAAGCTCGAGCGCGACCCCGAGGCCTTCGCTGCGGTGATCGCCGAGGTGCGCGCCGCGGACGTTGTGCTTTGGGCCTGCCCGGTCTACGTGCTGCTGGTCCCAGCCGGCTTGAAGCGGTTCATCGAGCTCGTTCACGAGCGAGGCGCAGGGAGCGTTTTCGCCGGCAAGTACGCCGCCAGCCTGACGACGTCGATCCACTTCCACGACAACTGCGCTCACGACTATCTGAGGGCCGTCAGCGAGGACCTCGGGATGCGCTTCGCCGGGTCGCACTCGCCCGAGATGTACGACCTTCAGCGGAAGCGAGGAGCTGAGCAGCTCATCGGGTTCTGGACGCAGGTTCTCCGATGTTCAGAGCAGCAGCTCGCGACCCCCACCCGGTTCCCGTCGCTGCCGAGACAAGAGTTCGCATACACCCCGTCCCCCTGCTCGCAGCCGGCCCGCAATCATGGGCTGCGGACGGTGATCCTCCACGATTCCGACGAGGCCGAATCGCGCCTCTCGGCCATGGTGCGTCGGCTCGGGCAGTCCTTTGGCGGACCGGTCGAAACGATCAACCTCCGCGAGCTTTCGATCAAGGGCAACTGCCTCGGCTGTCTACGCTGTGCGAACGCGAACCACTGCGCCTATGAAGGCAAAGACGGCTTCATCGACTTCTACAACAGCGTGTTGAAGCAGGCCGATCTGCTGGTCTTCGCTGGTTCGGTCGTGGACCGCCATCTGTCGTCGCGCTGGCGGCAGTTCTTCGAGCGGGGCTTCTTCAATACGCACACCCCTTCGTTCGCGGGCAAGCAGCTCGCGTTCGTCATCGCGGGCCCGCTCAGCCACCTGGCGAACCTGCGCGAGGTGCTGGCCGGCTACACGCAGTGGCAGGAGGCCAACCTCGTGGACATCGTCTCGGACGAGGTGCATGCCTCGGCGGAGCTGGACACGCAGCTGGATGCGCTGGCTCAGCGCATGGTCGCTGCGGCGCACGACGGCTACGTTCAGACCTTCGACTTCGTCGGCGTCGGCGGCCGCAAGGTCTTTCGCGACCACATCTTCGGGCCGCTGCGCTTCGTCTTCCCGGCCGACCATCGCTACTACGCCCGCAGCGGGTTCTACGACTTTCCGACGCGCAACTGGCCGCTGCGGGTTCTCAACCGGGTTCTGCTGTTGCTCTTCTTGATCCCCGCCGTGCGGCGCGCCTTCGACAAGAGGATGAAGAAGGCGACCATCATGCCGCTCGTCCGCATTCACGCTTCGCCCGACCCGCAAGGAGACTCACCCTGAGCACAATCGACTGATGCAAGCCGTATCAACACAGTATCCAGACAGGAGGATATCCATGGGGACACAAGAACACCGCTCGGAAGACGTCGCCGCGAAGGGTTGGGCACTTCAGAAACAGTATGTTCGACCGCTACGCACCGCGTAACCGCACGGCCCTGCGCAGAGTGGCGCGCCGTGCCCGGTATCGAGTCACCCCGTACCATTGCCGACAGTGGTTTGTTCATGCGGGATACTCGGCCCAACTCAACTGATCGGAGGGGTTAACAAGCGCTTGGTCCCCGCAACCGTAATATGGGAAGGGTTCAGTGTCGGACACGGTTGCCACGGCTACGGCGTTCGATACGACACACCGTAATCCCACGAGGGGTCGCGGCGCACGTGCGCGCTGCACTCAGCGGCTATCTCGAGCTGCTCTGTCCATTCGGGGGCCGAGCGTAGCCGTACTTCCGAAGCTTCCGGTAGAGCGTCGCCGCCCCGATTCCGAGCTGCTTGGCGGTGCGTGTCTGGTTCCCGTCGTTTAGCTCCAATACTGCAAGGATGTAGTCCTTTTCGACCTCGCTGAGCAGCTGCACAGTTCCCCCGCCCACCACCGGTTTGGGAAACGCCTGGCGGATCTCCTCTGGGAGATCCTCGAGCTGAACGCGGCTGCCCCTTGCGAGCGCGACAGCACGCTCCATGGCGTTCTCGAGCTCCCGCACGTTGCCTGGCCATTCGTAACGCAGTAGCTGATCGGCTGCGCTCGGGGCGAGGCCCGATATCTTACGATCCATCCGCGTCGCTGTATGCGCTAGCAGCAGCCGGGCGAGTGGCAGGATGTCGTCGCGGCGATCGCGAAGCGGTGGAACGTGCAACTCGACAACCTTGAGGCGGTAGTAGAGATCCTGGCGGAACATGCTCTTGGCGACGCTATGGGCAAGGTCGCGGTTGGTGGCGGCAATCACGCGCGCATCCACCTGTCGGCTCTTGTTCTCCCCGACCCGGCGGATCTCCCGCTCCTGAAGTACCCGCAGCAGCTTGACCTGCATGCCCGCAGATACCTCACCGATCTCGTCGAGCAGCAAGGTCCCATGACTGGCGGCTTCGAACAGCCCGGGGCGGTCCGACGTCGCTCCGGTGAAGGCACCGCGTGCATGTCCGAAGAGCTCACTCTCCAGCAGCGTCTCGGTAATGGCACCGCAGTTGACGGCAATGAACGGCCCCACCGCGCGGGTTGACTCGTCATGAACGAGCCGTGCGATGCGCTCCTTGCCCACTCCGCTCTCGCCGGTGATGAGCACCGTGGCATCGACCTTCGCCACACGTCGCGCCAGGTCAACGACCTCCTGCATCTTTTCACTCCTGGCGATGATTCCCAGCGGTTCGTCCACGTCGCGAATCACCCCTACCAGCGCCTGGCGGTGCGTGCGGAGCTTTGCCTCTGCCGCCCTCAATGTCTCCGTGACCCGGCTCAGAGAAACATCGAGGCTCTCTTTGAGGCGTCTTCCATCGAAGAACGCCAGATCTTCGGCGTGTTCATCACCCCACTCTTCGCGCGTCCGCCCCACAATGTGGCACGCTGCATGCCCTTGGCCGAGACAGCGATCTTCGAGGACGTAGATCTCCTTGCCGGCGGTCTGACTGACGTAGCCGCTCAGCAAACCGCAAATGGTCCAGCACACGGCCGAATCGGAGCGTCCAAAGTGCAACAGATGCTGCTCCGCCTCATAGGACGCGAGTAGCATCGCCCCCTTCTTGGTGACCGTGTCCTCGCTGCCTGGCTGGGCACGGAAGAGACCCTCGAGAGCGTAGAGGTGGGGGCCAGCACGACGCCATTCTTCTTCGCCTGCCCACTTGATGCCCCTTCTCATGGCCTCCGCCATGCGCCAACCGTGGGCAAAGCCAAACTGGGTCAGCACCGCTCGAGCGGCGATGAGACCAAAGTTCTCAACGAGATACTTCCTGTGGAGCCCCATGGCCACGGCGTCGAGCAGAAGGGCGCGCTGCCCAGCGAAGCGGATCACTCCCCCCTCTGGGTCCAGCTCCAGGAGCTCCTGGTGATTCAGATCCTCGACACGCATGTGGCGCCCCATTCACTTTGAAAGCATGGTATTGCATTTTGATTGCACGGTCAACCTGTTCAGCTGGAACATGGTCGTAACACTTCAATCTTTATGGGTTTTGTCAAAATGGCTCGGCGTTTGCATACGCAGAGGATTCCGGATGCGCGTCTTTGCCGTGCGGGGTGTGGTCGAGGCCCTCATTGGTGCGGACCGCCAACCCACGAAGCGGAGCGCAAGGGTGCGCCCCAGGAGGAGATCTCATGGAAACGCAATTGGTCACTTACCTTTTCGGTGCGGGCGTGCTGGCGATCGCGATGATCGCAGTGTTCCGAGCAACTCTCTTCACGGTAGAGCAGCGCACAACCGCCATCGTCCAGCGGCTCGGGAAATTCGTACGGGAAGTCGGACCTGGCATCCATGTCAAGGTCCCGTTCATCGACAGGGTGGTCGGTCGCGTCAACCTGCGCGTCCAGCAGCTGGATGTCGAGATCGAGACCAAGACCGAGGACAACGTCTTCGTCCGCATGGTGGTCGCGGTCCAATACTACGTCTTGCCGGAGAAGGTCTATGACGCGTTCTACAAGCTCGACAATGCGAGCCGTCAGATCACCTCGTTCGTCTTCGACGTGGTGCGGGCCCAAGTACCCAAGATCAAGCTCGATGACGTCTTCGAAAAGAAAGACGACATCGCCAACATCGTAAAGAGCGAGCTTGCCCAGGTTATGGAGGGTTTTGGCTACGGCATCCTCAAGGCGCTGGTCACCGACATCGACCCGGATGCCAAGGTGAAGGAGTCGATGAACGAAATCAACGCCGCCCAACGAATGCGGGTGGCGGCCACCGAAAGAGGCGAAGCCGACCGGATCTTGAAGGTCAAGTCTGCCGAAGGTGACGCCCAGAGCAAGGCCCTGCAAGGTCGCGGCATCGCCGACCAACGGCAGGCCATCGTCGCCGGCCTCCGCGATTCAGTAGACGAGTTCCGCAAGTCCGTGCCCGGTACGACCGCCAAGGACGTGATGAACCTGGTGCTGATGACGCAGTACTTCGACATGCTCAAGGAGATCGGAGCATCCTCGCGAACCAACGCGATTCTGATCCCACACTCGCCCGGGAACCTCAGCACCCTCACCGAGCAAATGCGCAACGCCATGATGGAGGCCGACCAGACCGTCCGGGCGTCGGACTCGGCACTGGCGACCCCCTTGATGGCGTCAGATCAGTCGCGCGTCATGTACGGCCCCAGACGCGATTCCGCACCGGGGAATTCTGGCCGGGCTGATGCCTCGAGCCCGACGACGGAAGCACATCATGGATAAGAACGCGAAACCGTTTCGCTCGCATGATTGCACCCGCGTCGGCGTGATGCCGATGCCTCCACCTTCTTGGGAGGGAGGCGGCTCATGAGAACAGACATGGTCAAGACCGTGAAGGTCGGGGAGCTCGTCGTGGCCGCCTTCGACGAAGCTTCACATTGGAGTTCTGACCCTACGGAGGTTTCGCGCCTCGCGACGCGAGTCGTGACGCACATCCTTCGACGTGGGCGAAACGAAGCTCACTCAACGAGGTCCCCCGCACCTCCTAATGGAGATATCTCATGAAACTCCGTCCCCTCCATGATCGCGTATTGGCCGAACGAATCGCCGAAGAAAACAAGACATCCGGCGGCCTGTTCATTCCAGACACCGCCAAAGAGAAGCCACTGGAGGCAATCGTCATCGCCGTGGGCAACGGCAAGGTCCTCGAGAACGGGGAAATTCAGGCGCCCTCAGTAAAGGCAGGCGACAGAATCCTCATCGGCAAGTACTCGGGCTCTGAAGTGAAGCTCGACGGCAAGGACCACATCATTCTGCGCGAGGACGACATCCTCGGGATCCTCGAGAAATAGGGAGCACAACATGGCCGCCAAAGAAATCATCTTCAACACCAACGCTCGCAATCAAATAGCTCACGGGCTCAATGCGCTAGCCAACACCGTGAAGGTGACCCTCGGGCCCCGTGGTCGTACCGTCCTCCTGGAGAAATCCTGGGGCGCCCCAACCATCACGAAAGATGGCGTTACCGTAGCCAAAGAAATCGAGCTCGAGAATCGCTTCGCGAACATCGGCGCGCAAATGGTGAAGGAGGTTGCGTCAAAAACCTCCGATGTTGCCGGAGACGGCACCACCACCGCTACCGTGCTGGCACAGGCAATCTATACCGAGGGCGCCAAGCTGCTCGCCGCCGGGGCGAATCCGATGGAAATCAAGCGGGGCATAGACACCGCCGTCGAGACGGTGGTCGCTGAGCTGAAGAAGCACTCCAAGCCGACCAAGGGCAAAAACGAAATCGCCCAAGTGGGCATCATCAGCGCCAACGGAGACGAGACCATCGGCAACCTGATCGCCGAGGCGATGGAAAAGGTGGGCAAGGAGGGCGTTGTCACTATCGAGGAAGCCAAGTCGATGGAAACCACCCTGGATTTCGTCGAGGGTATGCAGTTCGACCGCGGCTATCTCTCGCCCTACTTCATTACCGACGCCGAGCGGATGGAAGTAGTCCTCAGCGATGCGTACATCCTCATTCACGAGAAGAAGCTTTCGAGCATGCAGGAGCTCTTGCCGTTGCTCGAACAGGTGGCCAAGACGGGCAAGCCGTTGCTCATCCTTGCCGAGGACGTCGACAGCGAGGCTCTAGCAACGTTGGTGGTCAACAAGCTCCGCGGCACCCTCCACGTCTGCGCCGTCAAAGCGCCCGGTTTTGGCGACCGCCGCAAAGAGATGATGAAAGACATTGCGGTGCTGACGGGCGGCCAGGCTCTCACAGAGGATCTCGGCCTCAAGCTGGAGAACCTGACGCTGAAGGACCTCGGCCAGGCAAAGACGATCACCATCGACAAGGACACCACCACGGTCATCGAGGGCGCTGGCAAGAAGGACGACATCCAGGCCCGCGTGAAGCAGCTGCGGTCGCAGATCGAGGATACGACCTCGGACTATGACCGCGAGAAGCTGCAAGAGCGGCTCGCCAAGCTCGTGGGCGGCGTCGCCGTGATCAAGGTCGGGGCGGCCACCGAGACGGAGATGAAGGAGAAGAAAGCACGCGTCGAAGACGCGCTCAATGCCACCCGCGCTGCCGTCGAGGAAGGCATCGTTCCCGGTGGCGGCGTGGCTCTGCTGCGAACGCTCCCAGCGCTGTCGAAGCTCAAGCTCACCGGGGAGCAGCAATACGGCGTGAACATCATCTGCCGAGCACTCGAGGAGCCACTGCGCCAGATCGCGCAGAACGCTGGGGCCGAAGGCGCCGTGGTCGTAAACACGGTTCGCGAAGGCAAGGGCGCCTTCGGTTACAACGCCCTTTCGGGCGAGTTCGAGGATTTGGTTCTAGCGGGCGTCATCGATCCCACGAAGGTCGTGCGAGTGGCGCTGCAGAACGCCGCGTCGGTCGCTGCGCTGATGCTCACCACAGAAGCGCTCATCGCCGAGCTCCCCAAGAACTCAGCCGCCGGCCACGGAAAACACGATGCCATGGACGGAATGGGGATGTAGGAGACCAGTGAGCTTCTCGCTCCATCTTTCGGTGATGCCATGGCAGAACTACGGGAACTCATAACGGAGGCGTCGGCGATAAGAGATACGGGAAACGCCGTGGCACTTGATGCCCTGATAGATGACATCAAAGGCAGACTGTTGTCCGGTGAGACGACCGGCGACGAGGTGCTGGATTACGCCATAGTCCACAAAAGCAGCGTGGACGAGGGGGAGTTCGGCGGCTTGAGAGAGCTAAAGGATAGGCTGGTTGCCCACCCGGGAGAGCCGTTCATAGCGGTAGCAACAGCAGAGAGAGCCTACGTAAGCAATCCACGAACAAAAGACTACATACTTGAAGTAGATACTTGGGGTGCCGTCGCCGGCATCGACACTCTGCGGCTGCCGAAGGACCGGTATGAGGTGGTTTTCGACTGCCGGTCGTCGGTGAAAAGGAAAGATAGGTACGCAAAGAAGTGGAGGCTCATGCGGTCCGAAGAGGCGAAGGTGGTGACAGTCTACGAAGGAGCTTGGTTTGATTCGAGCTATGGAGCAGAGTTGAATCTCGTCAACAACAGTAACCGACGCTTCGACGCAGAGAAGCTGTATCGTCTTGAGACCTTAGTCGGCTCAAAGCAAGTGCAGCGTTTCTTCATGGAACAGTCGATGGGTCTTGGATCTGCAGAGCTGGACCGGATGCTCGAGGACCCGGAAGAGAAAAGGGAACCTCTGGGAAGGATGTACGTCAAGACGAAATCCCAGTGGGAAGGGCTGCTGAGAGGCCTTGGGCTCGATCTGAAGGACGGGAGATACGGCCTCAACCCCGAGCTTGCGGCGCTCGAGAAGTACAAGCCGAAAACATGGAGATGGTTCTTTTGACGCGTTGTTCAAGGGATGGTCCGTAGTGGGTGTCGCCGGTGTCGCCTTCACAGTCGACCGTCGCGAGTCCTCAGCGTCAGAATCGATCGCGTTGCTCGACGGCGGCGAACAGGCCTATCCGCGCATGCTCCTGGCGATCGCACGAGCGCAAAGGGACGTGCACCTGGAGGTGTACGCATTCGCGCCGTTGGGCATCGGAATTCGGTTCGTCGAGGCTCTGGGAGAGGCTGCCAAACGTGGCGTGTCCGTGCAGGTCCTCATCGACGGTTGGGGCTCGGCATGGGGGGGACGCACCATTGCCGCCGCCCTACGCAAGGCTGGCTGTTCGGTCGGGATTCATAACCGCCTGCTGGCGTTCTTCATCGGCCGGTTCGGGCGCAACCATCGCAAAATCTTGCTCGTCGACGATGAAGTGGCATTCCTCGGCGGAATCAACATCGGCGACGAAAACCTGGCCGAGGGCAAGCGCCTCGGATGGGCTGACCTGGCGCTCGAGATCCGCGGGCCCCAATGCGTGCGCCTGGGTCAGATGATCCGGCGCGAGCCACGCCGCCCAGTCGACAGTTCGCTCTCCATTCACCTTTGCGGTCTCGGAGGAGGTTGGCGCTTGCGCCGGCGGTATCTCAAAGCGTTTGCGGGTGCGCGACAGCGAATACACATCGCTCACGGTTACTTCCTACCCGATCTTGGGGTAGTTCGCGCCATCGCCGCCGCCGCTCGGCGTGGCGTTCAGGTGCGCCTGCTGCTCGCGGGACGAAGTGACGTTCCGTTCGCCCGCGCCGCTTCGAGAAGCCTCTATCGTCGATTGCTGGCAGCCGGTGTCGCCATTCACGAGTGGAGCGACTCGGTCCTGCATGCGAAGGTGGCCACCGTCGACGGGCGCCGCCTTCTCGTGGGCAGCTTCAACCTGGATCCGTTTTCGCTCGCTAACCTCGAGGCACTGGTCGAGGTCGCTGACCCCCGGGTAATCGAGCAGGGAGAGGCATGGATCCAGGACCATTTCGTGCGCTCTCGTGAAATGACGTCCGTGGACGCGAGCTCCTGGCTGCGCAGATGGCTCCTCGATCCACTCGGTCGCATCGTCGCGCGGCTGGCGGACGCCGTCAGTCGGGTTGTTGCGAGCCGGAAGCGGCGTCGCGGGGCGCCGGACTTCGCCCTGGCATTGCAGTCGCCAAGCCACGCTCTGGCAGAGAGCGGGAAGACATCCGCCGGGAACCCTCCATCCACCGGAGATCCAGGCGATCACACGGAAACATAGCTTCGCGCCGAGCTCATCGCCTCGTCGATGCGACCGCCAAGCAGGCACATGGCGCGTGTCGCAACACCAAGCAAGTCCATCCGGTGGCGTACACCATCGGCAACACGCCTCGGCCACACTTCTCATATTGAAAATCGGGTAGATCATTTTGATTACGTGCCCGAGCAGCAAATCGCCGCAAATAGATAACTTACCGTTATCACAACGCAATTTCGCTTGGCGCGGAATCTGCAGCATCAAGGTTGGCGGCAAGCGTCTGCGTTCAAGCTCGCGCCCTACGCCAGAGCTCCCTACGCCTCGATCGCGGGGAACCCGGAGGACGAGACATGAAAAAGGCCGCCAAGAAAACAGAAGCTGGCCAGCAATACGCCGCAGCGCATGAGGCGCATTACAAGGCGAAGGATCTGGGCGAAGCCCTCAAGCAGTACCGAGACGTCATGAACGCACATCCGGAAGCACAGGAGGCAGAATACTCCCGGTCGCAGATCCAGAACATCGTCAGCTCCGTCGTGCCCAAGCAAGAGCTCTTCGACGCTCAAGTGGAGCTGGCGCTCGCTCACGTCACGCACGGCACCGCTTCGAGTACCGCACCAAACCCGGTCGCCCCGAGCGTCGTGGATTCGCCGGGAGAGGCTACCTAGATGGCTCCCCTCAGAATCGCGGCCATCGTTCTGGCTGGGCTTTGGGTGCTCGGGGTGGCCACGTCGGCCTTGGGCGGATTTGTTCACGTGCTGGCTGTCGTCGCAGTCGCGCTTTTCCTCGTCGCGTTCTTCAAGAACCCGTCGAGTGAGGGGCAGAGGAGTCCAGCCGATCAACGAGATCGTGACTGATGATCAAGCTTCTTCGCAACAGCCAGCGCCGCCACGTACGACGTGGCAAGCAAGAAGTATGGTGCTCCTTGTTTGCAGAGGATCCCCCGGCCTCGCTCGACAATGGCTTCGGCTTTCTGTTTGCCTTCGACGAGTTGCGGATCCAACCGAACGCCAGCACCGAGCCTCGTTTCGAGGATGAAGCAGAGATCGTCACGTACGTCTACAAGGGAGCGCTCTCGCAGGAGGACACATTGGGCAACTCGGGTGTGATTCACACCGGCGAGTTCCAGCGCATGTCCACCGGCCGTCGCATCCGGCACAAAGAAACGAGCGTTTCGCGGACTGGCGATGTGCACCTGTTTCGGATGTCTCTGCGGTCAGCCCAGGCAGGGCTGGAACGCGATCACGAGCAGAGGCGTTTCACGGAAGCGCAGCGCCACAACCTGCTGTGTGTTGTGGTGTCCCCGGATGGCCGCCAGGGATCCCTGCGAATACACCAGGATGTCCTGGTCTGCTCGGCCATTCTCGATCCCGGCCATCACCTTGTCCACGCACTCGCGCCGGACCGAACCGCCTGGCTCCATGCCGTGTGCGGCGAGGCGACCATCAATGACATCGTCTTGACGCAAGGTGACGCCGTCAGGGTCACGGATGAGGGCTCGGTCTCCCTCACGGTCCATGAGAACACCGAGATCCTGCTGGTCGACTTGGGACCGACGAATTTGCGCTCCTGGGAGAAGCCCTCTCACGGAAACGATGGGCGTGCACACATCGCCGAGGAGATCGATTGATGCAAACCATCAGTGACGGCCGAAGCGCCAACGGGTCGAGTCCATGCTGGTCGAGCCGGCTGGATCCCCGGGGTATCGTTCCCACAGTCGATCATCTCCCAGGACTCGCGTTGTCCCTCGGACGCAGAGCCACCGACCGGAAGCGCGTCCTCCTTCGCATGTTGGACAGCATGCCAGCGCTCATTCGGGAATTGGACCCCGATTTCCGGCTCTATGGCCGTATCAAGAGCCTCGAGTCGATCTCAAACAAGATGTTGGGAAACAACCTCGACGCCAGTCAGCTCCTCGACATCATTGGCGTCCGCGCGATCACCAAGCATCCGCTCGACTGCTATCGTCTGATTGAGCGCATCCATTCCGAGTTTCAAGTCCTGGCGAGCGAATACGACGACTACATCGCTTCGCCCAAGCCCAACGGTTATCGCTCGATACACACAACCATAGTCAGCCCATGTGGCTTTTCGGTCGAGATCCAAGTTCGGACACGAGCAATGCACGAGATCTGTGAGCGCGGGTCGGCGGCCCACTCCGTTTACAAGAGAAACCGGGCTGCCTGGATGTCGCTATTTCCGGACTCCCCTCGTCCAGAAGGTTTCGCGTGACAACAAGACAATATGGGTCCGCCCCAGCAGTCGGCGACCACATCCTTCCATTCGTAGCTCGGCCCCTGCCCCCGGCCACCTCAGACGTGCGAACGCCGCTCGTTGGGCAGCCCCATCTTTCGACCTTGGTCTATGCCGACGCGGCGGGATGCTCGAAGCCGCTTGCTGCCGGCCTGTCTCTTCTTGGAAGAAGCTCGACGATCGTGCACACGCCCCTCGATGCGATTCGTGGGCTTCAGGACAACGCCATCGCGGTCGACGCCGTGTTTGCGTCGCTTCAGGATGATAAATTGAACATCTCGGCCTTGTTCCAATTCATCAAGGACGAACATCCACTGGTCAGGAGAATCGCCTTCGCCCAGCACGACCCACGCAAAGACGGCACTCAACCGGTTCACCTGTGCCAGCACGATATGATTCTTTGGGACCCGTGGGACAGAGCTGACTTCATCGAGCTCCTCAAGGACGCGATTGGCTGCCGTATATCCCGCACGCGGTCGAGCTGGAGCGACCTGCGCCTATTCGAGTCACAAGGGGGTGTGGACACGTTGGCAATCGCCGAAATCGTCAAACGGTATCAGTACCACATTGTCCGCCTCGTGATGGACGCGACGCGTGAAGTAACGGATACCGAAGACGTTGTGCAGGACGTGTACATGTCGATTGTCCGCGATCTCCCAGCGTTCGACCGTGTCTGTGCGCCGGGCGCATGGATCGACCGGGTTGCCTTTAGGAGCATTCGTTCCATTCTGCACGGCAAGATGACCCAAACGAATCTTCAGTCGCACAATGACCGTCATCAGGAAGCGCGACGCAGGAGCGTGTGATGAACGAAGTCGAGCGAGCGACTGCGTGCGAGCCGCAAACCTCTCCTCTGCAACCGGTCGCAGACCTGGGTTTTTCACCGGCATCCACCATGCGGCTTTATCTCATCAACCCTTCGAACCCACTGGTTTCGATTCTTAACGTCGAAGAGAGCCGGTGGAATCGCTACCGCGTGTGGAAGCCGCTCGGTCTCATGGTCATCGCCGGCCTGACTCCGAGAGATTGGGAGGTCACCATCATCGACGAAAACACCGGAGTGCCTGACTACTCCAGATTGCCAAGGCCGGATTTGGTGGGCATCACGGCATTTACCTCGCAGGCCGAACGGGCCTATGCGCTGGCCACACGCTTTCGGAACGACGGCGTTCCCGTAGTCATCGGCGGAATTCACGCAACGATGTGTTTCGAGGAGGCATCCGTCTATGTCGATGCCGTGGTCACAGGTGAGGCAGAGCGCGTCTGGGCAGAGGTGCTTGAGGATGCGCGAGCTGGCCAATTGAAGCCTCGATATGAAGGTGGATTCGCCGAATTGGCCGAGATGTCCCCGGCTCGGCACGACTTGCTTCCCAACCAGTACGCGTTTGGCTCCGTTCAGACAACGCGTGGGTGCCCCCTGCACTGCAGTTTCTGCAGTGTGACCGCGTTCAACGGATCACGCTTTCGGCAACGCCCGATCAAGGATGTCATAGAAGAGCTCGAAACCGTCTCGGAAGACCTCGTCTTGATCGTGGATGACAACCTCATCGGCACGCGCAGCGAGCACCAGGAACGAGCCAAGGACCTCTTTCGCGCCATGATCAAAGCGAACCTCGAGAAAAGCTGGGTGGCTCAGACAACGATCAATGTCGCCAACGACGACGAGCTCCTGGCCCTGGCAGCCGCGGCGGGGTGCAAGGGGCTGTTCGTCGGCTTCGAGTCTCCGCAGCCAGACGCGTCAAAGGAAATTCAAGCGAAGAACAACCTGTGCCGTTGTCGCGATCTCAGTGTCGCGGTGAGCCGAATACAGAGACACGGCATCCTGGTAGCGGGCTCGTTCATCATCGGTCTCGAAGGTGACCGGCCAGGCATCGGCAAGCTCATTGCCGACACCGCTGAACGCTACGGCGTCGATTTTGTGAACGTCCTCTTCCTGACGCCTTTGCCGGGAACCAAGCTGTGGGACGAGATGAAGGGGGAACACCGCGTGACGGTGAGCCAGTTCCCCGGTGACTGGGGCTACTTCACCCTCACATACCCCGTTGCCCGCTTTGCTGGACTGACATCTCGGCAGGCGGTGACCGAAATGATCTCCTGCTCCGAGCGGTTCTACTCGATACCAAGAATGTTGCGCCGGTTGTGGCGCAACCTACGGCGCGGTCAAAGCGTACCAATCGGCCTCGCTGGCGGACTGTCCTACAAGCGCAACATTCGGATAGACCGATCAAAGCTCGAAGCTTTTCTCTCGCAACGCGGCAGTGACATGGAGGTGTTCAATGGATGCCATGTCGAGAACGTCGCCAGCCACACACTGCGCGATTGCGAGAGCTGATTCTGTCCGGTGAGACACTCGAAGGGACGATGATGGCTGACAGCCGCAAGAACACGAAGGCTTTTGCTCTGGTTGAGAGCAGCAGCGATCGCTTGCGGAGAGCGGCCACCAGGGACGCCATGAGCGTAGAGCTGGTTTCGGCGTTTGCCGGAGACCGCGCCATGACGAGCGGTGAACGGGCAAGAGTTGAAGCGCAAATCGAGGCAAGAGGCGGCGTCTTTTTTTCTGACCTATTCTACGCGATCTCGCATCACTACTTCGCTCCTGAAGTCGCCGAGACCTTGTGGGGCGAGGTTCTCCGGCACAAGCACCTGATGTCGGAGGCGCTCGGCAGAAATGTTCGGATCACCGTCGCCACACTGGACTACTTTTCGAATATCACGGGTATGATTGCCTCCCCGACATTGATCTCTGAGTCCTACGCAACCGAGATCGCAGCCCTCTCGATGCGCGATGGGATGACTGGACTCTACAATCATACGAGCTGTTATGAGCTGTTGGAATTGGAGTTCAGAAATCACCGACGGTACGGAGCGGGTGTCTCGTTGATCCTGATGGACATCGACGACTTCAAGCTGGTCAACGACCGGCACGGTCATCAAGAAGGAGATCGTGTTCTCATCGAGTTGGCGAACATGATGACAGAGCAAGTGAGAGATTCAGATATCTGCTGTCGTTTTGGCGGCGAGGAGTTTGCCGCAATTCTCCCGTTTACCGTCAATCCCTCCGAGGGCTGTGAAATTGCCGAGAGGATCAGGGAGAAGGCCACGACCATCACCTGCGGCGGGGAGGGGATAACCGTCAGCGTGGGCGTTGCCGTGTGCGACCGCTGGATTCGTTCGCCACGAGAGCTTATCGAGAGTGCGGATCGCGCCTTGTATCGGGCAAAAACGAACGGCAAGAACCGGGTTTGCTTAGCCCCTGGTCATGAGTAGTCGATGGACAGTTGACCCTGGGCTCGATTCCAGATGGGTGCGGATATACCTGGCCTGGTACCAGCGTCGCCTGTCAACCAAGCCCCGCCACCTCCGTCCGTCGAGGCCCTCGCTGTCAACCAAGGGCCCATGCTCTCTCCCCGCTCTCCCCTTCGGAGAGCATGATCGGGCCCGAGACGGGGCGCTCGCGCCACCCGGAGCGATCTCCGCGAGCACGGTGCCGAGAGCAGGCGGCGAGGGGCGGAAAAAGGAAAGGCTCGCGAGAACTGGCCCTTCTACGACGAAGCCCCGGCGGTTGCCCGCCGGGGCTTCTGTAAACCGCAAACCCCACCCAAGTTGGTGGGGGACTAGATTTGGCTCCCCGGCACGGACTCGAACCGCGGACCTAGTGGTTAACAGCCACCCGCTCTACCGACTGAGCTACCGGGGAGCACTTGCTCCGGCCTCCCGAGGGAGGCGAGGGGGTCTTTTAATGTTTCGGCTCGTCGGCGTCAAGAGTTGGCTGGGGGCGAACGACGTTGGCCAGCGGCGGCGGGTCGTGGGGCCAGAGGCGGCCGTCGAATGGGGTGGGGTGGTGGGCGATGGCGGCGCGCAGGCGGCGCAGGAACTCGCGGCGGCGCAGCTCGACCGCGCCGAGCTGCAGCGTGAAGGGGTTGGGCACCTGGGCGTCGAACAGCGCGATGCCCATGCGGTCGAGGTGCTCGACCAGGAAGGCGAAGCCGACCTTCGCGGCGTTCGTGACGCGGTGGAACATCGACTCGCCGGCGAACATCGCGCCGAGCTGGACGCCGTACAGCCCGCCGACCAGCAGATCCTCCTGCCAGATCTCGACGCTGTGCGCGTGGCCGCGGCGGTGCAGCTCGCCGTAGGCGGCGATGAACGCGTCGCTGATCCAGGTGCCTTTGGGGCCGTGCGCCGCGCGGCAGGCCTCCATCACCGGGGTGAAGGCGCGGTCGAAGGTGACGCGCAGCCGGTGGTGGCGCATCGCCTTGCCGAGCTTTCTGGGCATGCGGAGCGACTGGCGCAGGAAGACGGCGCGCGGGTCGGGTGAGAACCAGCCGATCGGATCGTTCGACCAGGGGAAGATGCCGTGGCTGTAGGCGTCGAGCAGCAGGTCGGCGTCGACGAAGTCGGAGATCGCCACCAGGCCGCGGGCGTCGGCCTCGGCTGGGTCGGGGAAGCGTGACGAGGACCTGACCATCGCCGGGCCGAGCATAGCGAAACGGGGAGGCGAGGGCACGCGGGGCGGCGGGGTCGCGCCCGGGCGGAGGCGGCTCAACCGTGCGGGTCGAGCTGGATCAGGTGGATGCCGACCTTCTCGAACAGCACGGCCGAGTCGCGCACCCGGTAGTCGTTGATGTAGTAGACGGCGCGGACGTTGCCGAGGTTGATCAAACGCTTCGCGCACTGGACGCACGGCAGGTGGGTGACAAAGACGATCTTCTCCACCGACCGCGGCGAGTCGCAGTTGATCACCGCGTTCTCCTCGGAGTGGAGGCAGCCACAGTTGCCCGGCTCGTCCCGATCGCAGGTGTTGGGCAGGCCGGTGGCGTTGCCGTTGTAGCCGACCGCCAGCACCTTGCGGAAGTCGGTGGTGGTGATCACCGTCCCGACCTGCAGGCGTTTGCAGGTCGAGCGGGCGGCGAGCTCCTGCGCCAGGCGGAGGTAGATCTTCTGGAAGCTCGGACGAGGGTCGGTCACCGTGGTCTCCCGCGCCGGGCACATTAGGCAATCCGGGGCGCGGCGGCAACAGGCGCGCGCGGCGAAGCGCCGCCGCGACGGGTGTCCCGGCGCACCGCCCGGGTGGCCTCGGTCGGCCGGGCGTGGTAGACGAGCCGACCGTGGCCAAGACGCGAACCAACCGTGGCGACGCCGAGCTGATGCGCCTCGCCCTCGTCGAGGCGGCGAAGGCGAAAGGGCGGACCCGCCCGAACCCGATGGTCGGCTGCGTCGTCGCCGACGGCACGGCCGTGATCGCCGTCGGCCACCACGTGCGCGCCGGTGAGGCGCACGCCGAGGTGGTCGCGTTGCGCCGGGCCGGCGGGCGGGCGCGCGGCGCCGACGTCTACGTCACGCTCGAGCCGTGCGATCACCAAGGTCGGACCGGGCCGTGCACCGAGGCGCTGATCGCCGCTGGTGTGCGCCGGGTGTTCGTCGCGACCAAGGATCCAAACCCGCTCGTCGACGGGCGGGGCATTCGGCGCCTCAGACGGGCCGGCATTGCCGTCGAGGTCGGGCTCCTGGGTGAGGCGTGCGCGGCGCTGAATGAGGCCTACGCGACGTGGATCCGCTGGCGGCGGCCGCTGGTGGTCGCGAAGCTGGCCGAGAGCCTCGACGGGCGGGTCGCGACCCGCACCGGCGAAGCGCGCTGGATCTCCAGCCCCGAGGCGCGCGCGCTCGGCCATCGCCTGCGTGATGAATTGGATGGCATCCTGGTCGGCCGCGGCACCGTCACCGCCGATGACCCGCAGCTCACCTGCCGGACGCCCGGCGGCCGCGATCCGGTGCGCATCGTCCTCGACACCGAGGCGCGCACCCCGCCGAGCGCCAAGGTCGTGCGCTTGGGCAAGAGCTCGGACGCGCCGACCTGGATCGTTGTCTCGCCCGACGCGCCGGTCCGCCGCCGGCGGGCGCTCGAGCGGGCCGGGGCCGAGACCGTGCCGTGCCGCCTGCGCGACGGGCGCATCGATCCGGCGGCGCTGCTCGCCGAGCTCGGCCGGCGCGAGCTGTGCTCACTCTTGGTCGAGGGCGGGCCGACCGTGCTCGGCAGCTTCTTCGACGCCGGCCTGGTCGATCGGGTGCACGCGACGCTGGCGCCGATGATCATCGGCGGCGCGAACGCGTTCGCCTCGGTCGGCGCGCTCGGGGTCGCCGAGCTGCGCCACGCGACCCGGCTGGTCGACGTCGAGGTCGAGCGGGCCGGGGTCGACATCCTGGTCCGGGCGCGCGTCGCGCGCTGACCGGCCGGCGCGTTTTTTGACCAACCTCCCGCCAGGTGCGACCCTTGGATCGCGCCGCCGTGGGGATCCACGGCGTAGATCGGTTTCACGGAGGATGGCCATGACAGCGATGCCCGACTTCTTCGCCACCGGCGCGCGCGCGGCAGCGGCGACGCCCGAGCGCCGTGAATCGGCGCGCAGCCGGCTGTTCACCCTGGTCGAGGCCAAGGGTAGCCGCGAGCCGCTGTGGGCCTTGGATCTGGGCCTCGGTGGGATGCAGTGCCGGAGCAAGCGCCCGCGCTGGCCGGGGACCTATCTCGATCTCAGCTTCGTGCTCCCCGGCACCGACGAGAAGGTTGAGGCCGGCAGCCAGGTGTTGACCCTCGACCAGCTGGAGGATGGGGAGCTGTCGCTCGGCCTGCGCTTCTGCATGCTCTCGCCGCGCGACCAGCGCGCCATCTACCGCTTCCTCGACGCTCGGCGGCAGCTGTGGAGCAAGGAGCCGGTGGCGACCCAGGCGGCGCCGCAGCCGCCGTCTCTTCTCGAGCAGTGGCTCGCGGTGCGCGAGCGCCCGTTCGAGGGGCTGCTGCTCGAGGCCCAGGCGACGATCAAGGCGCGCCGGCTACGCCACCTGGCCTTCGTGCGCGGCATCCCGACCGGTGATCTGCCGCTGCTCAGCGAGCTCAGCCGCGGCGCTTTCTGAGCCGCGCGCTTGCTGGTATGACCTCGGGGCATGAGCCCCGCCACCCATCCGCTGCCGACCAACTTCATCGCCCGCTTCTTCCGCGGCCTGTCCTACCCCTTCGCCGCGCTGCGCTTCATTCGTCAGCACGGCCTGTGGGGCCTGGCGGTCGTGCCAGCGGTGGTCAACATCGTGCTCTTCGTCGCGGTGGTCGCCGTGCTCATCTGGCTGGTCGGCCCCTGGCTCTCGGGGCTGGCGGCGTCGCTGGCGCCGAGCGCGGCGACCGGCTTTTGGGCCGCGGTCGGGGGCTTCTTCGCCAAGTTCCTCGCCGTGCTCTTGTGGATCCTCGTGCCGGTCGCGGTGGTCGCGGTCAGCGCCATCGTGATCGTGCTCATCGGCCAGGCGGTCGCCAGCCCCTTCCTCGACGCGCTGTCGGAGAAGGTCGAGGCGTTGGTCCTGAAGACCCCGGAGACGAAGGTCGAGGTCGGCCGGGTCCTCCGCTCGGTCTCGGTAGCGATTGCCGACATCATCTGGACGGTGCTCTTCTGGGTCGCGGTCAACCTGCCGCTGCTGCTCATCAATCTGGTGCCGATCATCGGCTCGGCGGCGAACGCGGTGCTCAGCTTCTGCTTCACCGCGCTGCTTCTGGCCCAGGAGTTCGTCGGCCTGAGCTTGACCCGGCAGTTCGTCTCCTATCCCGGGCGGTGGCGGGTGATCTGGGCCAACCGCGGCATCTGCCTCGGCTTCGGCTCGGCGACGATGCTGCTGCTCGTCGTCCCAGGGCTGAACCTGATCCTGCTGCCGCTGGCGACCGTGGGCGGGACGTTGCTCTACTGTGATCTTCAGGCGGGCGGGCGGGTGGACGCCGGGCGCGTGGCGCCGCCGGCGCGGGTTCTCTGAGCCCGGCTCAGCGCTTCTTCTTCGCCGGGGCGATGCCGGCGCGCGCG
This sequence comes from Deltaproteobacteria bacterium, assembly GCA_041309305.1. GTDB lineage: Bacteria > Myxococcota > XYA12-FULL-58-9 > XYA12-FULL-58-9 > XYA12-FULL-58-9 > JBFYZW01. The sequence continues at coordinate 10,567 of JBFYZW010000258.1, read as the reverse complement.
TAGGCCTCGGCGACCAGCGCCGCGAGGCGCTTGAGCACCACCGGCTTGCCCAGCCGCTCGTGCTCCCACAGCCAGTTGGCGCGCAGGCGGGCCTCGGCCTTGGCCTGCGGATAACCGAGCGCCGCGAACATCGTGGCGCGTCGGCGGACCTCGTCGTCGCGGGTCTCGGCGGTCGCCTTGGCGCGCCGCTTCGGCCTCGGGGCCTCCATCCACTCGAAGGTCGCTGCCATCACCTGCTCCTTCGTGCTCCTGGCGCTCCGGTATAGCGCGGAACCTCCCGCCATGCCATGCCGTTCGCCGGCCGACGATCGCCGAAACGGGGGTGCGCGATCCGCGCACACCCCGTTTTCGGTCTTCGCTCGGGCGAGGCCGCTCGTGGTGATCGGGAAGCGTGACCGTCCGTTTTTTTTCGGGGGGGCGGGCGGTCTTGCGACGCAACCCCACGGGCTGGTCGGCCGAGAATATCCCTATGCGTAGACTATGGCGTGGCTCCCTCTGCTCTGCCTGGCTGGTGGTGGTTTCGGCGTGCGGTCCGCTCGGCGAGGGTTGGGTCGGTGTGGACCTGACCGAGAGCCGCTTCGCGGTGCAGGTGGCGATCGACCCGAGCGGCCTCAGCTTCCTCGACGCGCGCCCGCTCGAGCGCCCGTCGCTCGGCGGTCGCCAGCCAGGTCGCCAACTCGCCTGGGTGCTCGAGGGCTACGCCGGCGGGCGGCTCGCCGAGGGCACCCTGGCCGATCCGCGGCGCGCCCGCGCCGAGTGGCTCGAGGGCGCGGCGCTGCACAGCGCCACGGTGAACGCCGGTGTCGGCGTGCTCGAGCTGGAGCTGCCCGGCACCCCGGGGATGCTCATCGTCTACGAGCAGGACGGCGCGACGAGGTACGAGATTGGACGGCTCGCCTACGCGCCGGAGCAGGCGGGCGGGCGGCTGGCCCAGCCCCTGGCGGCGAAGGACGACCTGCTCGGCCCGGCCTTTCAGATCGCCGGACGGGCGGACCCGACCGCCGCGGTCGACATGCTCTTCCTCCCCGACGGCTACCTGGAGGAGGAGCTCGAGGGCTTCTACGCCGACGCGCTGGCGGTGTTCAACCAGATCCTCGAGCAGCCCGACTTCGCCGCCCACGCCGGGGCGTTCAACGCCTGGGCGCAGCCGCTGCGCTCGCGTGACTCGGGGATCGACATCCCGAGCGAAGAGGTCTTCCGCGACACCGCGCTGGACAACAGCTTCGAGGTCTACGTCGACCGTTGCGTCTACCCCAAGACCAGCGAGGCGATCGCGCTGATCGAGAAGCTCGCCGACAAGGTGAGCGCCGACGTCGTGATCGTCATCGTCAACTCGGAGCGCTACGGCGGCTGCGCCGGCCAGCGCTTCACCACCCAGACCCGCCACCCGTACGCGGCGCTGGTCGGCGCGCACGAGCTCGGCCACACGTTGCTGCTCCTCGACGACGAGTACGAGGACGGGACCTGCCAGCCGGAGGCCGTCGGGCCGAACATCTCCGCCAGCTGGGCGCTGTCGGCCCTGCCGTGGGCGGACCTGGTCACCACCACGACGTTGCCGACCCCCGAGGAAGAGAGCTACGACGGCGTGGTCGGCGCGTTCGAGGGGGCCGCCTACTGCACCGCCGGGATGTACCGACCGCAGCAGAACTGCCTGATGCGCGACATCAACGCACCGATGTGTGCGGTCTGTCGGCGGGAGCTCGACCGGTTCATGGCCAAGCTCGCGCCGCCGCCGTCGACCGACGAGGACGGCGCGGGAGCCGAGGACGCACCGGCCGACGACGACCCCTGGGCCGGTCCCTGAGCGGCGCGGCGGGGTTCTGGCCGCCTCCTCGGTTTGGGTATAGGCTCGATCGCGAGCATGGCTGAGCGTTTCGGCCGATACTGGCTGCACGAGAAGATCGGCCAGGGGGGCATGGCCGAGATCTTTCGGGCCACGATCGGGCCTGATCCGGAGACCTACGCCTTCGATCTGGTGATCAAGCGCCTGATGCCGGCGCTGGAGAAGGACCAGGGTCAGGTCGACATGTTCCTGACCGAGGCGGACATCGCCAAGTTCCTCCACCACCCGAACCTGATCCGCGTCTACGAGGCCGGGCTGTTCCAGGGGCGCGCCTTCATCGCCATGGAGATGGTGCGCGGCCACGATCTCGGCGAGCTGATGCAGCGGCTGGCCAAGCGCGGGGCGCGCTTCCCCAGCGACGTCGCGGTCTACATCGCGCTGCAGGTGCTGCGCGCTCTCGACTACGTGCACCGCGCGCGCTCGCCCGGCGGGGTGGCGATGGAGCTCATCCACCGCGACGTGACGCCGGCGAACATCTACGTGACGCTGTTCGGCGAGGTGAAGCTGGGCGATTTCGGCGTCGCGCGCGTCGCGTTCCTCGAGTCGCACGATGAGGCCAAGCTGCTCAAGGGCAAGGCGGCCTACATGCCCCCGGAGGTGCTCGAGGGCGAGCCGGTCGACCAGCGGGTCGATCTGTGGGGCGTGGCGACGACGCTCTACGAGATGCTCACCGGCGCGCGCGTCTACGAGGGGGTGACGGACCGCGATCTGATGACCGGGTTGGCGGCGCCGCCGATCGTCCCGGTGCACAAGCTGAGCCCCGACGTCGAGCCGCGGCTGGCGCGGATCGTCAACCGCGCCTTGCACCGCAAGGCGGCGAAGCGCCCCGGTGACGCGTTGACCTTCTACCGCGAGCTGAAGGTCTACCTGCGCGACTCGGGCATCCACGTCGACGCGCAGGGGGTCTCGCGTTTCGTCGGCGAGCTGACCGGGGCGCTCGCGCCCGGCAGCGCGCCGGGGCGGCCCAGGGAGAGTGACTTCCGGCTGCCCGAGTACCGCGTGCCGCTGGGGCCGTCGCCGACCCAACGCTTCGAGCGGATCGAGCGGCGGCGCGCCTGGCGGCTGCCGGTGCTGGTCGTCGGCGGGCTGCTCGCGCTCGCCGCGGCCGGTTGGCTGGTGTACCGCTTCGTCCTCTCGGCGGAGGCGCCGCCGCCGCCCGTGCCCGAGGTCGTCGTCGCGCCGGCCGCCGCGGTGGTCACCCCGCCGGTCGGTGAAGCAAGCGACGCGGGCGGCGAGATCGACCTGGGCGAGCTCGACGGCGCCGAGATGGAGATCGCCGACAGCGAGGACCTCTCGACCATCAAGGATCCGAACGTTCGCTTCCGGGCGCTGATGCACCGCGGCAACGTGCAGCTCAAGCGCGGCCGGCCGGACACGGCGCTCAGCGCCTTCCAGGCGGCGGTGGCGCTCAAGCCGGACGTGGTGCTGACCCGCCTCGGTGTCGCGAGCGCCCTGTTGGCGCTCGGGCGCCACGCCGAGGCCGAGACGCAGGTCAACGCCGTGTTGGAGAAGAAGCCGCGCAGCGGTCAGGCCTACCTCTTGCTCGGCGACATCCTGCGCGCCCGGGGGGACACGGACCAGGCGCGTTGGGCCTTCGAGCGCTGCCAGAAGATCGCGCCGGAGAGCAAGTTCGCCCGGGCGGCGAAGAAGGCGCTCGCCGAGCTCGAGTGAGCCGGGCGAGCGCGCGGACGGCTACAACCCCTCGCCGATCTCCTCGACCAGCTCGGCGTCGATGAAGGTCGGCGGGTCGCCGTCGTAGGCCTCCTCGACCAGGTCGTAGTTGAACAGCCGCGGCTCGCGTGGCGCACAGCTGCTCCAGATGCAGTAGGAGCCGCTCTGCATCGTGTCGCACTCGCTGGTCGATTCGCACGGGACGGTGCGGTTGTGCGAGCAGGCGCCCGTCTCCTCGTCGCCGACGCAGCGCCAGTATGCTTGGCCCTGGGTGCTGCACTCGTTGTCGAACTCGCAGTAGATGGTCTCGTCCGGGAACTCGGGCAGGGTCATCAGATCGCCGAGGATGACGAACAGCGCCTTCTCGTTGAAGCTCAGCTCGGCGTTGGTGAACGCCGGGTCACCCGCGGGCGCGGTGTAGCTCCACAGCCAGTCATCGGGCGCCGCCATGTCCGGGTCGGCGAGCACGCTCGCCGCCGAGAACGGGTTGGCGAAGAAGTTGTGGAAGCGCATCACCCACTCCGGGGTCTCGGTGATCGCCGTGTCCACCGACAGCGCGGCGATCAGCTTCTGGCCGAAGCTGACCAGCTCGTCGGCGGCCAGCGCCTCCTGCGAGCTGCGCCGGAAGTTGAACAAGACCTCGACGCTGGGCGTCGCCGACAACCCGGCGATCAGCGCGTTGAGGCCGGCCTCGAGGTTGCTCTTCACCGGCGCGACGTCGGCCGGACCGAAGCCGGTCGCGTTGACCGGGGTGAGGAAGGTGCCGTCGAGCGCGGCGAACAGCAGGCCGAGGTCGACGTCGTGGACGCTGATCGTGTCGACGTGGCAGGTCTGGAAGTCGCACCACTCGTCGTAGCGGTCGAAGGTGCCCATCAGGTCGTCGGCGGCGGTCGCCGGGTTGATGAAGCGATAGACCTGGGCCAGCTCGTTGAGCGCCGCGGCGCCGTAGAGGAGCCCCCGCGCCGCGTGGACCTCGACGATGCCGATCGGCACGGCGATGCCGTTGCCGACCGCGCCGACCGGCAGGCGCCAGAGGAAGCCGTTGGCGTTGGCGTGCGCGGCGATCAGGTCGAGGTGACCGCGCAGCCGGGCGACCTCGTCGGCCAGCTGGTCGAGCTGGCCCTTCAGGTACGGCTCGGTGATCGCGGCGCCGCACTGCTCGAGCGCCTGGACCGGCTCGGAGGTCTCGGGCGGGCCGGGGTCGTAGGTCAGATCGTCGAACGGCAACGCGCCGGCCGGCGGCTCGAAGTCGGTGAAGAAGACGTCGTCGATCACGCCGTTGACCACGACCTCCTCGATCACGTCGTAGCTCGAGGTGCCGAAGTTCCACTCGACCCGCTCGAAGGTGACATCCTCGAGCTCGATCGCGACCCGCTCGCCGACGGCGTCGCCGGCGGCGATGACCTGCAGGGTGCCGGAGGCCAGGCGGATGTGGCGGTCGGCCGGCACGTCGTCCCAGCCGTCGTCGATCCACAGGTCGACCCAGAAGCCGTTGCCCGGGCTGAGCGTGACCTCTCCGCCGTCGCGCCAGCCGGCGTCGCTCGGGTTGATCTCGAGGCGCAGCTCGACGTCGCCGATGAGCTCGTCGACCTTGCGATCCTCGACCTTCAGGCTCAGTGACACCTCGGGGGGCACCTCCTCGTCGTCGCTCCAGTAGTCGGCGGAGACGCGGTTGGCGGCGAACGGGAGGGGGCTCATCGTCCCGCCGGGCGGGCCCTTGACGAAGGTCAGCGCCGCGCGGCCCTGTCGCCGGGCGATCTCGTGCGCGAGCATGCCGTCGGGGCCGAACACCAGCCCCTCGACGTCGAGCGGCACCTCGCCGCACGAGCTGACCAGGACGTCGTCGACCGCGGCGTGCTCGGGGAGGAGCACCAGGCCGGTCAACGCCGCGCCGAGGTGGGCCTGCAGGTTGTTCGGATCGGTGGTGGCGGCCGCCTCGTAGAGGTCGCGGGCGAGGCTGACTGCGTGCTGGGCGAGCGCCTCGTCGGCCTCCTCGAGCGCGGTGAAGGCCGAGTCGTTGCTGTGCGGCGCACCGGAGCCGTCGGAGAGGCCGAAGGCGGAGAGGTGGTGGATGTCCCCGGCGAAGGTGGCGGTGCCGTCGACGTAGACCCAGTTGTCGAGCACCGCGAACTCGGGCGTGCCGGTGTCGAGGTGGACCGGGCGCGTGCCGGCGCCGGCCGAGGGGTGGGCGAGGCGCAGCCGCACGGGCTTGGTGAAGGTCGTGCCGGCCGGACCGAGGACGTAGACGTCGCCGACGACGCCCTTCGGCCGGCTCGCCGGCTCGAGGCGGGCGATGGTCAGGTCGGTCGGCGCGCTGACCGCGCCGGTCGGGACGACGAGCGAGAGCTTGCCGTCCTGGCTCTGCCCGGTGCCGAGGATGCCCGGCTCGAGGTGGACCGTGACCTGCTCGATGGTCTTGCCGCTCGGCAGGACGAACGCCGGTGGCCGGTTGCTGGGTGGGTCATCGTCGCCGCAGGCGCTGGCGACGGCGAGTCCGAGGACGAGCAGCGGGATCGAGAGGCGGTGCGTCACGACAGGCCCCCTTGGCTGTGGATGGAGTCCGAATCGGTGCAGCAATAGCAATTCCCGAACCAAATCAGATACGTAGCAAAAACAGGTCGTTCGTTCGGCGTTGCTGGGGCCGCGAGCGACATCGTCGTCATAGAGGATGCAGCCGGCGTCGCGCTCGGGCTCAGGCGAGCAGGTTCAAGAAGTTGACCAGGCGGCCGGCGCCGGCCTTGGTCGCGACGATCTCGATCCGGGGTCCGAGCGAGACGAAGCCCCGCTCGAGCAGGGCCGGGGCGTCCTCCGGCGAGGTGAGCACCCAGGCGGTGCGTTGGCCGGCCTTGCGCTGCAGGCGGACGGCGTCGACCGCGAGGGTGCCGAGCACCCTGTGTCGCTCGGCGCTCTCGCGGGCGACGAACAGGCGGACGAGGTGGGCGGTCCCGTCGAGGCTGACGCCGGGCGAGGTCTGGTCGACGAGCGCGTAGCCGCGCGGGCCGCCGACGCTCATCGCCAGGCGGACGGCGCGGCGTCGGCCGAGGCCGGCGGCGCGGTACAGCCGGTCGGTCTCGTCGAGGCAGAGGCCGGCCGCGTCGAGGCGCAACGCGTCGATCCACAGCGGCGCCATGCGACCGCCGAGGTCGGCCGCGACCCAGGCGAGGTCCGCGTTGCTCGCGTCCTGCGGCTCCTGCTCGACGAGGTCGAGGGGCTGGTCCGGCCCGGCCCAGAGCAGGGTGCGCTCGTTCCAGGCGAGCTCGGCCGGCGCCGGGCTGAGCTCGCGCAGTCGGGCCAACCCGTCGCGGCTGCGCGCCGGGTCGAGCAGCGCGTGCAGATGGGTGAGATCGGCGCGGCGGCTGGCGTCGAGCACCAGGTGGAGGATCACCCGCTCGACGGTGACCCGCGGCTCGGGCAGGTTGCCGACGTGCTGCAGGCTCCAGGTGGTCCCGTGGGTGCGCAGCAGCTCGGCGGTGGCGTGCACCTCCCCGGGCGTGCCGCCGAGCATCGCGCAGCAGAGCTGGCGGCCGCGGCCGAGCAGCGTCTGACGGACGGTGGCGATGCGGCCGACGATCGGCGAGACGGCGGCGAACGGGCGCATGAACGCGCCCATCGCGTCGTAGACGGGCCAGAGGTGCTTGAGGTCGGTCGGGCGGGCGGTGCGCACCTCCGGGTGGAAGTGGGCGTCGACCAGCTCCTCGAGTTGATGCCGCGCCGTATCGGGGAGGTCGAGCAGCTCGAGCCCGGCGACCGGGTTGCCCTCGGCGTCGGGGCGGACGTTGCGGACGATGGCGCTGGCGGTGATGGTCTTGGCCGGCAGGTGGAGGATGACCGGCCGCAGGTGCATGCCGAGCAGCAACCCGTCCGCCGGGTGGGTCGCGACCGCGAGCCCCCGCGGCGAGAGATCGAGCACCGGGCGGCGCAGGCGCTCCCGGACGAACGGGGAGTCGAGCTCGACCTCGAGCGGGGCGGGCAACTTCTGCAGCCGGCTGGCCTGCCGGTGTCGGACGATCTCGATCCGCTCGGGGAAGGCGAAGCGCAGCGTCCCGGCGCGGCGGTCCCGGTACTCGGCGTGCAAGAACAGCCGCGTGCCGTACAGCTCGGCGTTCAGCGCCTGCAGCCGGCCGCGGCGCAGCGGCGGGACGCCGCCGGCGAGGACGACGGCGAAGAACGAGCTGCGGTCGTCGCCGAGGCGGCAGAGGCGCACCGTGACCCGGTGGCGCGCGACGGCGCGGGTCTCGACCTCGAAGTGGAGCTCGGCCTTGGCGTAGAGGAGGTTGGCCAGCGCGTCGGCGATGATCGCCGGCTCGCGGTAGATCACCCGGGCCGGCGGGATCGCCTGCGCCTGGCCCTGCTCGAGCGACAGGCCGAGCTTGAACGCCGGCGTGCCGTCGGGCAGCTCGACCGGGGTCAGCTCGCGGACGACGGCGATGCTCTGCAGCGTACACTCGCCGCGCGCGAACAGGCGCAGGCGCGGCAACACGGTGCCGCGGGTCAACGGGCGGTTGGCGCGCAACAGCACCGCGACGCCGCGCGGTCCGAGGTCGAGCAGCGGCTCGAGGCGCTCTTCTCCCCCCGGGAGCTCGATGAGCACCAGGCTGTCCTGGTTGGCTGGCGAACGGATCTGCTCGCGTCGGTCTTTGCGCTGGTCACCGCTCATCGGTGGTGTGGCCCTCGCGGCGATGCTATCACGGGCCGGCCGATCTCCAAGATTGGCGGCGCTTGACACCGGGGCCGTGACCCCTATTGTGGAGAGGCGAGGCGCTCCTCGAGGCTTGATGGCACAGCGTGACTATTACGAGGTCCTCGGGGTGGGCCGGGACGCGGACGACAAGGCGATCAAGAGCGCCTACCGTCGTCTGGCGATGGAGTACCACCCGGACCGCAACAAGTCCCCCGGCGCGGAGGAGCGGTTCAAGGAGGCCTCGGAGGCCTACGAGGTGCTCTCCGACCCGTCCAAGCGCCAGATCTACGATCGGGCTGGCTTCGACGGGCTGCGCAACACCGGCTTCTCGGGCTTCCAGGGCGTCGACATCAACGACATCTTCTCGTCGTTCGGGGACATCTTCGGCGACCTGTTCGGGTTCGGCGGCGCGCGGGCGCGGCGCGGCGGCCCGACGCGCGGTGCCGACCTGCGCTACGACCTGCGGCTCGACTTCGAGGAGGCGGTCTTCGGGGTCGAGAAGGAGATCGAGGTCGAGCAGCTGGTGCCGTGCGAGGAGTGCCGCGGCAGCGGGGCGGCGCCCGGCTCGCAGATCAGTCGCTGCGCCACCTGCCAGGGGCGTGGGCAGGTGATCCACGGCAGCGGGTTGTTCCTCATCTCGACCCCCTGCCCGGATTGCCAGGGCCGGGGCAACCGCCACACGATGCCGTGCAGCGCCTGCCGGGGTGAGGGCCGTGCTCGATCGCGGCGCACGCTGACGGTCAAGATCCCGGCCGGCTTCGACGACGGCATGAGCCTGCGCTACGCCGGCGAGGGCGAGCCCGGGCCGCGCGGCGGCCCGCCCGGTGACCTCTACGTCGCGGTGCAGGTCCGCCCGCACAAGACGCTCAAGCGCGACGGGGACGATCTGTTCGTCGAGGTGAAGCTCGACATGGTGCAGGCGGCGCTCGGCGACACGATCACGATCGCCGGGGTCGACGGTGAGGAGACGGTCGAGGTCCCGGCCGGCACCCAACCCGACGACGTGATCACGCTGCGGCGCAAGGGCGTCCCGCACCTGCGCGGCGGCGGGCGCGGTGACCTGCACCTCGTCTGCCGAGTGCAGATCCCGCGTTCGCTCTCCGGCCGGCAGCGCCAGCTGCTCGAGGAGTTCGCCGGCCGCGCGCCCGGCAAGGCCAAGAAGCGGCGCGGCCTGTTCGGTTGAGGATCAGGCGCCGGAGGACTTGCCCATCTCCGACTTCATCTTGTCCAGCTGCTCGAGCACGGCGTCGTGCTTGGTCTCGTCGCGGATCAGGTAGTCGAGCAACATCTTGTGTACCGGCGACCAGGCCTTCTTCTTCAGGCCCTCGGCCAGCTCGATGGTCTTCTTCTCCATTCGGTCGTGGGCCTGGATCTTCTCCCACACCTCGGCGATGTCCTCGCGGGTCACGGCGACGTTCTCCTTGGTCACCGTGTCGATGAGGAACTGCTGCACCCGGTGATGCATCAGCGAGTCGTGGCGGATGATCTCCATCACGATGCGGATCAGTGGGTTGTGGGTCTTCTCCATCACCTCGGCGGTGTCGTTCATCGCCTGGCGCTCGAGACCCTGCCACTGCTGCAGGACACCAACCATCTCATCGACCTTGGACATGTTTAGCTCTCCTGTTTGGGTGAGGTGCCGCCACAATGCGCAGTCCGGCGGCAGATGGCAAGCCCCTATTCCTCGCCGAACTTGATGTAGCCGGGTTTGACGTCGGCCATCGCGTTGACCATCAGCTCGACCAGGCCACCGTAGTGGATCCCGACCTTCTCGGTCGCTTCGTAGTAGGCGAGGATGTCGCGGATCTGGCCCTTGCAGTTCGAGCAGGGCGCGCAGACGTACTTCGGCTGCTCGGGCGTCATCGCCTCGCCCTGGAACGCCTCGAGGATCTGGCGGAACTTGCGCCGGCCGGTCAGGTGGTGCCGCCAGTCGCCGAAGTTGCCGCCGGACATGATCGCGAAGCCGGAGCCGCCGCCGCAGCAGTAGTTGTGCACTCCGTGCTCGGTCATCTCGCGGAAGCGGCCGGGCGGGGTGACCTCGCGCAGCGCCTCGCGCTGCGGCGAGACGATGCCCATCAGGCGAACGTAGTTGCACGGGTCGTGCAAGGTGATCGGGAAGTCGTTGCGGCTCTTGTCGAACTTGATCTTCCCGGACAGCGCGATGTCGCGCAACAGCGGCATGCAGCTCTCGCGCGGGATGTTCAGCTCTCCGGTGAAGACCTTGTCGGCGATCACGGTCAGCGCCTTGTGGGCGTGGCCGCACTCGCCGAGGACGATCTTCTTGACCCCGAGCTTCTTGGCGGCCAGCAGGTGCTGCACCGCGGTGCGCGCGAACTGCACGTCGTCGTACCAGACGCCGTAGTTGATCGAGT
>JBFYZW010000257.1:0-7118 GCA_041309305.1 Deltaproteobacteria bacterium | reverse complement strand
CCTCGCCGCCGCGACCGACGGCGCGCCGCGCGCCTTCGTCGTCGTCACCGGCATGGGCGGCGGCTTCGGCCTCGACGGCGGCGCCGAGGACACGGTCTGGCAGGCGGGCCTGGCCGGCTTTTCCAAGGCGCTGGCCCGCGAGTGGCCTGCGGCCACGGTCAAGGTGGTCGACCTCGACCTGGCGCTGCCGGCTCACGAGCTGGCCGCGCACCTGGTCGGGGAGCTGTGCGCCGCCGACCGCGACGTCGAGGTCGGGATCCACGCGACCGGCCGACAGCTCGTCGCGCTCGCGCCGCTGCCGCAGCAGGCGGCGGCCACCCCGTTCCCCCCGGGGCCGGTGGTGATCACCGGCGGTGCCGGCGAGCTCGGCCTGCGCATCGCCGCGGCCGAGGCCGCGCGCGGCGCGCGCCTGATCCTGATCGACGCGAAGCCCGAGAGCGCCGTCGCCGCCGATCTCGACCGGCTGCGCGCCAGCGGCGCCGAGTGCGCCTACGTCGCCTGGGACCTGCTCGCCCAGCCGCCCCCGGCCACGCTCGAGGCGGCCTTCACCCGCCTCGGCGCCCCCGGGTCGGTGATCCACGCCGCCGGGCTGAGCCGCGACCGCCGGGTCGAGGAGAAGCCGGCGGGCGACTATGCCCTGGTGATGGGGGTGAAGATCACCGGCCTGCTGCGCCTGTGGGCCGCGCTGCCGGTCGGCGCCGCGCCGACGCTGGTCACCTTCTCCTCCTGGGCCGGCCGGTTCGGCAACGTCGGTCAGACCGACTACGCCGCCGCCAACGAGCTGCTCGCGCGCTTGACCACCGTGCTCGCTCGGCAGCACCCGGGGACGAAGATCAGCGCGATCGCCTGGCCGCCGTGGGACGAGACCGCGATGGTGCGCAGCATCCCCGAGCCGGTCAAGGCCGCGATGCGCGGCGAGGGGGTGCTCTTCCTCTCCCCGGCCGAGGGCCTCGCGGCGCTCGCCGCCGAGCGCGCGCGCCCCGAGTCCGGCGAGGTGGTGATCGGCCGCGCGCTGCCGGCCGAGCGCCGCGTCGTCGAGCGGCAAATCCCGCTCAGCCGCGCGACCCACCCGTTCCTCGACGACCACCAGGTCGGCGGTACGCCGCTCTTGCCGCTCGCCGCGGCGATCGAGCTGATGCTCGACACGGCCCGCGCCGGCGGCCTCGACGGCCCGCTCGCGCTCGAGGGGTTGAAGGTCTTCCAGGGCATCCGCGTCGCCGCGCCGACCACGGTCACCGTGCGCCTGGCCTGGCAGACCGAGGCCCCGGCGCGCCGGCTGCGCGGCACGGTCGAGCTCGCCCACGAAGGACGAACGGCCTACCGCGCGACGCTGGCCGAGGCCGGCCCGACGCCGGCCGCACCCGCGCTCGAAGGCGGGAGCACCCACCTGCCGCTCGCCCTCGATCGCTTCTACGGCGAGGTCCTGTTCCACGGCCCGCGCCTGCGCGGCGTCACGCGCATCGACGAGATCGGCGCGGCGCACATCGCCGGCTGGGTCACGCCCTCTCGCCCCGCCGAGTGGCAGGAGGCGCCGCCGACCGCGCGCTGGACCCTCGACCCCAAGGTCGTCGACGCCGGCTTCCAGCTGGCGCTCTACTGGATGTGGACGCGTCACCAGCGCCTGGCCTTGCCGGTCGGCCTCGGCCGGCTCCAGCTGTTCGGCGCCGGCGGCGAGCGCCCGGTGCGGGTCGTCGCCAGCCTGCGCGCCGCCGGCCCGGACGACTTCACCGGCCACGTGCGCTACGAGGACGAGGGTGGCGCGCTCGTCGCCCTGCTCGAGGATGTCCAGACCAAGGTGGTCGACCTCGGCCCGCGCGCCGCGGCGGCGGTGATCGACGAGCGCCACTACCGGATCGACCGCTTCGAGGAGGTCGAGGGCCTGCACCAGCGCCTGCAGATGGCCGAGCTGATGGGCCTCGGCAACCCGTACTTCCACGCCCACGACGGCGTGGCCCGTAACACCGCGCTGATCGGCGGCCGCGAGCTGATCAACTACTCGAGCTACAACTACCTCGGCCTGTCCGGCCACCCGGCGGTCAGCGCCGCGGCCAAGGCGGCGGTCGACCGCTACGGCACCTCGGTCTCGGCCAGCCGGATCGCCTCGGGCGAGATCCCGCTGCACCGCGAGCTCGAGCAGACGATCGCCGAGCTGCTCGGCACCGAGGACGCGATCGTCTTCTCGGCCGGGCACATGACCAACGAGACGACCATCGGCCACCTGCTCGGCGAGGGAGACCTCATCATCCACGACGCGCTGGCGCACAACAGCATCCAGGAGGGCGCCAAGCTCAGCGGCGCCAAGCGCCGCCCGTTCCCGCACAACGACTGGCAGGCGCTCGACCATCTGCTGGCCACGATGCGCGGCCAGTTCCGGCGCGTGCTCGTCGCCCTCGAGGGCGTCTACTCGATGGACGGCGACATCCCCGACCTGCCCCGCTTCATCGAGGTGGCCCGGCGCCACCGCTGCCTGCTGCTGGTCGACGAGGCGCACTCGCTCGGCGTGCTCGGCGACACCGGCCGCGGCGTCGGCGAGCTGTTCGCCGTCGAGCGCGGCGCGGTCGACCTGTGGATGGGCACGCTGTCGAAGGCGCTGGCCAGCTGCGGCGGCTACATCGCCGGCAGCCGCGCGCTGGTCGACTACCTCAAGTACACCGCGCCGGCCTTCGTCTTCTCGGCCGGCATCAGCCCGGCCAACGCCGCCGCGGCCCGGGCGGCGATCGCCGAGCTGCGCGCGCACCCCGAGCTCGTCGGCCGATTGCGTCACAATGCGCAGCTGTTCCTCCGCCTGGCCAAAGCGCGTGGCATCGACACCGGGTTGAGCCACGGCTCGGCGGTCATCCCCTGCATCGTCGGCAACTCGCTCAGCTGCATCCACCTCGCCGCGCGCCTGGGCGAGCGCGGCGTCAACGTCCAGCCGATCGTCTACCCGGCGGTCGACGAGAGCTCGGCGCGGCTGCGCTTCTTCGTCAGCGCGACCCATGAGTCGTCCGAGATCGAGCGCACGGTCGCGATCCTCGCCGACGAGCTGGCTCGACTGCGCGACGACGCGCCGCAGCCGCAACCAGCCACCTGAGAGGCGCCGGTGAACGCCACCCTCTGGCTCCAGCTGCTCGTCGGCGCCGCCGCGGCGGCCTTCCTGCTCGCCGTGCTCGTCAACCTGAAGACCTCGCGCCCCGACGGCGTGCTGGTCCGCCACGTCCACCCCTACCGGCAGCTGCTCTGGTACATCATGCCGACGCGCAACGAGTCGATCGTCTACTACGACACGTTCGTCCGCGCCGACCGCCTGACCGCCTACCTCGCCGAGGCCAACCGGCGCTTCCCCTGCGACGTCACCCACCTGCTGGTCGGCGCCGCGTTCTCGGGGCTGGTGCAGAACCCGAAGATGAACCAGTTCGTCGTCGGCCGGCGCCTCTACGCCCGCAAGGGCCACTTCATCACCTTCAGCATGAAGCGCCAGCGGCTCAACCGCGAGGCCAAGCTCTCGGCGGTCAAGCTGCAGCTCGGCGACGGCGAGACGTTCGCCGGGCTGTGCGCGCGCATCAACGCCGAGATCACCCACGAGCAGTCGGGCGCACGCACCTACGCCGACCGGGAGTTCGACTTCTTCACCTTCATTCCCCGACCGCTCCTGATGCGCGCGGTCAACCTCTTCCGCGCCCTCGACCACCACAACCTGCTGCCCGGGTCGTTCATCGCCACCGACGCGATGTACACCAGCATCTTCGTGGCCAACCTCGGCAGCCTGGAGATGAGCCCGGGCTATCACCACCTCTACGAGTGGGGCACCTGCCCGCTGTTCATGATGGTCGGCAAAATCGAGGAGCGGGCAATGGTCGAGGACGGCCAGGTGGTCATCCGCCGCGTCTTGCCGATCCGCTGGAGCTACGACGAGCGGATCGACGACGGCCTGACCTCACGCTTCGGCATCGACGCGGTCAACCGCTGCCTCGAGGACCCGTACACCCACCTCGGCTGCCTGGCCGAGGACGGGCGCGACGCGCGACCGATCGGCGGCGCCCGCTCGGCGCTGGCCTGAACGACTGCCCGACGGAGGCGAGCACCATGACCAGCGCCGGCGCGTCGCGGTCGTTCGGCCAACCGAAGCCAGCGTGGCGCGGACACGTCCGCTTCGCCGTCTCGCTGCTGTTGATGCCGACGGTCCTCTTCGGCACCGCCGGCCGGGTCACCTGGTTGTTCGGTTGGCTCTTCGTCTGCGTGACCGTGGCGCTGACCGTGTCGGTCCGGGTGCTCTCGCTGCGCTGGCACCCTGACCTGATCGCCGAGCGCGACAACGCCATCACGCACGCCGAGGCGAAGCAGTGGGATCGGCTGCTCGTCGCCGTGCTCGGCGGGCTCTGCCCGCTCGCCCTGTGGATCATCGCCGGCTTGAGCCAGCGCTTCGCCCTGCCTTCTGGCCTGCCGACGTTGATCCAGTGGCTCGCGATCCCGGTGATCGTCAGCAGCGGCGCGCTCAGCGCCTGGGCGATGCTCACCAATCGCTTCTTCTCCAGCCTCGTGCGCATCCAGCGCGACCGCGGCCACACCGTCGTCTCGACCGGCCCGTACGCGTTCGTGCGCCACCCCGGGTACGCGGGGATGGTGCTGTTCAATCTCGGCAGCCCGCTGGTCCTCGGCGCTGTGTGGGCCATGATCCCGGCGTTGATCGTCCTGGCCGTGCTGGTGCTCCGCACCGCGATGGAGGACGCGACGCTCCACCGCGAGCTCGATGGGTACGCCGACTACGCTCGGCGCGTTCGCCACCGCCTGGTCCCGGGCCTGTGGTGAACGACACGCGTCGTTGGCGTGCCAGGGCGCTGGCGCCTACCGCCGCGAGACCAACAGACTGACCAGCTCCGCCTGACGGTGCGTGCCGGTCTTGGCGAAGACGCGCGCGACGTGGGTGCGCACCGTGTTGATCGACACGCCGAGCTGCGCCGCGGCCGCCGGCAGCCCGTGGCCGCGCACCAGGGACGCGGCGACCCGGCTCTCCGCCTCGGTCAACCCGAACCGCTCAGCGAGCCCCCTGGCGCTCACCTGGGGCGAGCCGATCGGGCGCAGGAAGACCACCGCCCGCGCCGGCTCGCCGGCGACGCAGGTCTGATGCTCCCCGAGCGGGGAGATGACCGCGTCGACAGGCCCCTGGCCGTCGAGCGCGACGGTGGCGCCGCGCTCGCCGCGCACGGCCAGGCCGATCGCCTGCTGCAGCGCCTGGTCGCCCAACGCCGCACGCAGGCAGCGGTTCGCGTCGAGCGCGAGGTCCGGCGTCTCGGCGAGCAGACGCTCGGCCGCGGCGTTGACGAACTGGGCCCGGCCACGCCGGTCGAGCAGAATCGTCGCCGTGTCGCTCCGATCGAGCGCCTCGAGCGCCGTGGCGCGCTGCAGGTCCGCGGCCGCCAGGCGCAGGCCAACTTGCACCGCACTGGCGAAGTGGGGCACGAACCGCTGCATGTCAGCGAGCGCCCGGTCGGAGAAGGCGCCGCGCCGGCGCCCGCGCAGGAAGGTGAACCCGGCGTAGACCCCGTCGGCGAGGAACAGGTTGGCGCCGAGCGAGTGTAGCAGGCCGAACGGCTCGAGGCAGTCGACGTAGAACTCGGAGTCGACCAGCGTACGCACCGGCACGGTCTCCTCGGTCCGGGCGACGACCCCCATCGGGCGGCGCAGCGAGGCCCGCGTCCACGGATTGTCGCGGTGCCGGCCGAAGAAGATGGTCTCGACCTCGCGCCGCTCGAAGCACGCCGTCTCGTAGAACGGCAGCGCCCCAGGGTCGAAGTTCTCGGTGAACAACACCGCGCCGTCGGCGCCGACGCGCGCGATGAACGACTCGAGCACCTCGCGCCACAGCTCGGAGTTCGTCCCGCAGTCGTGCAGCCGGACAATCAGCTCGTCGTCACGCCCGTGGCGCATCCCATCCTCGACCATTCATCTCTACCGGCAAACCCCCCCCGAGGTCGAGCGTGGCCCGAGCGGGTGCGGCGCCCTCACCCGTCGCCGAGCACGCGCAGCACCCAGACCTTGAGGTACTCGGTCTCCGGAACACCGACGAGCACCGGGTGGTCAGGGCCGGCGCCGCGTCGCTCGAGCAGCTGCACCGGGCGCTTCGCGTCGACCACCGCCTCGCTCAGCACCTCGGCGAACAGCGGCGCGGTCAGCTTGCCGCTGCACGAGCAGGTGATCAGGATCCCACCCCCCCGGGTCAAGCGCAGCGCGCGCAGGTTGAGTTCCTTGTAGGCGCGGCGCGCCGCCGGCAGGTCCCCCTGGCGCTTGGCGAACGCCGGCGGGTCGAGGACGACGACGTCGAAGCGCGCGCCGTCCCGCTCGAGTGCGCGCAGCCGGTCGAAGGCGTTGTCGCAGACGACCTCGACGGCGCGCCGGTTGGCGGCGACGTTGTCGGCCAGACGCGCCGCGGCGGTCTCGTCGGCCTCGATCGCGGTCACCTGCGTAGCGCGCGCCGCCAGCGCCAGCGCGAAGCCACCGTGGTAGCTGAAGGCGTCGAGCGCCGTGCCGCCGGCCGGCATGAGCGCGCCGGCGTGCAGGTGGTTGAAGCGCTGGTCGAGGAAGGCCCCGGTCTTCAGATCGGCGAGCAGATTGATCGCGAAGCGGTTCTCGCCCTCCTGGTAGGTCACCGCGGCCTCGCCGTCGCCGTCGAGCACCGCCTGGGCGCGCGGCAATTGTTCGAAGTCGCGCGCCGAGGTGTCGTTCTTGGCGACCACCAGACGCGGCGCGAGGCGCGCGCGCAGCCAGTCGACGACCCAGGGCACGAGCCGCTCCGCCCCCTCGCTCACCGCCTGCAGCGCCACCGTGTCGGCGTAGCGATCGACGAACAGCCCGGGGAGGAGATCTGCCTCGCCGTGAACCAGCCGGATCGCCTCGGCGGCGCCGGCCAGCGCCGCGCGCCGCGCCAGCGCCTCGTCGAGGCGGGCGAAGAAGAAGTCGCGGCCGGTGGGCTGATCGCGTCGGGTGAGCAACCGCAGCGCGATGGGCGAGCGCGCCGCCCAGAAGGCCCGACCGACGAAGTTGCCCCGCGGGTCGAGCACGCGCACCACGGCGCCGCCGTCCGCCGCCGGCGGCTCGACCAGGTCGGCGCGGAAGATCCAGGGGTGTCCGCGTCGGGCGCG
>JBFYZW010000256.1:0-3972 GCA_041309305.1 Deltaproteobacteria bacterium | reverse complement strand
GCTCGCGCCGCTCAAGCCGTTCGATCCGGCGCACGGCTCCTTCTCGACCAGCCACGACATCGCGTTGGTGCTCTACGAGATCGCCGTGCAGCAGGTGACCGGGCGGATCGACTTCGTCTCGGAGAGCCGGAAGAAGTCGGTCTTCTTCGAGCGCGGCGGCGCGGTGGACGCCTACTCGAGCCAGGTCTTCGATCGCATCGAGGAGTACCTGTACCGCGAGGGCAAGATCACCCGCGCGCAATACCAGGAGGTGCGCGTCAAGGGACTGCGCAGCCCCCGCCGGGTCGGGGCCTACCTGGTCACGGCCGGGGCGATGAAGCCGGAGGAGCTCTTCTCCTCGGTGCGCGGCCACCTGGTCGACGTCCTGCTCGGCCTGTTCGAGTGGGAGGAGGGTGACTACGCCTACGTCGACGAGCGCCCGGAGGAGGACGACCGGGTCATCCTCGACGCCGATCCGCGCGCACTGATCATGGAGGGGATCCGGCGCAAGTACCTGATGCCTCGCCTGCTCCGTCTGGTGGGCGCGCCGAGCTCGCTCCTGGTCCCCAAGGGCTCGACCCCGCTCGATCCCGAGCTGTTCGGCCTGAGCGCCGAGGAGCGGCGCGTGCTCCGCCTGCTCGACGGCACGCGCAGCGTCGAGGACCTGGTCTTCTCCACCGGGCTCGAGGCGGTGCGGGTCTACCAGATCCTCGCCGCCCTCCTGGCCATGGACGCGGCCGAGGTGCGCGTGCGCGGCATCGCCGGAGTCGGCGCTGACGGCTCATCGGCCAGCGACGGGATTGATCGCCAGCGCATCGCCGAGAAGGTGGAGCAGGTGCGCCAGCTCGATTACTTCCAGATCCTCGGCGTCGCGCGCCTGGCCACTGCCTACGAGATCGATCGCGCCTTCGAGCGGACGCGCCACGAGTTCGCGGCCGAGCGCTTCTCCGAGGCGGTGCGGCGGGATCTGGGCGACGAGCTGGCCGAGATCGAGCAGGTGCTCGCCGACGCGCGCCAGGTGCTGCGGGACGACGCGGTCCGCGACGCCTACGCCCGTCACCTCCCCTGAGCGACGCGCTTGCCAGGCCCGGTTTCAGTTGGCATATCAGTCTGAGCGGCCCTTTCGGCCTCGGGAGGTCGACGATGGCGATCCGCCAGGTACGTATCTGGCCCGACCCTGCCCTGCGCGAGGTGGCCAAGCCGGTCGGAAAAGTGGACGATGAGATCCGCGCGCTCGTCCAAGACCTCTTCGACACGATGTATGAGGAGAACGGCATCGGCCTGGCCGCGACGCAGATCGCCGACCCGCGCCGCGTGTTGGTCATCGACCTCGACCCACACGGCGACGCCGACGAGGATGCGGAGCTGGCCGCCGAGCTGAAGGCGATGGGCTTCCCTGGCCCACGGGCGTACATCAACCCCGAGATCATCGCGGCCGAGGGCGAGATCTCCTTCGAGGAGGGGTGCCTCTCGGTGCCAGGCATCAACGAGCCGGTCAAGCGCAAGGCGCGCGTCGTCGTCGAGGCGCTCGACGAGCGCGGTGAGCGCACCCGGGTCGAGGCCAACGGCCTGTTCGCCGTCTGCCTGCAACACGAGCGGGATCACCTCGAGGGCAAGGTCTTCGTCGAGTACCTCTCCAAGCTCAAGCGCGACGTGATCCGTCGCAAGATGGAGACGCTCAAGCGCGAGCAACAGACCGAGGCGAGCGAGAGCGTCGCGCGGGCCTGAGCCCCATGCCGGCACGGATCATCTTCATGGGCACGCCGGCCTTCGCCGTGCCATCGCTCGACGCGCTGCTCGCGCGGCCGGAGGTCGAGGTCGTCGGCGTCGTCACCCGAGAGGACAAGCCAGCTGGACGCGGCCGCGCGGTGACCCCGCCGCCGGTGAAGCTCCGCGCCATCGCCGCCGGCCTGCCGCTGCTCCAGCCCAAGGGCGTGCGCAAACCGGAGGTCCAGGCGGCGCTCGCGGCCTGGCGCCCCGACCTGTGCGTCGTCGCCGCCTACGGCCGCATCCTCCCCCCCGAGGTCCTGGCGCTGCCCCGGCTCGGCTGCCTGAACGTGCACGCCTCGCTGTTGCCCCGGCACCGCGGCGCCTCGCCGATCGCGCACGCCATCCTCGCCGGCGATCCGGTCTCCGGCGTCAGCCTGATGCAGATGGACGCCGGCCTCGACACCGGCCCGGTCTACCGCCGCGCCGAGCTGCCGGTGCCGGCGGACGCCACCTGTGGCTCGCTGACCGAGGCGCTCGCCCACCTCGGCGCCGCCGCCCTCGCCGAGACCCTGCCGGCGCTCCTCGCCGGCGCGCTGGTCGCCGAGCCGCAGGACGAGCGTCAGGCGACGCTCGCCCCGCTGCTGGGCAAGGAGGACGGACGGCTCGACTTCTCCGGCGCGGCCGACGCGCTCGAGCGGCGGGTGCGCGCCTTCTCGCCCTGGCCGGGCGCCTTCGCCCTCCTCGGTGAGTCAAGGCTCGAGATCCTGCGCGCCGCCGTGGTCGACGCGACCGGTGAGGCCGGTCGCGTGCTGCGGGCCGACAAGCACGGCGTGCTCGTCGCCTGCGGCCGCGACGCGCTCCGCCTCGCCGAGGTCAAGCCCGCCGGCCGCAAGGCGATGAGCGCCGCCGCCTGGGTCGCCGGCCGGGGCGTCGCCGCCGGCGACCGCTTCGCCAGCGCCACGACGTAGCCAAGACACCCACACCGACCCGCGACGCCCCGGGCGTCGCTTGCTTCTCCCGGACGCGCCCCCTAGACTCATCGATGGGAGAAGGCCTCAGCTACCGGGAAGCGTGGCGGCGATGTCAGGCGGCGAAGGATCAGTCTTCGGCAAGTTCTTCCTGCTCAAGCGAATCGCCTTCGGCGGGATGGGGGAGATCTTCCTCGCCAAGCTGCGCGGCCCGGTTGGCTTCGAGAAGCTCCTGGTGATCAAGCGCATCCTGCAACACCACCTCGAGAACCAAGAGTTCGTCGACATGTTCTTCGCCGAGGCGCGGGTCGCGGCGAAGCTGACCCACTCGAACATCGTGCAGATCTACGAGATGGGCGAGATCGAGGACTGCTACTACATCGCGATGGAGTACGTGCACGGCAAGTCGCTGCGCGATCTCCTCGATCGGGCGCGCACGCGCGGCGAGCACCTTCACCCGGCGCACGTGATCGAGATCATCGGCAAGGTCTGCGACGGCATGTCGTACGCGCACAACGCCGCCGACATGGCCGGCCAGGACATGGGAGTCATCCACCGAGACCTCAACCCCCACAACCTGCTGATCAGCTACTCCGGCGAGGTCAAGATCATCGACTTCGGCATCGCCAAGAGCCACATGTCGCTGAACAAGACCGAGACCGGCACGATCAAGGGCAAGTTCGTCTACATGTCGCCCGAGCAGAGCGCCGCCGAGCCGCTCGACAAGCGCTCCGATCTGTTCTCGATCGGCATCTGCGCCTACGAGGCGCTCACCTTCGCCAACCCGTTCGCCAAGGCGAACGTCGTCCTCTCGCTCGAGGCAATCCAACGCCAGGAGCCGCCGCCGCTCGCCCAGCACAACCCCCGCCTGGCCCCACTCGACCCGATCGTCTTCAAGGCCCTGGCCAAGCACCGCGACCAACGCTTCGCCGACTGCCAGGACTTCCGGGTCGCGCTGCAACGGCTGCGCGAATCGGCCGTGGTCGACGCTCCGCCGCAGTCGCTCAAGGAGCTGATGCACGATCTGTTCGAGGAGCAGATCGAGTACGAGAAGCGGATGATCCTCGAGACCGACTCGGCGAACACCGCCCAGATCCACCTGATGCAGCAGGGGTTGGAGCGGGAGCACCAGTCGGGCTCGCACAGCGGCTACCGGCTCAAGGTGCAGCAGGAGGCGGCGCACGCCAGCCCCGTGGTGCTCGCCGCGCCGCTGCCGCACTCGCGCTTGCCGTTCCTCTTGCTGCTCGCCTCGATCCTCATCGTCTCGGGGATCGCCTCGACCGTGGTCTACGAGCTCACCCGCCGCAACCGCGCG
>JBFYZW010000255.1:0-5499 GCA_041309305.1 Deltaproteobacteria bacterium | reverse complement strand
CCGTCGCGGGTGCGTCAGGATGATGGATGGAGGGTATCAGGATGACGTCGATCAGCGCGAGTGCCGTCTCTCGGACACTGCGAGCGGCCGGCTGCCCGATGTGGTCGCCTGCGGGCCTGGGGATCCGGGTCATGGGATTGAGCCGATACGCCGTTTGCGTGGTGTGGGTGGGCGACGTGCCCCGCTCCTCTGGGGCGGGGTCGCGTTTGCTCGTCGAGCGGATTCTGTCGCGAGAGTGCTACGTCTACTCGGAAATCGACCCGGAGGCTGGCGAGGCGTGGGCGCTCCGCGTCCGGCGCGGCACGTGGGTCGGGGGGTCGCTGCGATGATGACCCCGATGTACGCCCTCGGCGTCGACCCCGGGCCCGTGACGTCGGGCGTGGTGCGACTCGGCCTCTCCCGCAGTGGTCCGCCTGGTACCCTTGGGTATCACCATTACTCGGTGCAGATGGCAGACCACGCGGCCGAGCGCGGGTCGCTGCGGGCGATCGCGCACGGCTTCCATAGCACGAGCACCCTCGTCGCCGTCGAGGGTCTGACCAGCTACGGCTCCGTCGTCGGCGCGACGACCTGGGAGACAGCCTACACCGTGGGGTACGTCCAGCGGCTCGCGGAGGAGATCGGCGCCGAGTGCGTCGTGCTCACCCGCCCCGATGTCGCCCTCGCGCTCGTCGGCTCGCGGCGTTCGACCGACGCGCAGATCCACGAGGCCTGCCGCGACGTGTACCGGCGGGCCGGGCTGGCCACGGGCGGCGGCGCGGACCCGACGAAGGGCACGAAGGCGCAGCCGGGGCCACTGTATCAGGTAAAATCCCATGCGTGGGACGCACTCGCCGTGGCGCTCGCGGCGATGAGAGAGAGGGGGCTAGTGTGATGAGTTACGCGGACGACTATCCCTGGACAGTGATCGAGGTCGACGAAAGCCCCGAGTGCCCGAGCGTCGTGATCGAGTTCGACGACCGCGACGGCGTGCGGGCGCACCTCCCCTTCGAGGACGTCCCGGCTCATGCTCGCCGCGTCGGTGCCCGGGCGCGGTGGGTCGTCTGCCCGCAGTGTCAGGGGGCGGGGGAGTGGGTGGAGTGGGAGTCATGACGCTAACGGAATTGCAAGAGGCGCTCGCCCCATGGGTGGAGCACAACTTCGGGAAACCGCCGTGGACGCAGCCGTTCATGGGTATCGTCGAAGAGGTTGGCGAGCTATCCCACGCGCTACTGAAGCAGGAGCAAGGAATCCGAGGGACGCGCGAGCAGCACGAAGATGCGGCGATGGACGCTGTCGGTGACATCGTCGTCTATGTCGCGTGCCTCTGCAACCTGCGCGGCTGGGACCTGCAAAAGATCCTCGACGCGACGTGGGCCGAGGTTTCCAATCGCGATTGGAAGGAGCGGCCAGATGCAGGATGACTATCGGCGGTTTCTTCGCACGAAGGAATGGCGAGTGCCGCTCGCGGGGCTCGACGCTGTACCAAGTCTCAACGCCGCGCTCTTCGATTGGCAAGCGGCGATCGTCCGGTGGGCTCTTCGGCGCGGCCGGGCCTGCATCTTCGCTGATTGCGGACTCGGCAAGACACTGATGCAGCTCGAATGGGCGAGGTGCGTCCCAGGGCGGGTCATCGTCCTGACGCCGCTCGCCGTCGCACAACAGACCGTCGCGGAGGCGGCGCGGTTCGGCATCGATGACGTGGCAATCAGCCGCGACGGGCGCAGTTGTGGCAAGGTCACGATCACGAACTACGAGCAGCTTCACAAGTTCAACCCGGCGGACTTCGACGGGGTAGTCCTCGACGAGTCGAGCATCCTCAAGAATTACTCGGGGGCGACGCGGACCGCGATTCTCGAGGCTTTCGCTCAGACACCATTCCGCCTTGCCTGTACGGCCACGCCGGCGCCGAATGACCATATGGAGCTTGGCAACCATGCAGAGTTCGTCGGGGTGATGTCGCGCCCCGAGATGCTCGCAACTTTCTTTTGCCACGATGGCGGCAACACGTCGCAGTGGCGACTCAAGGGCCACGCGGTCGCTCCGTTCTGGCGATGGGTGGCATCGTGGTCTATGTTCATGCGGCGTCCGTCCGACCTCGGATACTCGGACGACGGGTTCGACCTTCCACGGCTCCGCATCGTCGAGCACGACGCGGACGCTGAGATTCCACCGGACCCTGGGATGCTCTTCGCCTTGCCCGCACTGTCGATTTCGGACCAGCGCAGAGCGAGGCGCGGCACCCTGGCTGAAAGGGTTGACCGCGTCGCCGGCATCGTGAACGGCGAACCAACCGAGCCGTGGGTTGTCTGGTGCGAGCTCAATGACGAGTCGGCCGCGCTGTCCCGCGCCATTGACGGGGCCGTCGAGGTCTCCGGTTCGATGGACGCGGAGACCAAGGAGCGTCGGCTCGTCGACTTCGCCAACGGGCTTTCGAGGGTGCTTGTGACGAAGCCATCGATCGGTGGCTTCGGCATGAACTGGCAGCACTGCGCTCGAATGGCGTTCGTCGGCCTGTCGCATTCGTTTGAGCAGTTCTACCAGGCCACGCGGCGATGCTGGCGCTTCGGCCAGCGGCGCGAGGTGGAGGCTCACGTCGTCGTGACCGAGATCGAACGAGCAGTCGTCAACAACGTACAACGAAAGCAGAGGGACCACGAGACCATGGCAGACGAGATGGCGGCGCACATGAGCGCGACGATGCGCGAGGAGCTTGACGGAGCGACGAGGATGGCCGAGGAATACACGACCGACATCGCATCTGGCGACGGGTGGGCCCTGCATCTCGGTGACTGCGTCGACGTGGTCCGCACCATGGCGGATGCGTCGATTGACTTCTCGGTCTTCTCGCCGCCGTTCGCGAGCCTCTACACCTACTCGGCGTCCGACCGCGACATGGGCAACTGCTCGGACCGCGAGACGTTCATGCGGCATTTCGCCTTCCTGATCTCGGAACTGTACCGGGTCACCCGCCCCGGCCGGCTCTGCTCGTTCCACTGCATGAACCTTCCATCAACCAAGGAGTTCGACGGCGAGATCGGCCTCAAGGATTTTCGCGGCTGGTTGATCGAGGCCTTTGCTCGCGCCGGATGGGTCTTTCACTCGGAGGTCTGCATCTGGAAGGACCCCGTCACGGCGATGCAGAGGACCAAGGCGATTGGCCTGCTCTGGAAGCAGCTACGAAAGGACTCCGCGCTTTCGCGCCAGGGAATCCCGGACTACGTTGTGACGATGCGGAAACCCGGGGTCAACGCGGAGCCTATCGAGCACACGAAGGACGGATACCCCGTGGAGCGATGGCAGCGAATCGCCTCCCCGGTCTGGACCGACATCAACCCGAGCGACACGTTGCAGCGTGAATCGGCCCGCGAGGACAGGGACGAGCGCCACATCGCGCCACTTCAGCTTGAGGTCATCCGCCGGTGCGTCGAGCTTTGGAGCAACCCGGGTGACCTGGTTTTTTCCCCGTTCGCCGGCATCGGTTCCGAAGGCGTCGTGGCGCTTCAAGAGGGGCGACGATTCGTCGGCGCGGAACTCAAGCGGTCATACTGGGAGCAGGCCAGGAGAAACCTCGCGGCGTCCACGTCTCAGCTTTCGTTGTTCGACGACGCGGTGGGGCGATGAGCATGGCCCGCCTCACCCTCGACGACGGGCGACAGGCTGTGCTGCCGGGGGTGGAGCCGGTGCGGGAGGTCGAGAGATGAGCCGCACGGTCGCGGCACTCTACGTCGACCCCCGAGGGTGCTACGCCGGCCTCGACGACGTCGAGCTCTGGGGCCTGCCCGACCGCGACGCGCGAGAGTACGCCGGACCGCACCCGGTGGTCGCCCACCCGCCATGTACCCGGTGGTGTCGTCTCGCCGGGCTCGTCGAGGCCCGGTGGGGGTGGCGGCGCGGCGACGACGGCGGCTGTTTCGCCTCGGCCCTCGCGGCCGTTCGCGCGTGGGGCGGCGTGCTCGAGCACCCGGCGTGGTCCGACGCATGGCGAGCACATGATCTCCTCTATCCGCCCGCGTCGGGCGGGTGGGTTCGCGCCGACTGGCTCGGCGGGTGGACGTGCTACGTCGAACAGGGCCGCTACGGCCACGTGGCGAAAAAGGCCACGTGGCTTTACGCGCACGGCGTGGACCTCTCGTCGCTGCGGTGGGGCCGGCAGAACGACGCGACCGCGGGCCTTGTGTCGTGGTGCGGGAATCGCGTGCACTCGGACGAGGTGCGGCCGCGAGTCGGCAAGCGCGCGGCCTCGGCTACGCCGCCACCGTTCCGCGATCTGCTGCTGTCGATCGCGAGGAGTGGGGAGGTCGAGCCATGAGCCGCTTTGCGGGTGACCTCGTGACTGCCTGGGCCGAAGCCTGCCGCGGGCCGGGGTGGAGCAACCGGCCAGTCTGGGTGCTACTTCGCGACCCCGCGACCGGCGCGCTCCGTGTCGAATGCCTCCAGCCCGAGGAGCAGACCGCGACGATGCGGGTGCTCTTCGATGCGTCGGCGGTGGCCAGCGCGGGCATGACCACGGCGGCGGCTGCGATGATTCGGGAGGTCGAGCCATGACTGCCGATTGGCGCGAGAGGCTGGCCCGCTACCGCGACCCGGACCGCCCGCGGGGCGAGGTCGTCTTTCGTATCCCGGAGGACCTCGACGCCTTGATCGCAGACTACGATGCCGCCGTCGCCGCTGTCCGACTCCTGCGGGCCGAGGCCGAGCGGGAGCGCGGCACGTGGTGGCGGGCCGGCGCGGTGGCGCGGGCGACGGCGCGGTGGGGCGAGTGATTTGCTACGCCTCCCGCACCGGGACGCGGCGGAACCTCGTCGCCTTGGCCGAGGCCGGCTGGCGGCTCCTCGTGTCACCGCATGGCGAATGGCGGTCCGAGGGTCTGCCCTACGCAATCGACAACGGCGCGTGGACTGCGTACCAAAGCGGGAGGCCAATCGACCTCGGACTATTCGCCGCGCTCGTGGAGCGGATGGGCGCGGGGGCGGATTGGATCGTCGTCCCCGATATCGTGGCCGGTGGGCGCGACTCGCTGCGCCTGTCCGAGGAGTGGCTGCCGCGCCTGTCGGGCCTGCGCCTGATCGCAGTGCAGGACGGGATGACGACCGACGACGTGCGGCCGCTACTCGGGCCCGAGGTCGGCCTTTTTCTCGGCGGGTCGACGGAGTGGAAGCTGGCCACGATGCGTGACTGGGGGAGACTCGCGGCCGATCTCGGTTGCTACTACCACGTCGCTCGGGTCAACACAATGCGGCGGATCTTTCTCGCAACGGAGGCCGGCGCCGATAGTGTCGACGGAACCTCGGTCACGAGGTACGTGGTGAACCTGAGGAAGCTGGACGCCGCAGCGAGACAGTATCAACTACGGGAGGTCGAACCATGACTGACGGCGAGCGCCCCACCGAGCGCCCCTGCGACACGTGCCGCTGGCGCGACGGCGAGACCTGCACGATCAGGGGGCACGCTCGAGGCGACACGTCGGCCTCGCCGCGCCGGGGCCGGGGTCGGCCCCGCTCCGCGCTCGACGTCTCG
>JBFYZW010000254.1:0-4589 GCA_041309305.1 Deltaproteobacteria bacterium | reverse complement strand
TCTCGCGGCGCTGGCGCGTGAGCTCGGCGCCGCCGGCGCCGACGAGGCGGCGGTGCAGGCAGCGGCGGCCAGCGCGCCGTTGGCGCCCGGGCTCGAGGAGGTCGACTGGGACGACTACCTGGCGCCCGAGCCGATCGTGCCGGTGGCGCTCGGCCGCGGCTGCTACTGGCGCAAGTGCACCTTCTGCCCCGATCACCTGCACGGGCCGCACGCCCCGTGCGGCGTGGCAGGGCTGGTCGCCTGGGCGCGGCGGGTCGCGGCGCGCTTTCCGGACGGCGCGACGCTGCACCTGACCGACTCGTCGCTGCCGATGGCCCACCTCGCGGCGCTCGCCGAGGTGATCGCCGGCGAGGCGCTGCCGCTGCGCTGGTACGGCTTCGTGCGCGTCGAGCCGGAGCTGGCCGACCCCGCGTTCGTCGCGGCGCTGCGCCGGGGGGGCTGCCGGATGCTGCAGCTCGGGCTCGAGACCGCCTCGCCGCGGCTGCTCGAGCTGTTGGGCAAGGGGGCGAGCGTGGAGCTCGCGGGCCGCGTCTGTCTGACGCTCGCCGAGGCGGGCATCCGCAACCACGCCCACCTGCTGTTCGGTCTGCCGACCGAGACCGACGCCGACCGCGAGGCGACCTTGAGCTTCCTCGCCGAGCAGGCCGGGGCGATCCACGGCCTCAACCCCGCGTTGCTCAACCTGCCGCGCCAGAGCCCGATGCACCGCCACCCGGAGCGCTTCGGCATCACCGCGATCATGCCGTTCCACGCCAGCACCGACCTGTCGTTGTACGACGACTTCCGCTGCGGCGACTCGCACCCGCGGGTCGAGGCCCGCCGCTGGCTCGACCATCGCTTCTTCAAGGCCGCGGTGGTGAAACGGATCAACGCCGATCTCCACTCGCCGATGAAGTCCAACCACCTCTGCTTCCTGTGAGCCTGCACCGGTAGCCACCGGCCGGCCGGGCTGGTATCTCTGTGTGTCACCGGCCGCGAGGCGGTCCGGCGGCGCGCGGAGGTCGGCATGCCGGTGTGCAAACGCTGTGGCGAAGAGGTCGAGGAGCTGGTCACCGTCGAGCTCGGGCGGCGGACGCGCAAGGTCTGCGAGAGCTGCGCCGACGAGCTGCGCGAGGAGAGCGAGATCGCCGAGGGCGCCGAGAGCGCGATGCAGGGGATGATGGAGTACAAGGGCCGGCGTTCCTGACCCAGCGCGGCGCGTTTTCGGGCGACAGCGGCCGGGCCCGGGCGATAACCGGGGTGAACCCGATCGCCGATGGAGCCCGAGATGAAACGAGCCGCGTCGTGGGTGGTCGTCTGCCTGCTCTCCTCGCCTGAGGCCCTCTCGGCCACCGCCGAGCTCTCGTGGGTCCCGCCGAGCGAGAACGTCGACGGCACGGAGCTGACCAACCTCGCCGGCTACAGGCTGTTCTACAGCGACGTCTCGGGCCCGCCCTACACCGGGGCCTTCGCCACGGTCGCCTCACCGATCGACATCCCGGTCGCTTCGCTCGCCGATCCGGTCAACCCGGCCTACATCCTGACCGGGCTTCCGACCTGCCTGCGCGTCTACTTCGCGATGACGGCCTACACCAGCGAGGCGCTGGAGAGCGCCTACACCAACGAGGTCTCGGTCGAGGTGCTCGACCCGCCGGTCGGTCTGACCCTGGCCGAGACCGGCGCCGGTGAGCTGCTGGTCAGCTGGTCGGCGCTGCCGGGTGACGACGCCGGCGCGGTCGGCAGTTATCGGGTGCGCTACGGGACCGTCGCCGGCGGGCCGTACGAGCAGGAGGTGGTGGTCGAGGGGTCGGCCACCAGCGTCGTGCTCAGCGGGCTCGCGGTTGGGACGCCGGTCCACGTCGTGCTCGAGGCCGTTTGCCCGGAGGGGCGCAGCCTGGCGACCGACCCGCTGGTGATCACGCCGGTGACCGGGTGCGGCAACGGCCTGGTCGAGCCGCCCGAGTCGTGCGACGGCGATTGCCCGACCACCTGCGACGACGGGCTCGCCTGCACGCTCGACCTGCTCGTCGGCCAGGCGGTGACCTGTGACGCGCGCTGCACGCACACGCCGATCACCGCCTGCGCCTCGGGCGACGGCTGCTGCGCCGCCGGGTGCGACGCCGGCAGCGACAGCGACTGTTCGCCGACCTGCGGTGACGGGCGGCTCGATCCGGGCGAGGCCTGCGACGGCGATTGCCCGACCGCGTGCGACGACGGTGATCCCTGCAGCCGCGATCTGCTGGTCGGCAGCGCCGCGAGCTGCAGCGCCGCCTGCGCGGCGGTCGAGGTGGCCGAGTGCCTCGACCAAGACGGCTGCTGCGCGGTGGGCTGTGACGCCGCGACCGACGACGACTGCTCCTCCGACGCGGAGGCGCCGCGCGCCGTGGTTTTGCCCGAACCGCTCGTCGGGGGCTGCGCCTGCAGCCCGGCCGGTGGAGCCGGGCTGGCGAGCACCGGCCTGACGCTCGCCGGCTGCGCGCTCCTGCTCGCGCTGCGTCGCGGGTCAGACCGGCGCCTTCGCTAGCCAATCGGTGACGCGGGCGCGGAAGCCCGCGCCGTCGAGGTCCTCGAGCTCGCGGTAGGCGGCGAGCAGGGCCTCGCACTCGAGCAGGTCGAAGCGGTCCCCGTCGAACAGCGCGACCACGACGCCTTCGCCGCGCAGCGGGTCGCGGCGCTTGTGGTGCAGGAACGCGACGAGCCGCGGCATCACCACGTCGCGCAGGTAAGGCCAGCCTCGCCCGGCGCCGAGGACGACCTCATAGAGGAGCGGCGCGGGCGTGTGCTCGGCGCGCAGGCGGTCGGCGACGCGGTTGTAGCTTGGGCCTTCGCCCGAGGCGAAGGCCCGGGCGCGTAGCGCTGGTCGGAAGTCCACCGTCAACCCCGCGTCGGAACGAGCCTTTCGGCAGCATAGGCGAGGCTGACGCGTCGCGGCAAGCGCCGCTCACTCCTGGCTGCGGGCGTTGTGGGGCCAGGCGCCGCCGGTGGCCATCGCCTCGTCGAGCGGCGAGCGGGGCGTGGGCGCGACCAGGCGCGGGGCGCTCGGCCGGTCCGGGATCTGGCCGCGGGCGATGGCGACGAGCTCCCCGGCGCGTTGGCTGATGGCCAGCAGGCTGAGGTCGCGGCGCTGCTGGGCGTCGGCCAGCGCCGCCGCGCGCGCGGCGCGCCGCGCATCGACGCCGGCGAGGACCGGGTTGGTGGTCGTCAGATCGGCGGCGAAGGCGCCGGCGGGGACGGTGAGCAGCGCGATGGTGATGGCGGTCTTGAACATGGTGCCCTCGCTTTCACTGGTTACGATCGAAGCCCAGGATAATTTCGTCGTGCCACCGGGGTATCACCGGTCGGTCACCGACAGGTCACCGCGTCGCTTTTTTCTCGTCCCTGTGACCTGCCGGTGACACGGGCGTGCTAGATTCGCTGAGGATGAGCACCGATCCGAGCAGCCGCATCGCCCGCCGCCTGGTCCGCCTGGTCGTCCTGGCCGTGGCGCTGCCCAGCCTGGTTCTGACCGGGATGGGGCTCCTGGCCATCGACAACGAGCGCGCCGCGGCCAAGCAGCGGCTCGAGGAGGCCTACCAGCCGATCCTCCTCCAGGTGGCCGCCCGCTTCAACGCCGCGCTCGCCGCGCTGCCGGACGAGAGCGCCGCGGCGCTCGAGGAACTGTGGGCGGGGAGCGCCGGCGGCGCGGTCGAGCCGGGCGCGCTCGACGCCTTTGTCGCCGAGCACCCCTACGCGCTGAATTACTTCGTCTTGGCCGACGGGGTCGCGCGCCCGTGGGCCGGGGTCCGCCGCCCGTGGTCGGATGAGCAGCGCGCGGCGCTGCTGGCCGCGGCTGAGGAGCTCGAGCGGAATGGGTCGGTCGACGTCGCGCTCTACACCCGGCTGCAGACGCTGGCGATCGCCCTCGCCGCGCCGGCGCGCGCACCGCTCGACGACGGCATCAGCGCGATCCTCGACCGGCTGCGCCGGCGCCTCGCCGAGCTCGCCGAGCCGGAGGCGCTCGTGACTTTGGCGACGCTCGAGATGAGCCGAAGCGGCGCCGAGCTCGGCGCCGCGGTCGCGCGCCTGGCGCTGCCGGCCGACGTCGACGCGACGATCGTCAATCCGGTGGTCGACGAGTGGCGGCGGGTGGTCTTCCTGCGCAAGGTCGGCGCCGGGTGGGCCGGCTTCGAGTTGGCGCCGGCCGGCTTCGCGCCGCTGCTCGCCGCCGCGGTCGCCGAGCTCGGCCTGGCCGACCGGGTAGGGGCCGAGGTCTACGCGATCACGCTGCCGAAGGCCGCGCTGGCGCAGAAGGAGAAGCTCGACCACCAGGCGATGGCGGCACGGGTGCTCGCCTGGGCGTTGCTCAAGCAGACCAACCTGACCTGGGAGCTGAACCTGCTCCGCCGGGGCGAGGCGCCGCTGTGGAACCTCAACTACAGCCGGGTGCCGTTCTACCTCTGGGCGCTGGTTCTGGCCGTGCTGGTGCTCGTCGCCGGGATCGTCGTCACGCTGCGCACCGTGGTGCGCGAGGCGCGCTTCGCCCGGCTGAAGACCGACTTCGTCTCCAGCGTCTCGCACGATCTGCGCACGCCGTTGACCTCGATCCGCATGTTCACCGAGACCCTGCTGCT
>JBFYZW010000253.1:0-7391 GCA_041309305.1 Deltaproteobacteria bacterium | reverse complement strand
TTGCGCCCTGGATCTCCAGCCGAGCGGGCAGGCTCGAGCTCGCGCGCCGTCGCAAGTTGAGACGGGCGAGTGTCGCAGCTTCGGACGGCGGCAGGCGACCGTCTTGACGCCCTCTTGACGCCACTGGCTGAATGTCTGAATATCTGAATATGGGACAGCCGCTGCGAGAGACGAGCAAAGTGGGCAAGCGCGGCGTCGTGGTGATCCCCGCCGCGATGCGTCGCCGCTTCGGCATCGAGGAGGGCGCGACGGTCATCGCCGAGGAGCGCGAGGATGGCGTCCTCATCCGGCCGGCGGTGACGCTGCCGCTCGAGATCTACACGCCCGAGCGGATCGCCGAGCACCTGCTCAACAACAGCCTACCCGGGGACGACTACGAGCGAGCCCGGGCGAAGGTGCGTGAGCTCGGCCTCGACCCGGACTCCATCCCGCACGCCAAGCCCGGGAGGCGCTGACGTCGTCCGAGGCGAAGAAGAGGCGGAGGAAGAAGCCGCCACGCGAGCGGCTCTTCCTCGACGCCAATGTGTTGTTCTCGGCCGCCTACCGGCCGGACGCAGGGCTACGGGTCCTGTGGACTCTGCCTGAAGTCGAGCTGGTCTCGTCCGCGTACGCCGTGATGGAGGCGCAGCGAAACCTCGCAACCGCCGTCGAGCAACGGGCGCTCGTGGAGCTGCTGCGCGAGGTCGAGATCATCGACCAACAGCCGGAGCATGAGCCGAGCCTGGCAGGCACGAACCTACCCGAGAAAGACCTGCCGATCCTCGCCGCCGCCGTCGCCGCGCGGTGCACGCATCTGATCACGGGTGACGCGCGCCACTTCGGCCAGCACTTCGGCGCGCAGCTCGGCGGTGTGCTCATCCTGCGGCCGGCTGCCTACCTGGCGCGCCGCGGATCAGGCGGGCCGGGAGCTCCGTAACACGTGGGGTGGAGGTGGGGCGGCCCGTTTAGCCGCCCGGCCGCGACTTCAACGCGTCGTAGCTCGAGGTCCCTCGGCTGAGCTCGGCCGGCAGCGGCGCGTCCTCGTCGAGGTCGAGGCAGCGCACGATGCCGCCGTCGAGGCGGTAGCGCAGGCCGCTCTCCGGGCAGGCGGCGAGCCCGGTGGCCGGGTCGAAGGTCAGCGGGTGGCCGTGGCGGCTCATGAAGCCGCGCGGCTTGGCCGGCACACCGAGCACCAGGGCGTAGTCGGGGACGTCCTGGGTCACCACCGCGCCGGCGCCGACGAAGGCGTAGCGGCCGATGGTGGTGCCGCAGACCACCGTGGCGTTGGCGCCGATGGTGCAGCCGCGCTTGAGCAGCGTCCGCTCGTAGAGGGCGTGGCGGTTGACCTGCGAGCGCGGGTTGGTGACGTTGGTCAGCACGCACGAGGGGCCGAGGAAGACGTCGTCCTCGATCACGGTGCCGGTGTAGACCGAGACGTTGTTCTGGATCTTGACGTTGTCGCCCAGCACCACGTCGTTGGCGATGTTGACGTTCTGGCCGAGCACGCAGCGGCGGCCGATGCGCGCGCCCTGCTGGACGTGGCAGAAGTGCCAGATCTTGGTCCCCTCGCCGATATCACACGGCTCGTCGACGAAGGCGGACTCGTGCTTGAAGTAGGTCATCGGCGCGGGCCTCCGGTGGTTGGGGCGACCAGCCACGGGTGCGCGGCCTCGCGGGCGGCGGGCGCGGTGAGCGGGGCGGTGCGGATCTGGTGCACGAGCTCGATCGACGGCCGGGCGTCGGCGGCGCCGTGGCCGCGGCCGGCCAGGATCTCCTCGTAGACGCGCGTGTGCAGGTCGGTGAAGCCGTCGGTGAACTCGAGCTCGGCGCCGTCGACGGTGATCGAACGGTGCGTCGTCTTGCCGCCCGGCTGCGGCGGGGTGGGCAGGTCGGCGGCCTCGAGCGAGAGCAGCCAGCGCACGTCGGCGTGGGCGAGCTCGAGCCGGCCGGCCATCCGGCGCGGCTCGCGCTGGTGGACCTCGACCCGCTGCGCGCCACCGAACAGCCACATCAGGAGGTCGAAGAAGTGCACGCCGATGTTCGCCGCCAGCCCGCCGGAGCGCTCCTCGTTGCCCTTCCAGGACACGCCGTACCACAGGCCGCGCGTCGTCACGTAGGTGAGCACCACCTGCTGGCGCGGCGCGCCCGGGTCGGCGGCCCGCGCGCGCGCGAGCGACTCCTCGAGCGCGACGAGCGACGGGTGGACGCGCAGCTGCAACACGGTGAAGATCTTGCGCTCGTGCTCGCGCTCGAGCTCCTCGAGCGCGTCGATGTTCCACGGGTTGATGACCAGCGGCTTCTCGCAGATCGGCGTCGCGCCGACGCGCAGCGCCAGGCGCACGTGCGCGTCGTGCAGGTAGTTCGGCGAGCAGATGCTGACGTACTCGACGCGGCCCTCCGGCGGGCCGCGGCGCAGCTTCTCCAGGTGCCGGTCGAAGCGCTCGATCTCGGTGAAGAAGCGCACGTCGAAGGCGTAGCGGTCGAGCACGCCCACCGCGTCGTGCGGGTCGACGGCGGCGATCAGGCGGTTGCCGGTGTCGTGGATCGCCTTCAGGTGGCGGGGCGCGACGAAGCCGGCGGCGCCGATCAGGGCGAAGTTGTGGCTCATCGGCTCCCTCGCGCGCCGGCGCGGCGTGGCACCGGGGCGCGCCGCGATCCGTAACCGATCGACCTCGAGCGCACAAGGCTCCGAGCGGGGCGGGCGCGGCGACGCGGCGGCGCTTGCCGACCGGGCGGCGAAGGCCTATAGGGTGCGGCTTCGCCCAGGGAGGAGATCATGCGCTCGTTGTCCGTCAGCATCCTGTGCACGTGCCTGACCATCGCCTGCGGCGACGAGGACGTCCCGCCCACCCCGACGCCGAGCTCGCCGCGCGCCACCGTGCAGCCGGTCGACGACGCGAGCGGTGTGTCGATCGTGGCGCCGATCCGGGTCACCTTGAGCCACGCGCTGACCAGCGCGCTCGGCGCCGCCACGGCGACCCTGATCTGGGACCGCGGCGTCAACGAGATCGTCGCGCACGGCACCGTGGTCGACGGGACGCTCGGCGGCTCCGGCACCGCGTTGACCTTCACGCCGGCCGCGCCGCTGACGCCAGGGATGACCTACCGCTTCTCGCTCTCGGGGCTGACCACCGCCGCCGGCGCGGTGCCGGCGGTCTCGGTCCGCTTCCGGACCTGGGCCGATCCGATCGATCGGACGATCTCGTACAGCGCTGACGGCGTGATCTCCCAGGTGGTGGTGCACTCCTACGACGCGAGCCAGGCGCTGCTCGGCTCCACCACCTACAACGCCCCAGGGGTCGACGGCACGTGGCTCACCGCCGACGACGTGCAGAGCGCGAGGACAGTCTACTCCGAGCTGCGCGACGGGCACTGGACGAGGATGATGCACTACACCGGCGCCGGCGCCGACGGCGTCTGGGACACCGCCGACGACGTGCTCGGCTACCATCAGCTGCGCACCTTCGACGCCGCCGGCCAGCTCGTCACCTACAACAGCTACGCCTCGCTCGGCCCCGACAACCAGCCGTTCACCGGCGACGAGACCTACTCGTTCCGCCACCACCGGGAGTACGACGCCGCCGGGTTGATGACCCGTTATACCTCCGTCACGGGCGCTGGAACGGACGGGGAGTGGTTCACCGCCGACGACGTCGCCAACAGCTACACGACCTACACCTACGACGCCACCGGCCACCTGACGCGGGCCTCCTACCACGCGCGCGGCCTGGACAACGCGTGGTTCACCGCCGACGACGAGGTGACCGGCTACAACGGCTATGGACTTCTGGCCGACGGCCGGCGCGAGACCGAGAACGAGTACGCCGGCTCGGGCACGGACACCCTCTGGTACACCGCCGACGACGTCAGCGCCGGGGAGGGCACCTGGGTCTACGACACGGCCGAGGTGATGATCACCGAGACCTGGCGCGACGACCAGGCCGTGATCACCAACTACAGCGAGTTCGACCACGACGCCGACGGCCGGCGGACCGCGCAGCGCCGCTACACCGCCGGCACAGACGGCGACTTCATGACCGGTGACGACTGGGTGCAGGTCGAGTGGAGCTACGTCACGCCCTGAGCCGCGGCGCCGGCGGTAGGATCAGATCGCCTTCCCCTTGCCCTTTCCCTTCGCCTTCGTTGGCGGCGGTGGGCTCGGGTCGGCCGCCGCGGGCGGTGGCGCGGTGCTCGGCGCCGGAGGCACGTCGCTGCAGGCGAGCTCGACGCTGGCGCTCTGCCCCGCCTGGGTGAGCACTGGCGTCTCATTGGGGACGAGGTTGCCGGGGCAGCCCACCCGCGCGATCATCGCCCGGGGCGCGGCGCTCGATTGGACGAGCGAGAGGGTCACCCGGCCCTGACCGTCGGTCATGCCGGTCACCGCGGACGGACCGGTGGGCGCCTCACCGACGTTGCGCAGCCGCACCTCGGCGCCGGCCACCGGCTGGCCGTTGTCGCGCACGACGCGCGCCGCGATCGAGGCGGTCGCGGCGGTGAGCGTCACCGGCGGCAGCTGGAGCTGACCGCAGGCGTCGAAGCGGCCGCTCACCGTCGCGGTGAGAAAGCCCGTGTGGCTCACCTCGAGCCGCACGGTGGCGTTCGCGGCGCCGGTGAGCGGGAAGCGGCCGTCGCTCCCGGCGTTGAGGGTCGCGTTGGTGTCGAGGCGTCGCAGGCGCGCGGGCAGGCCGTGGCCCGCCACGTCGAGCACCCGGCCGCCGGCCGCCGGCCGCGGCGACAAGGTCGAGAGGTGCTCGGGCAGAAGGCCGGTCGCGCCGGCCGGCACCGAGAGCGTACTGGCGCCGTCGGCGAGGCAGGCGAGGCCGCGGGTGGACACCTGGTAGCTGGTCCCCGGCCGCAGCGTCGCCTCGGGCGTACGGCCGTCAGCACCGGTGGTCAGCACCAGCGTTGCGCCGCCGCCTTGCAGCGTCACCGGGACGCCGCCGAGGTTGCCGCCGCCGGCCAGGCGGACGCGCACGCGCGGCGGCGCCGGCGGAGTCAACGTCGTCGCCGCGCCGCGGAAGCCGAGCGCGATCTCCGGGTTGCGGCTCGGGTCGTCCCTCTCGAAGGTCCAGGAGCGGACGAACACCTGGTAGGCCGTGGCCGGCTGCAGCCCCGGCACCGTGATCGTGTGCGCGGTGACCAGCTCCCGGTCACCGGGCACGCTCGAGCAGTAGGCGGTCGAGACCCGTCCGCCCTGGTGCTTGATCGCCGCGGCGTAGAGCGAGAAGTCGGCGAGCGGCGAGACGTAGACCTCGGTCGACGCTGGCCCGTTCGTCGTCCAGCTCACGCTGAGCGAATCGGCCGCGGCGGTGATCGTGGGCGTGCTCATCGTCTCGCCGCCGACCGAGAGCGCCGAGCGCTCGAACTGCCCTTTCGGCTTGCTGCTCGCCAGCGTGCGCAGCGCGAGCTCCTGCGGGTGGTCGACGGTGTTGCCGCCGGTGTCGGTGTAGCTCAGCCGCACGCGGTAGTCGGCGTTCTTCGCCAGGTTGGTGAGGAACAGGCTGTGGCCGGTGGCGAAGCTCGCCTCGGTCGCCTCGGCGGCCGGCGCGGTCGCTCCGGGGGTGTAGGCGCGCACGGTGCCACGCACCGGCAGCCCCGGCGTGGCGAAGAAGACCTGCGCGGCCTGCAGGCCCGGGATAACCTTGAAGTCGAGCACCTGCCCGTCGGCGGGACCGAGCGGCACGCTCAGGCGGTTGGCGTCGTTCTCCGGGTAGGCGGCGCGGGCGCGCACGTAGCGGACCAGCTTCTCGGCCTCGCCGAGCTGCAGCTGCGCCGCAGCGCTGAACGCCGCGTTGGCCTTCATCGTCTGGAACAGGCGGAACTGGTAGCCGAGCTCGTCGACGAACACCTCGAGGCGGTCGCTGGCGCTGACGAACATCGGCAGCGGGATGTCGACGGTCTTCTCTTCGCCGGCGCGGGTGAAGGTGAGCGGCAACGTGCCGCTGAACATCCGCCCGAGCACCCGATAGCGCAGGTTGACCACCAGCTCGTCACCGGCGACGCGCCACGACGGGTCGGCGCCGAGGCTGAGCACGCCGGCGTTCTCGATCACGTCGAGGCCGGTGGCGATGAGATCGATCGCCTGGTTCTCGGCGGCGGTGCTGTCGTTGAGCAGCTTGGCCAGCTTGATGCCGTTGGTGACCCCGCTCTTCACCGAGCCGGGGATCTTGTTCCACAGCTTGGTCGCCAGATCCTTGGGCTTGCCCTCGGCGTCGGCGCTGGTGATCAGGTCCTTGAGATCCACCGAGATGAGCTGCCGCGCGTCGTGGTACTCCTTGCTCGCGCCGAGCGGCATCGGCTCGCTCGAGCGCATGTTGACGCCGACGTTCGAGACCGCCGCCGCGACGGTGCCGCCGATCTCGGGGACGAGCCCGACGAGCCCCCACAGGTCCACCGGCGCGTCCCACCAGGGCAGGATCGACGGCAGGCCGGTGATGCCGACGAAGCCGACCTGCAGGCGGCTCGGCAGCGCCACGCCGAACGCGGCGTCGAAGCTGCGGGCCGAACCCGTCGGCGCCACCGGGTCGACGCGCAGCTTCAGGCGCAGCGTCTGGCCGCCCTTCGCCTAGGCGTCGTCGTAGCTCAGGCTCACGGCGAAGGGCGCGTTGACGTTGACCGACCCGGTCGAGGCGCGAAAGCCGATCGCGTAGCGGACCACCGCGTAGGTCGGCACCGGCGCCCACGGCGTCCAGTACTCCTTGGGCGGCGGCTTGTCGTCGAGGCTCCACGGCACCGAGAGCGTCTTCGCGACGCTCTGCGGCGCGGCCTGCGCCGTACCGGGCGGCAACAGCAGCAGGACCGATGCGGCGAGAAAGAGCACGGTGAAGCGAGCAAAGGAGGTAGGACGAGAATGCATGTCGAGCTCCTTACCGAGGGCGCGAGGCGTCGCGCCGAGGGGCAGTGAACCAAAGGCCAGCCGGCCGGGCGGTGTCAGGACCGCTCGAACGCCAAGAGGTGCACGGTGACCGCGGTTGTGTCGAGCGACGTTCCCCCCGCCCGGTCGAAGAACGCCATGTCCATCGTGTCGGTGTCCGGCGTGACCTCGACGAACGCGACGCTGCCGGCGGCCAACGAGCCCCAACCGGCGTTGAGCACCGCGACGGCGAAGACCTCCGGCGCGGTCGCGAACACCGCGGCCCCTGGGTAGGCGACGTCGAAGGCCTCGCCGGAGGAGTCGGACGTCACCGCGACCGAGCCGCTCACCACCTGCAGTACTCCGGGCGGGCCTTGCTCACCCGGCGGGCCCGATGCGCCAGTCGCGCCGGTCGCGCCGGTCGCGCCGGTCGGACCAGTCGGGCCGCTGGTTGAAGCGTATCGCCGCTACTTGCAAACGCGCCAGGAATTGGCTGAGGCTGAGGAAATGCAGGAGCTTGAAGCGGATTCGGAAATGCGGGCGCTGGCAGGAGAGGAAA
>JBFYZW010000252.1:0-4102 GCA_041309305.1 Deltaproteobacteria bacterium | reverse complement strand
GCCGCGCCCAAGCCAGAGCCGGTGCCCGCGCCGGCGCCCAAGCCAGAGCCGGTGCCCGCGCCGGCGCCCAAGCCAGAGCCGGAGCCCACGCCCGCGCCAGAGCCAGAGCCAGTGCCGGTTCCTGCGGTCAAGCCGGAGCCCGCGCCCGCGCCAGCCGAGGTGGAGATCGAGTTTCAGGCCGATGACGAGGAGGCGCCGGCTGCTCCTTGAGGTGCCGGTTCGGCCGGCCAGACCTGGGCGATCGCGCGCGACAAGGTCATCAGGTCGAACGGTTTCTGCACGAAGCCGGCGATCCCCTCGTCGAGCAGCTGGCGGACCGCGCCGTCCTCGGCGTAGCCGCTGGCGATGAGCAGCCGGGCGGCCTGGTTCAGGGCGCGGATGCGGCGGCAGCACTCGACGCCGCCGACGCGCGGCATGATCAGATCGACGATCGCCAGATCGATGGTGTCGCGGTGCGCGGCGAACAGATCGGCGCCGGCCTGACCGTCGCCCGCGGTCAGCACCTCGAAGCCGAGGCCGCGGAGCATCTCGGCGACGACGACGCGCACCATCTGCTCGTCCTCGACCAGCAGCACGGTACCGCGCCGGCGTGGCAGCGCGCGCGCGACGAGCGGTTCGGCGACAACGGCCCGGTCGTGCAACGGGAGCCACAGGCGGAAGGTCGTCCCCGCGCCGGGCCGCGACTCTACCGCGATCTCGCCGTGGTGGTTCTGGACGATGCCGTAGACCATCGACAGGCCGAGGCCGGTGCCGTCCCCCTCGGCCTTGGTGGTGAAGAACGGCTCGAAGGCGTGCTCCGCGACGCTCGGCTCCATCCCGACGCCGGTGTCGCGCACCTCGAGCAGCAGGACCGGAGCGTCGGTGACCGCCGCCAGCGCGGGGGGCGGAGCGGCGTGACGGGTGGCGAAGACCAGCTCACCGCCGTGGGGCATCGCGTCGCGGGCGTTGATGCCCAGGTTGAGCAGCACCTGCTGCAGCTGGGTCTTGTCGCCGAGCACCACCGCCGCGGCGGCGTTGAGCTCGTGGCGGACGACGATGCGCCGATCGATGGTCCGACGCAGCATCGCCGCGGTCTCGGTGATCACCAGGTGCAGGTCGACCGGCTGGTCGCTGAGCTTGCCCTTGCGGGCGAAGCCGAGCAGCTGGGCGGTCAGCTCGCTGGCGCGCCGCGCCGCCTGGCCGATCGTGTCGAGCGCCGACCGCGTCGGATCGGGCAGCGGCCCGCCGAGGCGGGCCAGCTCCACCGAGCCGAGGATCGCCGCGAGCAGGTTGTTGAAGTCGTGCGCCACGCCGCCGGCCAGCGTGCCGATCGCCTCGAGCTTGTGCGCCTGGCGCAGCCGGGCCTCGCTGTCGCGCAGCGCCTCGAGCGCGCGGACCTCGGCGGTGATGTCGCGCAGGTGCTCGACGACGCGGACGATCTTCCCCTGCTCGTCGAGGATCGGGTAGCTGCGCGCGTCGAGCCAGACGTCGAGCTCCGGGACATACTTGCGCAGCTGCGCCGGCGCGCGCGTGCGGTAGGCCACGCTGGTGGCACACTCGGCGCACGGGCGGTCGTGGCCGATCAGCTCGTAGCAGTGCTTGCCGTTCAGATCTGCGGCGGTGACGCCGAGGTACTGGTAGCCGGCCCGGTTGTAGCGCAGCACCCGATGGGCGTGGTCCTGGACGCCGATGACGTCGGGGATGGCGTCGAGGATCGCCTCGAGCAGCGTCGAGGTGCTCCGGAGCTCCTGGTTCAGCGCCGCGGCCTCGCGCTGCGCGTTCAACCGGTCGGTGACGTCGTGGAAGATGCCGAGGAGGCAGGGCGTGCCCTCGAACTCGACGCGGCCGGAGCTGACGTCGGCGTGGAGGACCGAGCCGTCCTTGCGCCGGATCGGCAGCGCGCCGCCGGTGCGCAGCTGGCCGGCCGCCTGGGCCGCGAAGACCCGCCGCACCTCGGGGAGGGCCTCGGGCGGGTGGATGTCGTCGACCGAGAGGCCGAGCAGCTCGACCGGCGTGTAGCCGAGCAGCTCGCAGATGCGCCGGTTGACGTAGCGGAACCGGCCGCCGTCGATGGTCGCGACCAGCACCCCGTCCTGAGCCGCATCGAGCAGCTCGGCGAACGACTCGAGCTGCCGGCGCAGCATCGCCAGCTCGCTGTCGCCTTCGTGTGTCGGTCGGGTCCCGCTCACCGTCGCCTCCCCACCCGGCCGGGGTTTATACCCGGCCGGCAAAGCGTCGGGCAAGGGCGCAGCGAAACTTGATCGCCCAGGCG
Organism: Deltaproteobacteria bacterium; assembly: GCA_041309305.1. Taxonomy (GTDB): domain Bacteria; phylum Myxococcota; class XYA12-FULL-58-9; order XYA12-FULL-58-9; family XYA12-FULL-58-9; genus JBFYZW01. Next base: position 1,851 of record JBFYZW010000252.1, on the reverse strand, counting down.
GCCGTTGGTAGGTTGAGCATCATGCCGCTGATCGAAGAGCCCGGAAAAGCGATCCGTCTGGCCCGCGCCATCGCCTCGGACATCTCGCTCTACAACGAGGAGAAGATCAAGGAAGGGATCGCCAACGACACCTTCTACGACGCCATCGCCTCGGAGCTCGACGAGGGGCGGGAGCTGTACAAGAGCCGCGTCGCGCCGCAGCTGTTCGAGTCGACCAACTACTACGATCGGGCGGTGATCGACATCATCCTGCGCTCGAAGGGCCACATCAAGTCCAAGCTCTGGTAGCCCTTGCCGACCCGGACCACCGTCGTCGTTCCGTCCGAGGCGGCCGGCGCCCGGCTCGACCGCTTCCTCGCCGGCCTCGAGCTCGACGAGGACCTCGACGCCGCGCTCGCCGGCCTGAGCCGCGCGCGGATCCAGAAGCTGTGCGACGCCGGCGCCGTCACGCTCGACGGCGCGGCGGCGCGCCGCAGCCACACGCTGCGCGGCGGCGAGCGGATCGAGGTCCTGCTGCCCGATCCGGAGCCCTCCTGCCTCGTGCCGGAGCCGTTGCCGCTCAGCATCCTGTTCGAGGACGAGCACCTGGTCGCGGTGGACAAGCCCGCGGGGCTGGTGGTCCACCCCGGCGCCGGGCACCCGCGCGGCACGCTGGTGCACGCGCTGCTCGCCCACTGCCGCGACCTCGCCGGCATCGGCGGGGCGCTACGCCCGGGGATCGTCCACCGCCTCGATCGCGAGACCAGCGGCGTGCTGGTGGTCGCCAAGCACGACGCCGCGCACCAGGCGCTCGCGGCGCAGTTCGCCGGCCGGCAGGTGCACAAGCTGTACGTCGCGTTCGTGCTCGGCACGCCGGCGCCGGCCTCCGGGACGATCGACACCTTCTACGGCCGGCACCCGCGCCACCGGACGCGCTTCACCTCGCGCCTGGCCAGCGGCAAGCGCGCGGTGACCCGGTACGCGGTGCGCGCCGCGGCGGGGGGCGTCAGCGAGCTGCGGGTTGAGCTCCTCACCGGCCGCACACACCAGATCCGGGTGCACCTCTCCGAGCGGGGTCACCCGGTGCTCGGCGATCGCGAGTACGGCGGGCAGGCGTTCGCGCGGGTCGTCGTGCCCGAGCTCCGCGAGGTGGCGAGCGCGCTCGAGCGCCACGCGCTGCACGCCGCGCGGCTCGAGCTGTGCCACCCGGCGAGCGGCGCGCCGATGGTGCTCGAGGCGCCGTTGCCTCCGGCGCTCGCGGCCCTGGCGGCGTGGATGGCGCCGCTGCGACCCTTGTGAGCCGCGCGTCATCCGTGTTACACGCAGCGGATGTTCGGCCTCGGTACCACAGAGATCATCATCATCCTCGTCGTCATCGTCGTGCTCTTCGGTGGGGCGCGGCTGGCCGGCCTCGGTCGCGGCCTCGGCGACGGGATCCGCAACTTCCGCGATGCGATGAGGGGCGAAGACAAGCCGGAGAAGCCCAAGGACAAGGACGGCTCCGCCTCCTGAGCGGCGCGATCGCGCCCGCCGGCGGGGCGAAAAAAAAACGCATGCAAGTGCATCTTTTTTGTTGACGCGCCTCGGGCGGTTCCGTATAAGCCCCATCCTCGCTGCGGGGCGCTTCGGCGCCGCACGGCAGGTCTTTGAAAACTGAATAGCAGGTTACTGTGATGTACGTGCGGGTCGGCTGAGTTCAACTCAGCTAGCTTGGGCGATGCTAAGAATCGCCTCTTCCAAAAGAAGGATCCGCTCGGGCCGGAGTCGAAAGACGATGGCTTGAGCACTCCAAGATTTTAATTGGAGAGTTTGATCCTGGCTCAGAACGAACGCTGGCGGCGTGCCTAACACATGCAAGTCGAATGCGAGTTT
>JBFYZW010000251.1:0-6753 GCA_041309305.1 Deltaproteobacteria bacterium | reverse complement strand
GGCGCCGGCGCACGCCGGCGACGCGCGGCGCCAGCACGACGCGCGGCAGCCCAGCCTCCGAGTGGTAGATCGAGCCGAGCGCGCGACCGGAGGCGAGCGCCGCGGCCAGCGGGACGTTCTGCGAGTAGCGGCGCAGGTCCGCGGGGCTGACCGGCTCGTGGTTGCGGATCTCCGGCGAACGAGCGGGGTTCTCGTCGTACACCGGGGCGACGACGCTCGCGCCGGTCTCGTCGAACAGCGCGACGATGTTGAAGCGATCGAACTGGCGGTAGATGAGCCGCAGCGCGGCGTCCCGCTCCTCCTGGCTCAAGCGCGCGAGCGGCAGGTAGCGCTCGGCGGCTAGCAGGCTATTGAAGCTCTCGTTGACGCTCCGCTCGGCGATCTCGGCGATCGCCGTGGCTTGCTCGCGCATCAACTCCAGCGCACTGCGCTCGAGTGCGCGCTGGCTGATCACGGTCGAGAAGAGGCCGGAGATCGCGACCGGGGCGCCAGCCGCGATGAGGAGGAGGAGCAGCAGCTTGGTGCGGATGCTCACCGCCGGTCCTCCGGCGCGTCGTCGCCGCCCCAGGCCGACTCGCCGCCGCTCGACTCGAGGATGCGCACTGCGACCTGGGCGGCGGTGGTGTCGAAGCCGGCCAGCGCTTGGACCAGCGTCTCGCCGGCCGGCGCGGTCACCAGCTGGCCGCTGAGCTGTTCGGCCAGCCGGCGCAGCTCGTCGACCAGGGTCAGTTGAAGCAGCCGTTCCTGGTACTCGCCGTTGGCCCGCTCGACGGTGCGGCTGAGCTGCGCGGTGTCGTCGAGCGGCTTGAGCAGGAAGCCCGAGGCGCCGCGCTCGAGCGCGGCGACGGCGCCGGCGAGGTCGGCGTTGGCGGTGGCCAGGACGATCTCCGGCCGCGCCGGCAGCTCGAGCAGCCGGTCGAGGACCTGCGCGGCCGCCTCCTCCTCGAGCTCGTCTCCGAGGAGGACGACGCTCGCCTCGCCGCGACCGCAGCGCTCGAGCAGCTCGGCGCTGCGGCGCACGAGCGGTACGCCGTAGCCGTGCGTGGCCAAAAACTCGGCGGCCGGGCGGAGGTCCCGGGGGTCGGCCTGGGCGAGGAGCACCACCCGGTGGCGGCCGAGACGATCGCGCAGGCGCTCCCAGCGCCGTCGAGCGCCGACGACCCGGGCCCAGTCGGCCGCACCGGCCCGCTCGCCGACCAGCGCGCGCAGGTCGTTGACCATGCGTCGCACCGAGAGCCGGCGGTGCCGGCGGCGCAGCGCCTTGTGGACGGTGGCCGGCAGGACCGAGATGTGGGGCAAAGGCTTGAGCAGGTAGTCGGCGGTGCCCAGGTCGATGGCGGTGATCGCCGACTCGAGGTTGGCGTAGCCGGAGATGAGGATCGCCTCGCAGTCCGGGTCGAGCTGATGAACGCGGCGGATCAGCTCCAGGCCGTCGATCCCGGGCAGGTTCTTGTCGGTGAGCAACACCTGCGCCGGGTGGGCGGCGAACTCGGCGAGCGCCGCGTCGCCGGTCAGCGCGGTGCGGCAGCTGAAGCCGGCCGGCCGGAGCACGGCGTCGAAGAGTTTCAACACCCCGGGCTCGTCATCGACCAGAAGCAGCTCGGGCGACCGGCCGAGGCCGGCGGTGTACTCCGCCCACCCCTGCACCAACTCGGCGACCGAGGCGCTCACCGGCCCCTCGTCCGGCGCGCCTGCTCGCGCGTGCGTGGCGTGGACACGGCTCGGCGGCTCAGCGGGGCGCGAAGCGCGCGGTGAAGTGGCGCAGGAAGGGGGCCTGCTCGACGATGCGGTACGGGCGCAGCGTCGCGCGCTCGGCGTGCACCGCGGCGACCACCTCGATGACGTAGTCGATGTGGCTCTGGGTGTAGACCCGGCGCGGGATGGCCAGGCGGACCAGCTCCTTCGGCCCCGGCTGCTCGGCGCCGGTGTTTGGGTCGCGTCGGCCGAACATCACGCTGCCGATCTCGACCCCGCGGACGCCCCCCTTGCGGTAGAGCTCGACGCACAGGCTGATGCCCGGGTAGTCGAGCGGCCCGAGGTGGTCGGCGAAGCGCGCCGCGTCGAGGTAGATGGCGTGCCCCCCGGGCGGCATTACCAGCGGCACGCCCTGCGCGTGCAGGTGGTTGCCGAGGTAGGCGGTCGAGACGATGCGGTAGTTGAGGTAGTCCTCGTCGACCACCTCGCGCAGGCCCTGGGCGATCGCCTCGAGGTCGCGGCCGGCGAGGCCTCCGTAGGTGGGGAAGCCCTCGGTCAGGATGAGCAGATCCTTCTCCTGGCGAGCGACCTCGGCGTCGCGGGTGGCGAGGAAACCGCCGATATTGACGATCGCGTCCTTCTTGGCCGACATCGTGCAGCCGTCGGCCAGATCGCACATCTCGCGCACGATCGCGCGCACCGGCTTGTCGGCGTACCCCGGCTCGCGCAGCTTGATGAAGTAGGCGTTCTCGGCGATGCGGCAGGCGTCGAGGTAGAGCGGCACGCGGTGCTCGCGGCACAGGGCCGAGACCGCGCGGACGTTGGCCATCGAGACCGGCTGGCCGCCGCCGGAGTTGTTGGTAACGGTGATCATCACCAGCGGGATGCGCGGCCCGTGCTCGGCGAAGGCGCGGCGCAGGCCGTCGAGGTCCATGTTGCCTTTGAACGGGTAGGTGCTGGCGGTGTCGCGCCCCTCGGGGCAGGGCAGATCGAGCGCGGTGGCCTCGCGGAACTCGACGTTCGCGCGCGTGGTGTCGAAGTGGCTGTTGTTGGGCACCACGTCGCCCTTCTTGCACATCACCGCGAAGAGGATACGCTCCGCCGCGCGGCCCTGGTGGGTCGGGATGACGTGCGCGAAGCCCATCAGCTCGCGCACCGCCGCCTCGAAGCGGAAGAACGACGGGCTGCCGGCGTAGGACTCGTCGCCGCGCATCATCGCCGCCCACTGCTCGCAGCTCATCGCACCGGTGCCGCTGTCGGTGAGCAGGTCGATCAGCACGTCCTCGGACTTGAGCAGAAAGACGTTGAAACCGGCCGCCTCCAGCTTGGCCTGACGCTCGGCCTCGCTGGTCATGCGAATCGGCTCGACGCTCTTGATCCGGAACGGCTCGATGATTGTCTTAAAGGCCATGGTGCACCTTGGCGCCGCGCAACCGGGGCATGACTCGGGCGGCAAGGTGAGATACACCTAGCATGCCCGGGCGGCAACGGCGTGGCCCCTCGGGTGAGGAGAACAGCCCGTGGGCAAGCCTGAGATTACCACCGAGTACCTGCGTCGCCTGCCGAAGACCGACCTGCACGTTCACCTCGACGGCTCGCTGCGCATCCAGACGCTCATCGATCTGGCGCGGGAGTACCGCGTCGAGCTGCCGAGCTACAGCGAGAGCGGCCTGCGCGAGACGGTGTTCAAGGACCGCTACCAGAACCTGAGCGAGTACCTGCAGGGGTTCGCCTACACCGGCGCGGTGCTGCAGAGCGAGGCGGCGCTCGAGCAGGTGTCGTACGAGCTGGCCGAGGACAACTGGCGCGAGGGGGTGCGCTACCTCGAGGTGCGCTTCGCGCCGCAGCTGCACATGCACAAGCACCTCAACGCCATCCAGGTGCTCAAGGCGGTCAACCGCGGGCTCGAGCGCGCCCGGGTCGAGTTCGACGGCGAGCCGTTGGTCAAGAGCGGCGAGGAGCCGCCCTTCCGCTACGGGATCATCTGCTGCGCGATGCGCATGTTCCGCCCCGGCTTCAGCGAGTACTTCAACCACTTCCTCCAGGCGCACCGCTACGCGCCGGTGAAGGAGGTCTACCGCATGGCGTCGCTCGAGCTGGCGCGCGCCGCGGTGATCGCCCGCGACGAGCACGAGCTGCCGATCGCCGGCTTCGATCTGGCCGGCGAGGAGGCCGGCTACCCGGCCGGCGACCACTCCGACGCCTTCAACTTCGCGCACAAGTCGTTCATGAAGAAGACCGTGCACGCCGGCGAGGCCTACGGGCCGGAGAGCATCTTCCAGGCGATCACCGAGCTGCACGCCGACCGCATCGGCCACGGCTCCTATCTGCTCGAGCCGGACGCGATCCGCGATCCGGACATTCAGGACCGCGAGCGCTACGTACAACGTCTGGGCGAGTACATCGCCGACCGGCGCATCACCCTCGAGGTCTGCCTGACCAGCAACCTGCAGACCAACCCCGGGCTGCAGAGCCTGGACCAGCACAGCTTCCGCAAGCTGCGCAAGCACCGTCTGTCGACGACCATCTGCACCGACAACCGGACGATCTCGAACACGACGATGACCAAGGAGCTGTCGCTGGCGGTCCAGCACATGCAGCTCGACCGTCACGACCTGAAGTCGATCATCGTCTACGGCTTCAAGCGTTGCTTCATGCCCAGCACCTACCTGAACAAGCGCTCCTACGTGCGCAAGATCATCGACTACTACAAGAAGGTCGACCTGGCGCACTTCGGCGACGCCGGCAACGACGAGTGACCGGCTGACGCGGCTCAGAACACGATCGACAGCGCCAGCTCCGGGTAGTACGCCTCGCACTCTCCGTCACAGCTCGAGACGGTGATCTCGTACGCACCGCCCAGCGCCAGGTAGAGGTGCTCGCCGAGCAGCCAGACAATCCCGGCGCGCGCCCCGAGGTTGTCCTGGTCGGCGTAGCCGCCGCCGATGAACCAGTGGCGGTAGAAGACGCCGACGTAGGGGCTGACCGGGTCGAAGAAGAGGATGTAGCGCACCTCGGGGCTGAGCGTGCCGATGGCGGGCGTGCCCCCGAGCCAGACATCGCCGCCGACGCCGACCTCGAGCCCGTCGAGGACGAACACGCCGAGGTGCGCGCCACCGACGATGTAGCGGCTGTCGAAGCTGCCGGCGCTGCCGAGGCCGAGCCCGAGGCGCAAGCGTCCTTGGGCGAACGGGTTGCGGCTCTGCGCCGTCGCGGTTGCGGTTACGGTCGAGGCGCCGAGCGCCGCGGCGAAGGTGAGGGCGAAGCGCCAGCTGGCCATCCTGACTCCTGACCGGCCGCCGAGAGATTGCCGCGCCGGCCGTGACCCTCTATGCTTACCAGAGTGGGAACACGAGCGCACGGCTGGGGCAGGCACGCGGCGCTGGCCGCCGGCGCGGTCGCGCTCGTCGCGCTGCTCGGCGTGCGGCCGGCGGGGGCGGCCGAGGCGGTGTTCGACGCCGAGTTCTGGATCGACACGACCACCACCGGGGTCGAGCGCGTCGACGATCTGGCCGCCTGCGCCGACGGGTTCACCGGGCTGCGCCGGTCGATCCGCTCGACCAGCCCGACCAACCGCGTCGTCTACCAGCTGCGCGTCGGGCAGGCCGCCGACGAGGGCGTCTACGAGATGTGGGCGCGGCTGCAGATCCCGCCCGGCCAGACGCGCACGATCCTGGTCGGCCAGGACAACGGCGGCGCCTTCCAGGAGCCGCAGGACCGCTTCGTCGTCACGCGCACGGCGGGGAGCGGCTACACCTGGGAGCGCCTCACCCGGCAGGGGACCGGCGCGGCCGGCGCGCCGGAGCAGGACCCCTGGCCGGTGACGCTGTCGATGACCGGCTCGGACATCGAGCTGCGGCTGGTCGAGAACGACATCCTCGTCGACCGCTTCGCCATCAGCAACCAACCCGGCTATCTCCCGCCCGACTGTCCGGTCGACCTGACCGACGGCGGGCCGACCGACGACGGCGGCGACGCCGACTACCGCGGGGCCCGAGCTGCCGGCTGCGCGGTCGGGGAGTACTACGATCGGGTCGACGATCGCTGTCGCGCGCCGGTCGAGCACGGCTGCGCGGCTGTGGCGCCCGCGGCGGCCGCACTCGGCGTTGCGTTGCTGGCCGCCGGTGTCCGTCGCCGGCGCACGAGGACGGAAGGATGAGCGACGACGAGAAGGCTCGGGTCAATCTGTTGATCTACGGCCAGGTGCAAGGCGTTTTCTTCCGCGCCTCGACCTTGGAGCAGGCGCAGAGCCTCAGCCTGACCGGCTGGGTCAAGAACCTCCCCGACGGCGGCGTCGAGGTCCTCGCCGAGGGGGCGCGCTACGCGCTCGAGCAGCTGGTCGCCTGGTGCCGGCACGGCCCGCCGGCCGCCGAGGTGGGCGACGTCATCGTCCGCTGGCAACCGCACCGCGACGAGTTCCGCACCTTCATGATCGTGCGCTGAGGCGGCGGCGCGCCATTGACCGCTCGATCGTGCTCGTCGATGATGCCGGTCATGCGCAGGGGGCGTTTCCGCCGCGAGGCCAGGCTCGGCGCCGGTGCGCAGGGCGAGGTCGTCGCCGCCTTCGACACCTGGCGCGACGTGCCGGTCGTGCTCAAACGGCTGAGCGGCAGCGCTGCGCCGCGCGCCGAGCTCGTCGCGTTGCGCCATGTTCGCCACCCCGGCTTGGTCGAGGCGTTCGGGTTGTGGCGCGACGGGGAGGAGACCTTCCTGGTCGAGGAGCGCATCGACGGCCCGCCGCTCGTCGACTGGGCGGCGGGGCGAACCGCGGAGGAGATCGCCGCGGCGGTGGCGCCGGCGGCCCACGCGCTCGCCCACCTGCACGCGCGGGGCCTGCTGCACGGCGACGTCGCGCCGCAGAACATCCTGGTGCGGGAGGGTGGCGCGGTGCTCATCGACCTCGGGCTCAGCCGGGCGATCGGCAGCCGCGCGAGCGCCGGGACGCCGGGCTTCGTTGCGCCGGAGGTGCTCGCCGCCGAGGCGGCCGGCGGCGCCGCCGACGTCTTTGGCCTGGCCGCGACCCTCTGCGCCGCACTGACCGGTGAGGCGCGGCCGAGC
>JBFYZW010000250.1:0-4322 GCA_041309305.1 Deltaproteobacteria bacterium | reverse complement strand
GCTCGGCCGGTCGACTGGCCGCCGCGCCTCGACTGCTGCGGCGCGGCGCTGGCCGAGACCAACGGGGCGTTGGCCGGACGCCTGCGCCGGGCCAAGCTCGCCGACGCGGCCGAGGCAGGCGCCAACACCCTGGCCACGGCCTGCCCGCACTGTCAGGTCCAGCTCGAGGTGCCTGGCGCGGCCGCCGGCCCCGAGGTCGTCTCCTACGTGCAGATCCTCGCCGCGGCGCTGGGCCTGCCCGGGGCCGCGCTCAGTCGTCCTCGGTCGGGCGGGGCTTGGTCGGCGTGACCTTGGCCAGCGCGTCGCCGAGGGTGTTGCTGAACCCGCTCGGCGCGTTCATCACCGTCCGGTAGTCGACCTCGTCGACCACGGTCTCGGTCAGCGCCCTGATCGAGAGGGAGATCTTCCGCTTGTCGACGTCGAGCCCGATCACCGCGACCTCGGTCTCGTCGCCGGCCGCGACGACGTCGCTCGGTCTGTCGACCCGCTCGTTGGCCAGCTGCGAGACGTGGCACAGGCCCTCGACGCCGTCCTCGAGGGCGAAGAAGGCGCCGAAGTCGACCACCCGGGTCACCCGGGCCTTCACCCGCGTGCCCACCGGGTAGCGGCGCGCGATCGCTAGCCAGGGGTCCTCGGTCAGGTGCTTGACGCTGAGCGCCAGCCGCTGCTCGTCGGCCTGGCAGTGGAGCACGACCGCCTCGAGCTCCTGGCCGGGCGCGAGCCGCGCCGCCGCGTCGGTGCCGCGCTCGGTCCAGGAGAGGTCGGCCAGGCGGAGCAGGCCATCGAGCCCGGGCTCGAGCTCGACGAAGAAGCCGAAGTCGGTGACGCGCCGGATGATCCCCTTGACCCGAGTGCCGGCCCGGTACGTCTCCGCCCAGGTCTCCCAGGGGTTGGGCAAGGTGCGCCGATGGCTGAGCGCGATGCGCCGCTCTTGCGGATCGACCGCGATGACGACCACGGCCAGCTCATCGCCGGTCTTCACCAGCGTCTTGGGGTGGGCGTTGCGCTGCACCCAGGACAGCTCGGTGACGTGGACCAGCCCCTCGACGCCGTCCTCCAGCCGGACGAAGGCGCCGTAGTCGGTGAGGCTCACGACCTTGCGGGTCAGCGTCGTGCCGACCGGGTAACGCTCGGCGACCGTCGACCAGGGGTCGGCGAGCAGCTGCTTGATGCTCAAGGCGATGCGCTGCTTCTCCTGGTCGATGGCCAGCACCTTGACCCGCACGGTCTCGCCGACCGAGACCACCGCGGAGGGGTGGGCGACGCGCGCCCAGCTCAGCTCGTCGAGGTGGACCAGCCCGTCGATGCCGCCGAGGTCGACGAACGCGCCGTAGGTGGTCAAGCTGACCACCGGGCCCTCGAGCACCTGGCCGACCGACAGGCTGGCGAGGCGCGCCTCCCCCTGCGCGGCGCGCTCGCGATCGAGCAGCGCGCGGCGAGACAGGACGCAGGCGCCGCGCTTGCGGTTGAAGCTGGTCACTTGGAACGCGAACGAGCGACCGAGGTAGCTCTTCAGCTCGCCGGCGCGGCGCAGCTCGATCTGGCTGCCGGGCAGAAAGCCGCGCACGCCGACATCGACGGCCAGGCCGCCCTTGACCACCGCGACCACCTCCCCCTCGATGGTCGCGCCGGTCCTGGCCGCCTCGTCGATCCGGTCCCAGAGCGCGAGCTTCTCTGCCTTGGTCTTCGACACCAGGTAGGCGCCGTCGGCCGCCTGTTGATCCACCCACACCGGGAACTGCTCGCCCACGGCGATCGGCCAGGCGTCACCGCTGGGGAAATCGCCGCGGGGCAGGACGCCGCGCGCGCCGTTCGCGAGCGTCACCTGTGCGGCGCGCTCGTCCATCGCGACGACGGTGGCGGCGACCGGCTCGCAGGTGTCGAGGGTGGGGTGTTCACTCGGCTGGATGTCCATGGCTCGTCCTCTGCGCGGTGGAGGGCACCCCGTACACGTCCGGCCGCTGCTTGTCCAGAGCGCGCGGCGGGCGCTTGGCGCCGCTCGGGCGCGTGGTTATGGTACCGACCGCGGCGCCGGGGCGCCGCGAGCGAGGAGCTGGCGATGGGTGTGACCACCAACGCGACCTGGCGACCTGGGAGCATGGCCTTCGACGTCGAGCTGCAGGGGCACCGCTTCGTCGTCGACGCGACCGAGGAGTTCGGGGGCAAGGATCTCGGCCCGCGGCCGAAGGCGCTCGTCCTCTCGGCGCTGGCCGGCTGCACCGCGATGGACGTGGTCTACATCCTCCAACGGATGCGCGTCCCGTTCACCGGCCTCACGGTCGACGTGGCCGGTGAGCTCGGTGAGCAGGAACCGAAGGTGTTCGCCAAGCTGCACCTGACCTACCGGGTGTCGGGCGAGAACGTCGATCGGGCCAAGGTCGAGAAGGCCGTCGAGATGTCGCAGACCACCTACTGCGGCGTCACGGCGATGCTCCGCCCGACCGCGTCGATCACCTACGAGATCGTCTGTGGCCCTTGAGCGGTGCTGGCTCAACCTTCGCGGTAGCGCAGCACCACCAGGATGCAGGTGCCGTCGGCGATGACGTTCATCCCGTGCGCGCGCGCCGCGGCGATCGCCGCCGGGCTCTCGGCGCCGGGCTGCATCCAGATGTTCTCGATCCCCTTGGCCGCGGCCGCCTCGACGATCGTCTCGGTGACCGGCGGCGGGGTGATCACCGACAGGCTCTTCACCTCGGGCGGCAGGTCGGCGACGCTGGCGACGCAGGCGAGCCCCTCGATCTCCTTCTCCTTCGGGTGGACCGGCACGACCCGCTTGCCGTTCTGCTGGTAGACCCGCAGCACCTTGTTGCCGTACTTCGTGCGGTCGCGCGAGGCGCCGGCCACGGCGAAGGCCGCCGAGGCGAGGAAGGAGTCGATCTGAGCCTGGATGGTCGACGCGGTCTGCATCGCGGGAAGATGTCACTCGTCAGCCGATCTCGCAAGGGCGACACGGCGCGTCGCGGGCAGGACTGGTTGCCATGCGCTCGGCGGCGTGCGTTGATCCGGGGGCTTCGGCTGTCCGTGGGGGGCCCCCCACGGCGCGGGGAGAGGAACGGCGCAGATGAAGACACCGTTGCGCACCTGGGGCGTCGTTGTGATCGGGCTCGGCGGAGCGGCGGGCTGCTTCCGCTCGAGCGTCGACGCGTCCGTGGTCGTGCCCGACGACGAGCGGTGTCGCGACGTCGATTGCTCCGGGCACGGCGTCTGCGGCGTCGTCGCCGACCAGGCGCGCTGCTGGTGCGACATCGGCTACCGGACCCTGACCGGCACCGACTGTGTGGTCGACGCCGGCCGGCCGGCGTACTGCGAGTACGACCCCGACTGCGACGATCGCGAGCTCTGCACCGACGACAGCTGTGACCCGGACGGGAGCTGCCGCTGGTTGCCGGCGATCGGCGACTGCGACGACGGCGACCCGAGCACCTTCCCCGACGTCTGCATCGCCGGGTACTGCATCGGCCGCCCCGGGACGCAGACGCCGTGGGTCTACGGCTCGTCGACGCTCTCGGCCACTGCGAGTGTCGTGCCCGCCGACGGCAACGCCTACGTGACCATCGTCGCCGTGCTCCGCGGTCAGTACGGCGAGCCGCCGACCGACAGCCTGGTGGTCGAGCTGAGCGCCAGCGGCGCCGTCACGCTGAGCGGCCAAGGGGAGTGCCGACGCCCGGCGGCCAACTGCGTGCGCGCCACCGATCTCGGCCGCGGCACCTACGTCGTCACCGCGTCGAGCACCAGCGTCGGTGGCGCCTCGTTCACCGGCGTCTTCGCCGGCGACACCGACATCACGCTCGACGGTGAGCCCGCGGTCACCTTCGACACCAGCCTGTTCACCGTCATCTCCTCGGACACCCTGATCAACAACACCGTCTCCGGTCGGAACCTCTACTTCACCGGCGGCGTGGCTACCTTCGACGAGAGCACGCGCGGGGAGCAGTACGGCGACGTCTTCGTCAACGGCGGGACCGTGCGCCACGCGCCGACGACGACGACGGTCGAGCACCGCCTCGACATCCGCGTCGCCAGCCTCAACCTGCTCGCCGGCGCCATCGACGTCAGCGGGCTCGGCTATCCAGCCTACTGGTCGGTCGGGCCGAGCGGCCCGGCGCAGGCGCTGCGCGGTGACGCCAACAACGGCGGCGGCTCGCACGGCGGGCTGGGGGGATACCGCAGCGCGGCGAGCGAGGTCGGCCCGACCTACGACTCGTATCGGGATCCGCGCCGGCCGGGCGCCGGCGGCGAGTCGTACCCCGGCGGCGGTGTCGTGCGCGTCGAGGCCAGTGGCGCCTGTGTGATCCACTGGCCGGGGGCGGTGCGCGCCAACG
>JBFYZW010000249.1:0-8920 GCA_041309305.1 Deltaproteobacteria bacterium | reverse complement strand
GCGACCTCATCGCCCGCCAGTGGCCGGTGGCGGCGGTCATCGGCGAGAACGGCGCGCTGGCGTTCTGGCAAAGGGAGCGCAAGCTGGCCCGGCTCCTCCATCCAGCGGTCGCCGACCCGGCGGTCCATCACCGGCTGCAGGTCGTGCGCGAGGCGGTGCTCGCCGAGGTGCCCGGCAGCCGGGTGGCGAGCGATCAACCCTACCGGCTCTTCGATCTGGCGATCGACTTTCGCGAGGAGCCGCCCGATCTCGGCCTCGAGGCCGCCCTGCAGATCCGCGCCGTCTTCAGCCGCTTCGGCGCGCAGGCCAAGATCAGCGACATCCACGTCAACGGCTGGTTCGGCGACTACGACAAGCTGAGCATGGTGCGGCTGTTCGCCGAGCGGGTCTGGGGCGAGGTGCTCGACGCCGAGCGGGAGCGCTACCTGTTCTGCGGCGACTCACCGAACGACGAGCCGATGTTCGCCTTCTTCCCCCACGCGGTCGGCGTCGCCAACGTGCGCGAGTTCGTCGCGCAGCTGGCGCACCTGCCGCGCTACGTCACCGAGCAGTCGGGCGGCGCCGGCTTCGCCGAGCTGGTCGACGTGCTGTTGCGGCGCCGGGGGAGCCCCCCGACCGGTCAGAAGGCGTAGTAGACGCCGACGCGCCCTTCGACCACCCAGACGAAGGTGCCCGCGACGCTGCGCGGCAGCGCACCGATCTCGCCGAAGACGCCGAGGCCGAACAGCGAGCCGCCGACGCCCACCGCGCCGCCGTAGGCGATCACCGGATCGTTGAGCAGCGAGGTGACGCCGAGGATCAGTCGGGCGTAGAGCGGGAAGAGCGGCGGGTCGAGGACCAGCATCGGCCGCAGCTCGAGATCGAAGTCGCCGACGTCGGGCAGACTGGCGACGAAGCCGAGCTCGAGGCGGAGAACCTCGCCGAGGCCGTAGCCCGGGGCGATCATGATGTTGGTTGGGGTGGCCTCGACCGGATCGAGGGTCAGGCCCTTGCCCAGCGACGCCTCGAGCACGAAGCCGGCCTGCGCCGCCATCGGCACCAGGCAGAGCGCCATCGCCACCACGGTCCCAGTCACCAGCTTGCGCATCGGATTCTCCTTGGTTTTGCGTTGGTTCAGCGCCCCCCGGGGCCTCTCGGCCGCGAGGGACCCCGCAGCCGTGCTCGGACGCGCTGCGGACCCCATTTGTTCAACCACAAAACCCGCGACCAGGGAAGGCCGGCTTGACGGGTGGGCCGGGGCTGCTTACCTCTCAAGCTGCACCGATGCGGCCTCGCGATCGACGGTCGCGCGCCGCTGTTTCCCCGACAAACCAAGGAGCGCTCATGTGCGGCCATCGCGCGTCGTTCGTCGTCGTGTCGTTCGCCCTGGTCGGCGCCGGCTGTGCCGGAGATCCTGGCGACGTAGGGCCCGTCGGCCCGGCCGGCCCGGCCGGTGAAGCGGGCGCAACCGGTGCTGCCGGCGCGAACGGCGTCTCGTGCACGATCACCGACAGCGGCGGCGCTCGCCTGCTCACCTGCACCGATGGCACCTCGGTGACGCTGCCGGCCGACGGGGGTGACGTCGGCCGCGTCGAAGGGCGGCTGGTCGCCATTGGCGGCGGCGTGGTCGACGGCGTGCCGGTCACGCTCGCGGGGATGGAGAGCTACACGGTCAACGCCGACGCGGCCGGGCACTACGCCTTCTCCGACCTGCCGGTTGGGGTCTACCGGCTCGTCGTCACGCCGGCCGATCGGCCGCGGCTCGAGCGGAACAACCTGCTCGTGCTGCCCGGTACGCACGTCGTGCCGGACCTCACGCTGCTCGGCGGCGCCTTCGTGACCGAGCGGACCGACGCGCGCCTGGCCTTCGCCGGCGCCGACGGGGCGACGGCCGGGCTGGTGCTGCCGAGCCGCTCGTACGACGGCAGCCAGGAGCTCTGGGGCTGGAGCGCGGCCGAGCCGGAGCTTGTGCCGCTGGCCGGCGACGTCGGCTTCGTCTGGGCCACCCGGCGACCCGACTGGCTGATCGTCAGCCACCTCGAGAGCACGGTGATCGAGCTGGTCTCGCTCTCGGCCGGCACGGCCGAGCCGGTGGTGGACCGGATGCAGACCTTCGCCCTGGGCGACGACGGCAGCGCGGTGCTCTTCTCCCACTCTGCCGACTCGAACGGCCGCTTGCAGCTGACCTACGTTTCGCTGGTCGACGGCACGGCACGCCTGGTCGCGAGCGAGGTCTACGACGGGGCCACGCTCACCCCGAACGGGCGCTACGTCGTCTACGCCCGCGACGACGGCGCCACCCCGGTGCTCGAGGCCTGGGACGCGACCAGCGGCACGACGACCCACCTGATGGACGACGTCCTGATGCCGGGCTTCTCCCTGGCCGCCGCGGGCGACGTGGTGGCGATGACCTTCCTGCGCGATTGGAGCAACCCGGTGGTCGAGCTCGCGTTGATCCGCCTCGCCGCGATGAGTGTGACGCCGCTCGGCGACGAGCCGGTCGCCTGGGCGTTCGACCCGACCGGCGCGAACCTGTTCTTCCAGCTCGGCGCCGGCTCGCCGACGCCGGGGCTGCACCGCTGCCTGACCTCGACCGGCGCCTGCGGCCTGATCGACGAGCAGGCCTCGAGCCCCGGTGCCTTCGCCGCCGGCGCGACCCGCCTGCTCTACGCCCGCGAGGTCGGCGGAGAGCCCGATCCGGAGCTGCGGGTCATCGATCTGGCCATCGGCTCGAACCAGCAGGTCCTCGCCGCCGGGACGACCCAGCTGGCCATCAGCCGCGGCGGAGGCCACGCGTTGGTGATGCCCGCCGGCGGCGGCGCCGTGCACTGGTGCGATCTCACCGGCACGCCCAGCTGCACCTTGGATGGCACGGTCAGCGAGCTCTTCGGCGGCTCGGCGCTCGGCGCGCCCGACGACTCGAGCCTGGTCTTCGCCGGGCGCAACGTCTTCGGCGACGCTGCCCCGTTCCATCTCAGCCTCGCCCCCGGCACCCTGGGCCAGGTCCGCTCGATGGGCGCGGCGAACGACTCGCCGGCCGGCTACCTCGGTGCGCGCTTCCTGATGATCGTTCAGGACGGGCACTACGTCGAGGTCATCGAGCCGAGCGGCGCCACGCTGCTGCTGCGGCGCATCGCGCCGTCGGCGTTCTGCCGCGCCGGCGATGCGGCCTACTTCATCGAGAAGACCGACGACAGCCTGCGGCTGTGGCGCGTGCGGGCTACAGGTCCGGCGGAGATCGTCGATCCGTTCGTCAGCGGCGCCGAGCTCGGCTGCTCGCCCGGCGGTGTGATCTACGAGTCGACCGGCGGTCAGGGCTGGCCGCGCGCCGGCACATACCTGGCGCGCTGACGGCGCGTCGCCGCGGTTGCTTTCCCTCGCTCCGGTGTGCTACCCCCGGGGGGTTCCGGGGCCCTGCCGGCCCCGCTGACCAGGGGTAGCTGCATGTCCGGTCACAGTCGCTGGGCGACCATCAAGCGCAAGAAGGGCGCGGCCGACGCGAAGAAGGGCAAGGCCTTCACCAAGCTGGTGCGCGAGATCACCACCGCCGCGCGGATCGGCGGCGGGGATGTCAACGCCAACCCACGCCTGCGCGCGGCGGTCGCCGCGGCGCGCGCCGAGCGCATGCCGAGCGACAACATCGACCGGGCGATCAAGAAGGGCACCGGCGAACTCGAGGGCGTGGCGATCGAGGAGCAGGCCTACGAGTGCTTCGCCCCCGGGGGCGTCGCGCTCTACGTCGAGGCGCAGACCGACAACAAGAACCGCACCACCTCCGAGATCCGCATGGTGGTGACCAAGGCCAACGGTAACCTGGGCGCCGCCGGCAGCGTCGCCTGGATGTTCCACAAGAAGGGCCGCTTCGTCTTCGACGCCGCGCGCTACACCGAGGACGAGATCATGGGCGCCGCGCTCGAGGCCGGCGCCGACGACGTGGTCAACGAGGGCGGCAGCTTCGTGGTCACCTGCGAGCCGCGCCAGTTCAGCGTCGTCGCCGACCAGTTTGACAAGCTCGAGCTGAAGTACGACGCCGGTGAGCTGACGATGATCCCCGAGAACTACGTCAAGATCGCCGGCGACGAGGCGGAGAAGGTGCTCAAGCTGGTCGAGAAGCTCGAGGACCTCGACGACGTGCAGAAGGTCTACGCCAACTTCGACATCGACGACGCCGAGCTCGAGCGTCTCGCCGGAGCGAGCTGATGGCCGCCGCCCGACTGACGGTCGCGGCGATCCTGCTCGCCGGCGCGGCCGCTTGCGACACGGCGCCGGTCTGCGCGCGCGGCGAGGTGCGTTACCAGGGCCGCCCGCCGCGCCAGCTGTTCGCCTACGACGCCACCTGCCGCGACGACTGCTTCTCGTTGCCGCTCGCCGACCCGAACCGGCCGTGCGCGCCGAGCTGCCCCGACGTCGATCTGCTCGCCGGGACCGGCGTGCTGCTCGCCGATCGCACGCTGTGGCTCGCCGACACCGAGAGCTTGGGCAACAACCGCGCGCTGGTGTTCAGCTTCGGCTTCCTCGACGAGGCGCTCGGCGACGCGCCGGCGGGGTGGGGGCTGCAGAGCGCCGGCCCGCGCACCTATCTGGCCGACGAGGTCGAGAGCACCGCCCGGTTCGTGATCCAGACCTCCACGGTCTCCTTCACCCGCGAGGACGACCTGTTCGTCGTCACCGAGCTGCTCGGCGGGCCGGCGGAGGCCGAGCCGGGCCGGCTGGAGATCACCGCCGCCGAGGCCAATCGGATCGCCGGGCGCTTCTACCTCGGCTACGAGACGGCGACCGAGCAGCCGGAGAGCGTGGTGCTCGGCTGCTTCGACCTCTCGTTGAGCGACGAGCGCGGCGAGGCGGATGCCCGCTACCGCGTGCTCGGCCCCTGAGCCGGGCGACGGCGATGCGCGTCCTCGGCATCGACCCTGGGTCGCACCGCACGGGCTGGGGAGTCGTCGAGCGGCACGGCAGCCGATTGACGCACCTCGCCTCCGGCACGGTCGCCGCGGGGAGCGGGCCGCTGGCGCAGCGCCTGCTGGCCATCGCCGTGGCGCTCGACGCCATCCTCGCCGAGCACCGGCCGGACGCGATGGCGGTCGAGACGGTGTTCTACGCCCGCAACGCGCAGAGCGCGCTGCAGCTCGGTCAGGCGCGCGGCGTCGCGCTGCTCTGCGCCGCGCGTGCCGGCGTGCCGGTCGCTGAGTACACCGCTGGCCAGATCAAGCAGGCGACCACCGGCCGTGGTCGCGCCGGCAAGGAGCAGGTGCAGGCGATGATCCGGGTTGCGCTCGGCCTGCGCGTCGCGCTCGGGCTCGATGCCAGCGACGCCTTGGCCGCGGCGATCACCCACGCCTACCTCGCCGACAGCCCGCTGGCGGCGCTGGTCGCTCAACGCCCGGCGCTCGGGGACCGGCGGTGATCGCCAGCTTGCGCGGTCGTCTGCGCGCCAAGGACGCTCAGGGCGTGGTCGTCGAGTGCGGCGGCGTCGGCTTCGGCGTCGCGGTGTCGTTGACCTCGCTGGCCAGGCTCGGCGCCGAGGGCAGTGAGGTGGAGCTGTTGATCCACACCCACGTCAGCCAGGACCAGATCCGTCTGTTCGGCTTCGCCGATCTGGCCGAGCGTCAGGCCTTCACCGTGCTGATCAACACCACCGGCGTCGGGCCACGCCTGGCGCTGGCGGTGCTCTCGACGCTCAGCCCGCGGGAGCTCGGCGACGTCGTCGCCCGCCAGGACAAGGCGGCGTTGACCCGCATCCCGGGGATCGGCGCGAAGACCGCTGAGCGGCTGCTGCTCGAGCTGAAGCACCGCCTGCCCGAGCAGCCGCCCGAGCCGGGCGCGGTCGGCCGGGTCAACGTCGTCCAGGATCTGGCCAGCGCGCTCGGCAACCTCGGCTTCAAGCCGGCCCAGGCTGACGAGGTCGCGCGCCGCACCCTCGAGGAGCTGCCGGGCGAGGCCGATCTGGCCCTGCTCGTCCGCGCGGCGCTGCGCGCGACGACGTCGCGCTGAACGTTCGCTTTGACCAGCAGCGCGGTGCGGGTCCTCGAATGGTTGCGCCTGCCCGGCGACATCCTACCGGTGGTCAACTTCGCCCTGCGCATACGGTTGCCCATCACCGCCGGCCGGGGAGCCTCGAACCCGACGCGGCCACCGAGCGCTTCACCGAGGCTGTCGACGCGAGCGACAGCCCACAGCGGGCGGGACTACTCGATCCGGTAGAGGTGAACCTCGTAGTCGCTGAAGTGATCGTTGAAGCTGCCGGCGACCACCGGTACGACGCGGCGTTCGTCGAGCACCGTCGCCGTCGCCGCGGCCGGCAGACAGGTGACCTCGAACGTCGCCTCGGTGGCACCGGCCCGCATGGCGACCGCGAACAGGTAGGTCGCACCGCCGTAGCGCTTGACCATGACGTCCACCGGTACGGCGGTGTTGGACGAGGTCACGGTGACCGCATGCGCCGAGCTCTGGGTGTTGAGCACCGGCGCCAGCTCGCTGATGGTCGCGTTCAAGGCCGCCACCGCGGCGCTCATGGTCGGGTCGGCCAGGAGCGCCGCCTCCACGAAGGTCGGCTCGAACTGGTGCACGAAGTAGCCGATGCCCATGGCTCCATGGATGAGCGCCATCCACACCTCGGCGCGCACCTGTTCGGGAGTGGGCGCGGTGCCGCTGCTGCCAAACTTGCCGGTCTCGATCCAGACCCACACCGGCTTCGACCGTCCTACCGCCTCCTGCAGGCGGTCGACGCCCAAAGGTACGTACCAGAGGTTCCCGTACACCGGCGCCGCGCTGTTCATCGGATAGATGTCGAAGGAGATGATGTCGGCGCCTTGGGCATACAGAGGATAGTGCTCGAGGTGTCCGGTGCAGGTGCCGCGGCCCACCCAGTCCTCGTGGGCCACGCCGCGGCCGAAATTGAGATACACCGGGCGCGTGGCGTCGGCCGCCACCATGTCGTCGTACAGCCCCTGGATGACGCCGGGATCGATGCACGGGTCATAGCCGCCGCTGCCGTCCGGCTGGGCGTTGTCAGGCTCGTCCTCTTGTGTCCAGCCGCGGAGCACGGCGGCGTTGGCGCTGGCCAGACCGGTGGCGTTCTGGTGGGCCAGGGCCGGCATACCGGCTGTGGCCAGATCAGCGAGCTGGACCTCGGTGGGCCCCTGCCACAGGCCGATGTAGAGGTTCATGCCGATGCCTGCATAGGCTGCGGCGCGCGACGGGCTCTGCAGCCATACGGCGAGGGGAAAGAACGAGGGGTCGGCCGACGGGCCGTGGCTCCAGGCGGCGTAGTATGCCGCCCCCCCGGCCCACGGCACGAGCTCTTCAGCCGCGCAGCCGTTCGTGTCACCGCCGACGGCATCACCGGGCACGACGTCGCCGGGTTGCTGGTCTCCAGGCGCCGCTGCGCCATCAGTGGTCGCGCCATCGGCGACGCCATCGGGGTCCCCATCTCGTGCCCCGCCGTCTCGTGCCGCGTCCACGTTGCCCAGAGTGCCGGTGCACGCCGTCAGGCAAGCTGACAAGACCCAGGCAGTACGGCACATCCTCTGACAGTAGCGATGTCACCGCGCCGCTGGCAAGCGGCGACGGCCAAGCAGCGCGGGCCTTCGCTGCCCGGTTCCGGGCCCCCGAGAGGACCACCCAACCTCTTCTCCCAAACGGGGGCGCGCGATTCGCGCACACCCCGTTTGCGGTTCTTTTTCGGGCGAAGCCGCTCGTGGTGATCGGGAATCGTGACCGTCCGTCTAGTCCTCTGACCGCCTGAATTGTGATCTGCGGTAGCCGAGTTTCGCACGAGCCTTCTTGACGGTGAAGCCCCATCGGATGCGGACACGGTCAGCGTTCATTCGCGCATCCCATGCCTCCGTTCTGCGTTGCAGTTCGGCGAGGGTGGGCACACGGTCGTGGCCCAGACACCCACGCGAGTAGAGACTGATCTCTGTTTCGGCTTGGTTGAGCCAACTGCCGTGTTTGGGCGTCCGGTGAATCGTCAATCGCGCCCACAGTCGACCACCACGTTTCTCGCCGAAATGATCGGTGAGTGACTTGCGGCAATGCGTGTTGAGGTTGTCGACCACCAGGTGCAATGTCGACGCGCGTGGGTATCGGCGGACGATTGTTTTCACCATCTCGGCGAACTGAGGAGCTTTGCGGTCGGGGGTCGCCCTGGTGAAGTGCCTCCCGGCAAGCGGCTCGACGGCGCAGAAAACGTTGGCCGTTCCGCGGCGAACGTACTCGTAGTCCTCCCGTCGCACCCTGCCTGGCCCCCCGGCCCGACCAGGACGCGCGGAGTCATGCAACTGGACCGGTCGCTCGTCGAGACACACGACGGGCTCTCGCGGATTGTGAGGCTTCTCGTAGAGCGTTAGCAGGTCCTCCATCCGCTCGACGTACTCGGCGTCCAGGTTAGGCACGCACCACATTTTTTTTGCGCCACGGCTTGAGATCGTGTCCGCGCAGTACCAACCGAACAGTCTCACGGCCGACCGAGTCGACAATGCCTCGCTTGCCGGCCTCGACTGTAGCCAAGCGCACGCTCCAACGGGCCATGCCGCTCGGCGGCGCCCCGCATACCATCGCCACCACTTGAGTCTCCTGCCGCTTGGTGAGCCGCCGCTTCGCTCCCGGGCGCGGTCGCTCGCGGAGTGCCTCGTCCAGTCCCCCTGCCAGATAGCGATACCCGACTTGGCGGATGGTGAACGGATAAGAGCCCGTCATCATCATGATGTCGCGCACCGCCCAACCCTCGTCGAGTAGCTGCAAAATGCGAGCACGCCTCAGGACGCGGGCAGGCCACGTACCCTTGTTCAACATCGAGGCCACCCTGGGCCGGTCGGCCTTGTCGAGTCGTACTCCCGGGAACTTCCTCGGCTTCTTTCTCTTGGCAATCGGCATCCAAAGCGTAGATCATGCCGTCAACCTGGCCGCAAGTCTGATCGACATCAAGCGGTCAGAGGACTAG
>JBFYZW010000248.1:0-7752 GCA_041309305.1 Deltaproteobacteria bacterium | reverse complement strand
GGGCGTCGAGCTGTTGGCGAACATCCTCGGCCAACCCGGCGCCGACGGGCTGTTCGAGGTCTCGGCCGCGGTCACGATCCCCGATCGCGCTGCGGAGCTGACCGCCGAGGGGGACGCGTTGATGGCCGCCGGCGAGCACCAGGCGGCGCTCGAGCGCTTCACCGCCGCCGCGCGCGAGGGCGGCGGCCAGGACGTTCAGGTGCTGCACCGCCGCGGGCGTTGCCTGGTGGCGCTCGGACGGCGCGGCGAGGCGGTCGAGGTGCTGCGCCGCGCGCTCCGGCTCGATCCGGCCAACCGGGTCATCCGTCAGGACTACGCGGCAGCCAAAAACGGCGGCTGAGCGCTCAGTCGGGGCGGCACAGGCGCGGATCCGCCTCACCGAGCCGCTCGAGGCGGTCTCCCATCAGCGCGCCGACCCACAGCGCGGTCACCTGGCAGCCGGCGCCCTGCTCGGCGGTCTGGACCTTGCAGCGCACGCCGTGCCGGCCGTCGGGCAAGGCCACGAAGTCGACCCGCACCACTGCCATCCCGTCGATTCCGTCGACCGCCAGGTTGACCACGTCCAGGACCTGCCAGGTCGGCGGCGTGCCGCTCTTGCGCAGCACCAGGATCGCCTCGTGCCGGACGAGGTGCACGTCGTCCTCGGGGAGCTCGGCGCAGGCCTTGCCGCGCGCCGGGCCGAGCCGCTGCTGCCAGCGCAGGCGGGCGAGGAAGTCGCGGCCGCCATCGCCGTCGAGATCAGGGGCGCAGGCCAGCTCGAGGGTCGCGCGGCAGTCGAGGTCGGGCGCCGGGTAGCGGCGCGCCTGCCAGGGGAAGGCGCCGAGCACCGTGCGCAGCTCGCTGAGCGTGCCCTCGGGCGGGACGCGCCAGCCACGGCTGCCGTCGGCGCAGGGGCTGGGCACCTCGGTCAACGTGGTCGGATCGAGGCGCGCGCGGGACTTGAGCGCCAACGCCGGGCTGGCGGCGACAGAGAGCAGGCCGAGGCCCGCGAGCACGAGGTTCAAGCACCGGCCGTTGTTCATGTTCACCTCCGGGCTTCGACGACGGGGCCGGGGTTTTCCTTCGCCGACCCCGATCTACTCGACGGTGACGCTCTTGGCCAGGTTGCGCGGCTGGTCGATGTCGGTGCCCCGCTGGTCTGCCACGTGGTAGGCGAGCAATTGCAGCGGCACGACGCTGAGCAGGGGGGCGAGGATCGGATCGACGCGCGGCACCGCGATCACCTCGTCGCACAGCTCGCCGATGCGACGGTCCCCTTCGCTGGCCACCGCGATGACCAGGCCGTCGCGGGCGCGCACCTCCTGGACGTTGGCGAGCACCTTCTCGTACACCGGGCTCTCGGTGGCCAGGACGACCACCGGCACCGCCGGTTCGATCAGCGCGATCGGGCCGTGCTTCATCTCGCCGGCCGCGTAGCCCTCGGCGTGGATGTAGGAGATCTCCTTGAGCTTGAGCGCCCCCTCGAGCGCAACCGGGAAGCCGTAGCCGCGGCCGAGGAAGAGCGCTGAGCGGGCCTGAGCGAAGCGGCTGGCCGCGGCGATCACCTGTGGTTCGACCTGCAGTGTGGCCTCGAGCAGCCGGGGGAGCTGGCGCAGGCTGTCGAGGATCTGGCTAGCGCGCTGGGCGGCGAGCCCACGCCGGCGGGCCACGCCGACCGCGAGGAGGATCAACGCGACGACCTGGGTGACGAACGCCTTGGTCGAGGCGACGCCGATCTCCGGTCCGGCGTGGGTGTAGAGCACGTGATCCGACTCGCGTGCGATCGAGGAGTCGATGACGTTGACGATCGACGCGACCGGGGAGCCGAGCGCGCGCGCGGTCTTGATCGCCGCCAAGGTGTCGGCGGTCTCGCCCGATTGGCTGACCGCGATGACCGCGGTCGACCGGCCGAGCAGCGGGTGGCGGTAGCGCAGCTCGCTGGCCAGCTCGACCTCGCAGCCGAGGCGCGCCAGCTCCTCGAGCGCGAGTCGGCCGACCATGCCGGCGTGGTAGCTGGTGCCGCAGGCGGTAAGCACCACCCGCTCGGCGCCGGCGATCGACGCGAGCAGCGCGTCATCGAGGTCGACGTCGTGGCCGCTCGCGGCCAGGCGTCCGCGCAGCGTGTCGCCGACCGCGCGCGGCTGCTCGAAGATCTCCTTGTGCATGAAGTGCTTGTGGCCGTCCTTCTCGGCCATCACCGGCGACCATTCGATCAGGCGCTCGGCGCGCTCCACCGGCGCGCCGGCCAGCGTGGTGATCTCGATCTGCCCGGAGCGGATGACCGCCAGCTCGCCCTCCTCGAGGATCTTGACCCGTCGGGTGTAGGGGAGCAGCGCCGGGATGTCCGAGGCGACCATGCCGCCCTGGTCGAGCACGCCGAGCACCAGAGGCGAGGCGTTCTTGGCCACCACCAGCGTGTCCGGCTCGCGGGCGCTGAGCACGGCGATGGCGTAGGTGCCCTCGACCCGCCCGAGCGCCGCGCGCACCCGATCGCTCAGCCGCTCGCCCGGCGCCAGGGCGATGAGGTGCGCGATCAGCTCGGTGTCGGTCTGGCTGGCGAACACGCGGCCGCGCGCGCTCAGCTCGGCGCGCAGGGCGAGGAAGTTCTCGATGATGCCGTTGTGCACCAGCACGACGTCGTCGACCTGGTGCGGGTGAGCGTTCTCGTCCGACGGCCGGCCGTGCGTCGCCCAGCGCGTGTGGCCGATGGCGATCGCGCCGGCGAGCGGCTGGTCGCGCAGGCAGTCGGCGAGCTCCTGCAGCTTGCCCTTGCGTCGTCGCACGAGGATCTGCTGCTCGTGGATCGTCGCGATACCCGCCGAGTCGTAGCCGCGGTACTCGAGCCGGCGCAGTCCGTCGAGGACGAACTCGGCCGCGCGCGGCGAACCGAGGTAGCCGACGATGCCGCACATCAGCGCTTCTCCCGCGCGGTGAGCCGGCGGCGTAGCCGCGCGGCGTAACCGAGCTTGTTGACCTGCCGCGCCCGGCCGAGGGCCAACGCTTCGGCCGGCACGGTCTGGTTCAAGGTCGAGCCGGCGGCGACGTAGGCCCGCTCGCCGACGACGATCGGCGCGACCAGCGTCGTGTTCGAGCCGATGAACGCGCCGGCGCCGATCCGCGTCGGGTGCTTGATCGGACCGCCGTCGTAGTTGCAGGTGATCGTTCCGGCGCCGACGTTGGCGCCGGCGCCGACCTCGGCGTCGCCGAGGTAGGTCAGGTGGTTGGCCTTCGCGCCGCGGCCGAGGCGGGCCTTCTTCATCTCGACGAAGTTGCCAACCCGCGCGCCGTGCTCGAGGTGGGCGCCGGGCCGCAGGCGCGCGAACGGTCCGACGCTGGCCCCGGCAGCGATCGCGGCGCCCTCGAGGTGGCAGAAGCTGTGGACGACCGCGCCGGCGCCGATCGTGCAATCCTTGAGCACCGTCGGCCCATCGATCCGCGCGCCGGCGGCGATGCGCACCGCGCCCTCGAGCTGCACGCCCGGGCCGAGGACGACGTCGCGCCCCAACCGGGCGTCGAGGCTCAAGAAGGTCGAGCCGGGATCACGCAGCGTGACGCCGCGGGCCTGGTGAACGGCGGCCAGTCGCCGCTGGAGGATCGCCTCGGCGCGAGCGAGCTCGGCGCGGGAGTTGACCCCGACGACCTCGGTCGGGTCGGCCGCGACGGCGACCGCGCCGCCGCCTCGCGCGGCCAAACCGACGACGTCGGTCAGGTAGGCCTCGCGTTGGCGGTTGTTACGCCGCACGCGCCCAACCGCGCGGCGCAAGAGCGCCGCGTCGCACAGGTAGACGCCGACGTTGATCTCGCGCAGCGCCCGCTGGGCCGGGGTCGCGTCCTTCTCCTCGACCACCCCGGTGACGTGCCCGTGCTGGCGCAGGATTCGACCGTAACCGAATGGTGCGTCCACCTCGGCGGTGAGCAACGCGAGCGACGCTCGCCCGGCGGCGCGCTCGAGGCGGGCCAGCGACGCGGGCCTGAGCAGCGGCACGTCGCCGTAGAGGACCAGGACCCGGCCGCGGTGCCCCGGGATCGCCGCGAGGCCGGCGCGGGTCGCGTCGGCGGTGCCGAGCCGGCGGGGCTGCACTGCGAAGCGAAGCGGTGCGTCGGGGAAGGCGGCGCGGACGGCGGAGCGCACCGCCTCGTCGTTGGGGGCGACGACGACGACGATCGGCGCGCAGCGGCGTGCCAGGGCCAGCCGGATGACCTGGACGAGCAGCGGCCGGCCGGCGATCGGGTGAAGGACCTTCGGCAGGCGCGAACGCATGCGTTTGCCCTGGCCGGCGGCGAGGATGATGGCGGCGATCGTGGAGCCCATGGGCTCGGGCCTGTAGCGCATGGTGTGGGCACAGGCAAGCTCAGACCCTTGATTGTCGTCGGGGCGGAGGCTACAGGAGCGCGCACGGGTGTTGGATGAACCAGGTGAGCGAGCCGTTGTTTCCGGTCACCGATCCGCAGGCGGTGGCCACGCTGCGGGCCCGCTGGCGCCGCGGGGAGCGGCAGGCGGCCGTCGAGCTGCTCCGCCCCTACGAGCGCCCGGTCTACAGCCTGGTGCGTAGCCTGGTGGTCGTCGAGGGGGAGGCGGTCGAGCTGACCCTGCAGGTCTTCACCGCCGCCTGGCGCGGCGGCGCCGAGCAGGAGCTGGGCAAGGCGCTGCTCCCCTGGTTGCTCGGCCTCCTGGTCGCCCGGGTCCAGGCCTACGGGCGTCGCGAGCGGCGGGGCCAACACCTCGACGAGCGCCTGCTCCTGCTCCTGAACGAGGCGCTGCGCGACCGACCGACCATCCTGACCGCGACCTACGGGCAGAGCCTCGAGCGGTTGGCCCTGCGCGCAACCAGGGCCCGCGCCCTGCTCGGCGCCGGGGTGGTGACCAGCGTCGCCTTCGCCGAGCCGCCGCCGCTCGACCTGTTGGCGCTCGCCGAGGCACGGGCCTCCTCCGCCGGGCCGGTTCGGCTCGAGCGCCGCGCGTTGGTGATGCCGGTCCTCGGCACCGCGGTGCTGGCGGCGGCGTTGATCTGGTTCTTCACCGCTCGCCCGGGCCTGAGGCAGCCGGCGGCCGGGGAGGCGATCGAGGTCAGCGCGCTGACCGGTGAGGCCTGGCAGGGGTTGGCCGCCGCGCCGCGAGCTCTGGGCGTGGGCCGGCAGCTGGCGAGCGGTGAGCGCGTCGCGACCGGCGTCGGGGCGACGCTCGAGCTCGTCCGGCCGCGGCTTCGTATCGTGCTCGCCGGCGAGACCGTGGTCGAGCTGCTCGCGCTCGACGAGGCCGGCGCCGCCGTGCGGCTGCGCGCCGGCGAGCTGGCGATCACCGCCGAGGGTTTGCCGGTTCTGGTCGAGCTCGGCGACGCGCCGCGTCGCGTTGAGCTCGAGACGGCCGTTGTTCGTCTGACCGCCGCGCCGCGCGTGGTCGTCGAGCGTGGTCGAGCGCTGCTGCGCGAAGGGCGGCGGGTGCTCATCCTCACCGCCGAAGGCGAGTCGACCTTCGACGGTGCGGCCGTGCCGTAAATTGGCGAGATCTCGGCACCTGTCCTACCATGGCTCCTCATGGGGAACGTCTACGGCAGGACGTTGGCGTCTGGCGTGTTGCTCGCGCTGCTGGCGGCGCCGGCGACGGCGCCGGCCGGGGCCGATATCTCGCGTTTTCGCCCGGGGATGAGCGTCGATGGGCTGTTGAACCTCGACGCCAGCGAGGGGCTCTTCGCCGGCCAGGTCGCGGCGGCCGTTCTGTTCTCTTACGCCAACCGACCGCTCGTCTGGCGCTACCCCGACGACACCTACGAGCCGATCATCGGCCAGCAGCTGACCGTCGACCTCATCGGCACCGTGGGCCTCGGCCGGTTGATCGACGTCGCGGTGGCGCTGCCGGTCACGTTGGTGCAGAAGGGGCCGAGCGGCGCGGCACTGGGCGAGCTCAGCCTCGCCGGCGCGGGGGTGGGCGACCTGCGGGTCGTGCCGCGCATCGCGCTGGTGCGCGAGCGCAGTTACGGCGTCGGGCTGGCGGTGATCCCCGAGTTGACCTTCCCGACCGGCGTCGCCGACCGCCTCCTCGGTGATCCCCGCGTCGCCTTTCGCCCGCGGGTGGTCGGCACGCTGCCGCTGCACCGGCTCTTCCCGCTCCGCCTGTTCGGGACCCTCGGCTACAACTGGCGGCGAAACCAGCTGGTCGGCGACGAGGTCGAGCTCGGTGACGCGCTGGATCTCGCGGACGAGTGGCTCTACGGCCTCGGTGCCCAGGTCGACTTCACCCGCTTCGGCGTGCCGGTCGTCGCGATGACCGAGATCGCCGGCGCGACCGGGGCCACCTCACCCTTCGCCGGCGACGGTCGCTCGGCGGCCGAGGTGTTGGTCGGGGCGCGGACGCGGCTGCTCGAGGACTGGGTGATCACCGCCGGCGTCGCCGGTGGGATCTCGCGCGGCATCGGCGCCGCCGCCTACCGGTTCATCGTCGGCCTCGCCTGGGCGCCGTTGCCGCCCGATCGGGACGGCGACGGGATCCCGGATCAGGTCGATCTCTGCCCCGACCAGCCCGAGGACTACGATCGCTTCCAGGACGTCGACGGCTGCCCTGACGCGGACAACGACAACGACGGCGTGCCGGACGAGCAGGACCAGTGCCCCGAGGCGGTCGAGGACCACAACGGCATCGCTGACGACGACGGCTGCCCGGACGCCGGGTTCGACGATCAGGACAAGGACGGGATCTCCGACGCCGACGACGACTGCCCGGCGGAGCCCGAGGATCGGGACGGGTTCGAGGACTTCGACGGCTGCCCCGACGATGACCACGATCACGACGGCGTCCCGAATCACCGCGATCAGTGCCCGGACGACAAGGAGACGATCAACGGCTTCGAGGACGACGACGGCTGTCCCGACGAGGGCGAGGGGGTCACCGAGTACGTCGCCGACGTGCGTATCGAGATCCGCGAGACGATCCTGTTCGAGTCGGGCAAGTCGACGATCATGCTGCAGTCGAAGCGGGTGCTCGACCAGGTCGCGCTGCAGATCCTCGCCCACCCGGAGATCAAGCTCATCCGCATCGAGGGCCACACCGACAGCCTGGGGAACGACGAGGACAACTTCTATCTCAGCCAGGATCGCGCCGATGCGGTGCGTCGCTACCTGGTCGAGCAGGGCGTGGCCAAGGAGCGGCTGCAGGCGGTCGGCTTCGGTGAGACGATGCCGATCGACACCAACGACACCAACGCGGGGCGCATGCGCAACCGGCGGGTCGAGTTCGTCATCGTCGGCGGCGCGCGCTGAGGCGCAGCAGGAGGCGGATGGCCAGGCGGCGCGGCACACAGGCTCAAGACCAGCGCGTCCGCCGCCTGGTTCTGGCGGAGATCGTGGCCGGGCAGGTGCGCCTCGACCGCGGGGCGGCGCACCACCTGCGTGACGTGCTGCGCCTCGCCGTCGGCGCCCGGCTGTCGCTCACCGATCGGCGCGGCGCCCACGCGCTCGCCGTCGTCCAGGCGCTCCGACCGGAGGTGGTCCTCGAGGTCGCCGAGGTGAGCCGTGAGCCCTGCACCTCCCCGGTGCTGACCGTGGCCTTGAGCCTGCCCAAGGGCGAGCGCGCCGATTGGGCGGTCGAGAAGCTGACCGAGCTCGGCGTCGGCCACATCGCCTGGCTGATGTGCGCGCGCAGCGTCGCGACCGTCGCGCCCGACTCGCCGCGCTACGCCCGCTGGCAGCGGCTGGCCGACGCCGCCGCCGCGCAGGCCGGGGTGCGCGTCCCGCCGCAGCTGCTCGGTGCGCAGCCGGTCGCCGAGGTGGTCGGGTGGC
>JBFYZW010000247.1:0-2687 GCA_041309305.1 Deltaproteobacteria bacterium | reverse complement strand
GCCACCCGGGCGGGGTGGGCGCGCGGGTCGCTCCGGAGGCCTCGATGTGGCAAGATGACGGGGAGGTGACACGTGCCACGCCGGACGTTCCAGAGCCGCATCACCGGCCTCGTCGCCGTCGCAGCCTCTCTCGGGTCGGCGCCGGCTCGCGCCATCACCTGTGACGGCACGGCCGACACCTACGGCTACCGCTGCGCCGAGGTGACAATCGCCGCCGACGCGCCGGCGACCAACGTCAACCTCGTCGGCACCAACAAGCACAGCGCCCCCATCACCCTGCCCTTCCCCTTTCCCTTCTACGGCGACAGCGCGAGTACCGTTTGCGTCGACGGCAACGGATGGATCGACATCGGTTGCGTCGGGGTGAGCTCGGCGCAGCCGGCGCAGATCCCCAGCGCCGCGGCGCCGAACCGCGCCGTCTTCGCCCATTGGGCGGCGCTCTCCGTGCCCAATATCAACAGTGTCCGGTACGGGACCTTCGGCACCGCCCCCGAGCGGCGATTCGTCGTGCGCTGGCAGCAGGTGTGGGAATCCGCCACGGCGGAGGTGATCGACGTCAGCGCCACGCTATACGAAGGGAGCGGCGACGTGGTCCTCCAGCACACGGCCACCGCGTTCGGCGCGGCCACCCGATCCGTCGGCATCGAGAACGCCACCGGCCAGGCCGGTCTCTCCCTCCATTTCTCCACCACTGCGGGCCTGCCGGGGAACCGCACCTACCGGCTGCGCGCGGACAGCGACTACGACGGCGTCGCCACGACGATTGACAACTGCCCCACCGTGGCCAACGCCGGCCAATTGGATCGCGACGGTGACGGGCAGGGAGATCCCTGCGACGCCTGTCCCGACGACGCAACCAACGACGCGGACGGGGACGGCGCGTGCGCCGGCGAGGACAACTGCCCCGTCGATGCCAACCCGACGCAGGCCGACGGCGACGGGGACGCGCTCGGCGACGCCTGCGACAACTGCCCGACGATCGCCAACGTCGGGCAGGGCGACCACGACAGCGACGGCGCGGGCGACGCCTGCGACGACGACGACGATGATGACGGCCTGAGCGACGGCGTCGAGCTCGTCTTCGGCCTCGAGTCGCTCGACTCCGACTCCGACGGGGACGGCGTTGACGACGGCGAGGAGTTCGGCAACGGCGCCGCACCCGCGGATACCGACGGCGACACGGTCATCGACGCGCTCGACCTCGACTCCGACGGCGACGGCGTCGCCGACGGCGCCGACAACTGCCGCGTGGTGCAGAACGCCGGGCAGGCCGACCTCGACCGCGACGACCTCGGCGACGCCTGCGACGCGAACGCGGACGGCGACCTCCTCGAAGACGCGCTCGAGGCCGGCCTCGGGCTCTCGGCGACGGACCCGGACACCGACGATGACTGGATCCGCGACGGGGAGGAGGTCGGTGACCCTGCGCTGCCGCGCGACAGCGACGGCGACGGCACGATCGACGCGCTCGACGTCGACTCCGATGCCGACGGTGTGCCCGACGCCGAAGAAGCCGGTGACGACGAGCTCGCCTCGCCTGCCCGCGACACGGACGGCGACGGCGTGCCCGACTACCGAGCCCCGGACAGCGACGACGACGGTGTCGGCGACGGCGCGGACAACTGCCGCACCGTGGCCAACCCGGCCCAAGAAGACCGCGACAGCGACGGCGTCGGCGATGCCTGCTCCGGGGACCGTGATGGCGACGGCGTCCCCGATGGCGACGACAACTGCCCCGAGGACGCCAACCCCGGCCAGCGCGACGCCGACGGCGACGGTGCGGGCGACGCCTGCGACCGCGCAGACAACGGCGGCTGCGCCTGTGGCGCCACTCCCCGTCTCGCGCTTGCGCTGCTCGCCGCATTCCTGATCCGCCCGAGACGGCGTCAACCTCATTGATGGAGGCCATCATGCTCCTGCGTGTGCTCCTGGTCGCAGCGCTGCTTTTGGCCCCGGGCCCGGCGTCGGCCGTGCCCAAGACCTACAAGCACGACCAGTTCAACGCCGACATCGCCACGGCCGCGCTCGAGATCGCCGGCGACCTCTCCATCACCACCCAACCGGGGTGGGCTCAGGGCGAGGCCTTCGGCCAGGTCTTCCGGCCGGCGGCGAGCGACTATCCGGTCACGATCCTCGGCATGGACCTCGTGCTCGCTGCGGCCCCGAACGCGCCCGGCGGCAGCATCAACGGCACGATCGAATTCTGGACCTCGGCGTCGAGCGGCGCCAACCCCGGGACGGCCGCGCCCGTCTTCGCTCTCTCCACCGCCGACATCCGCGACCCCGAGACGGGCTTGCCGGGCCTGCCACTCCGCGGCGACACCGCGACCCAGATCGAGTTCGAGTGGGAGGACCCGAACGGACACCCGCCGGTGAACACCGAGGGCAACGTCTGGGTCATGAGTGCATAGATGCCATGATGGCGGGCACCATGCTCGCCAGTGGTCTCCTTCCGTTGGGTCGGCATAGGAAACGGTTCGTTCGACAACCGTACGGCCTCGGGTCACGCCCGGGCCAGACTTAACCGGTCGAGCCGGCTCGGATGCTCGACCACAACGGACAAGACCGTGAACTATCTTGGCATCGATGTACACACCGCGACAAGTGTCTTCTGCCTCCTCGACGACCGTGGCGAAGTCGTCGCTCAGGGCAAGGTCCCGACCACCAACGAGGGCCTTCTCGAGCTC
>JBFYZW010000246.1:0-5593 GCA_041309305.1 Deltaproteobacteria bacterium | reverse complement strand
CGCCGGCTCGGGCGACGGGGCAGGTGGCGCCGCGGACGGCGGCGCGGCCGGGGCCTCGAGCTCGGGCCAGGCCGACGTCGTCGACGACGCGCTCGCGGCGCTCTCCTCGAAGGCGATCAGGCGCTCGGCGCAGGCCTCACATTCACCGATGTGCGCCTGCGCCTCACCGCTGGCGTCAATCGCCGCGCGGCCACCGGCCGCGAGCAGGGCCTCGATCTCCGTGCAGGTCATGGTCCAGCGGCCATCGTATCACCGCCGTTGGCCGGCCCCAAAAGACCGCCGCCGGCGCGCCCGGCCCGTTCCCCAAGTCACCGATCGTCGCCGCGACCGTCGAGCCTCTTCATCAGCTCCTGCAGCCCCTCGGTCGTCGCCTTGACCGCCTGGGTCGCCGCCTGCGTCACCGCGTCGACCACCGCGGTGCCGAGCTCGTTGGCCACCCCCTCGAGCTCGCGCAGGTCCTCGGCGGTGCGGCCGAGGTCCGCGCGCAGCGCGCTGGTCGCCTGATCGGACTGCTCGCGCACGGTCTTGCTCGCCTGGTCGAACAGCTCGTTGGCCCGCGCCACCGTCTCCTTGGCGACCCGCTCCGCCCGGCGCCGCACCTCGGCGACCTGGCGCTGCAGGCTGGCCACCGCGCGCCGGCGGTCACCGCTCGCCGGACGCTTCGCCCGTTTGCCCGCCTTCTTCTTCGCCCTGGTCGTGCTCTTGCGCCGCGCCTTCGTGCTCGTCTTCTTGGCCGTCATCGCCCGCCTCCTCGCGTAGGGGGGCAGCTTGCGGTCATCCGCGGACGGCTGTCAACGACCCCCGTAAGGTGTGATCCAGGAGTGTCGGTAGGCGACCGCGCCCCGGGTTGCGCGCCCACCCGCGTTGTGGTGTGTGCCGACGGTGGTCGCCTTCGTCGCCACGCTCGAGTCGGTCGCCGTGCTGCTCGGCCTCGGCGCGCTCGGCTTCTGGGTCATCGCCCGGCGCGTCATCCCGGCGACCACCTTCGCCACCCTCTCGCCGCTGGCGCTCGACCTCGGCCTGCCGGCGCTGGTCTTCGTCGAGATCCTCGCCCGCCTGGGCGCGACCGGCGACTGGCGGCTTCTGGCGCTGCCGCTGTGGATGGTCGGCTTCTTCCTCGTCGCCACCGCCTTCGCCTTCCTCGGCTCGCTCTGGGTCGCGCCGAGCTTCCGCCCCGAGCTGCGCGCCGGCCTGATGTACCAGAACAGCATCTTCTTCCCGCTCGCGATCATCACCGGCACCTTCGGCCCCGACTCGCCCCTTCTGGCGATGCTCTTTCTGCTCACCCTCGCCCACCCGCCGCTCACCTTCGGCACCTACGCCTTCCTCTGGCGCCGGCCCGACCAGCCGCTGCCCTGGCGACGCATCGCCAACCCGGTGGTCTTCGGCGCGACGCTCGCGGTCGGTCTGGCGCTCTTCGGCGTCGCCGAGCTCGTCCCCGACCCGCTCGTCCGCCTGCTCCGGCTGCTCGGCGGCGTCGCGCTGCCGGTGATCATGTTGATCATCGGCGGCTCGATCTACACCGACCTGAAGGGGAACGGGCCGCTGCACCGGGTCGAGGTCGCCAAGTTCTTGCTGCTCAAGCTGGTGCTCTTCCCGCTGGTCGTGCTCGGCCTGCTGCTCGTCATCCGCCCCGAGGTCGAGCTCGCCTATCTCCTGCTCCTGCAGAGCGCGGTGCCGTCGATCTCGGGCGTGCCGGTGTTCGCCGACCGGATGGGCGGCAACCGGGCGTTCGCCAACCAGTTGATCGCCGCCGGCTTCGTCTGCTCGGTGGTCACCATCCCGCTCGCGGTGCTGCTCTTCGACCGGCTCTTCGCCCCCCCGTGGTGACCCCCGGTGACCGGCTCGCGCCGGCGTGGTAGGATGGCCGGGCAATACGATGATCGGGGGAGCGCCCCCGTCGCCCGAGGAGAAAGCCATTCCTCAGCCGGTCGGCCCATCGCGCCCGCGCCCGCCGCGCCACGACCCTGGCGCCGGGACGAGCACGCCCCCGCGGTCGCGGTCGACCGGAGCGAAGGGCGCTCGGCCGACCACCGGCGATGGCGAGCTGGAGGCCCGCTTCCGCCGGGCGCGCGATCGGGGCCTGACCAGCGCGCCGACCCGGCGAGGCGCCGGCGACGACGCCCCCACCGGCGGCTACCACTGGTTGACCGTGCGCGCTGCCGAGCGCTCGCCGTTCAAGGCCCGGCAGACCTACGAGCTCGGCGGCGCGACCTTGACCGGCGCGGCGCTCGAGGCGATGCGCCAGGACTGGCTGCTGCTGGTGCTCAAGCGCAAGCTGACCGCCAACGGCTTCTGCCGCCGGCACAAGATCAAGCGCGCGGTGCTCAACGCGCTCAAGCGCACCTACCCGGACGACTTCACCTGGCGCGCGCGGCGGCCGGTCAAGACCTTCGCGCCGGCGGTGGTCGAGGAGGCGCGGACGCTGATCGAGCGCTACCACGCCGAGGAGCTGACCTACCTGGCGCTCAAGCACGAGCTGCGCGCGCTCGGCGTCGAGGACTGGCAGCACGAGAACCTCGAGCGGCAGCTGCCCAACGGCATGCGCATCGCGCGCCGGCAGACCTCGGTCTACCAACAGCGCCGCCTCGACTACTTCACCGCGCTGGCCGACGACCTCGAGGCGGTGATCGCCCGCCACGGCTGGGTGATCGGCAAGCAGACCGACCTGCTCGAGGTGCTCAGCCGCGACGAGGAGTTCAAGGCCAAGTACCCGCCCAAGACCCGCAGCGGGGAGTTCAACCTCAGCTGGCTCGGCAAGCTGCGCGCGCAGGATCTCAAGGAGGGCAGCGGCCGCATCGCGGCGATCGCCGACCGGGTCAAGCCCGAGGGCAAGCGCGGTCGCCGGCAGCCCACCGGCGACCCGCGGCGCACCGACGCCCCGGCGGCGCAGCGCACGGTCGACGACCAGAGCTCGCGCGAGAGCCTGAAGGTCCGCGATCAACTGCGTCACCTCGCCGAGCGGCTCGCCGCGCAGGAGCCGAGCGAGGCGGCGCTGAAGAGGGCCGTGAGCGAGGTCAACCGCGAGCTCGGCCTCAAACGCACCTACCGCATCTGGCGCCTGCTGATGGAGAAGCACAAGGGGGTGATCCCCGAGCTCGCCCGCTGGCGGGTCGGGAGCAAGAACGACTACTCGCTGCAATACCTGGCCCGCTGGGTGGTCTGCACCCACCAGGCCGGCCCGGCGGCCAGCGAGGCCGACGTCGCCGCGCTGTTCACCAAGACCCCCGAGTACCAGCAGGACGGGCGCCTGCCCGACACCAAGCTGTTCAGCCAGGTCAAACGCAACACGCCGCTCGGCTGGGACATCGCGGTGGTCACGCGCGGCCGCTTTCAGCTGTTGCGCAACCTGCTCGAGGCGATCCGCACCGCACCGGCCGACCGGGACCTCAAGCACATCCTGGCCGAGACCCAAATCCGCCCGCAGTTCGACGACTACGAGAAGGCCTGCTACTACCTCAACGACGCCCTCAAGGGCGGCGAGTGGGCCGCCGGGCTCGACACCCGCGTCCTGGTCGCGATCCGCGACCGGCCGACCCGCTTCATCGGCGGCCTGGGCCAAAAGCCGGACCCCGCCTTCGACGTCAACGCCGAGCCGCCCTGGTTCCCGCTCCGCATGGCCGAGAAGCTCCTCTCGGTGCCCCGGGTCGAGGACTCGCCGCTGTTCGCCCACGCCATCGAGCGCCTCGACGGCCGGCTGCCGTTCGAGAACAACCACATGATGGTGGTCTACCACCGCTACGCCGACATCCTGCCGCTCATGGACCTGTTCATCCGCGCCGGGATGAGCCCGAAGAACTCGGTTTACGTCTCCACCCCCTACCCGTTCGACCCGGCGTTCGACCTGCAGCTGCGCGACTGGGGGATCCCGCAGATCCCCTTCCCGGTCTACGACGAGAAGGCGTTCAGCGCCGCGGTCGCCGAGGGGCTGCAGCGGATGATCGACCTGTACGACGAGCGCGAGCGCAAGCACGGCTACGGCCGGCCGATCCTCGTGCTCGACGACGGCGGCCACGCGGCCAACCAGATCCGCGGCCAGTTCAAGGCCCACGCCCACAAGTTCAAGGTCGTCGAGGTCACCGCCGCCGGCCACCGCATCACCGCCGAGCTGAAGGCCCAGCACCGGCGCGTGCCGTTCATCTACTACTCGATCGCCTACTCCGACTTCAAACGCCAGGTAACCTCGTCGTTCTACGCTCACCGGGTCGTCGATCGCATCCGCGCCTTCTCCGCCGCGAGCGGCGTCGAGCCGATCAACAACAAGGTCGCGGTGATCGGCGGCGGCCCGATGGGGGCCTTCGCCGCCCGCTACTACAAGACGCTCGGCTGCGAGGTGGTCGTCGTCGACCGCGACGCCAAGGTGCGGGCCGAGCTACGCCAGAGCGGCTTCGCCGCCGACGAGGTCGTCCCCGACACCGCGCTCGACGCCGCGATCGCCGGCCGCGGCGTCGTGCTGAGCATGTGCGGCTACAAGAACGTCCTCGGCCCCGCGCAGCTCGACGCCCTCGCCGACGGCGCGATCCTGGCCCAGGGCTCCTCGAAGCGCAACGACTTCGACATGGCCGCGTTCGAGAAG
Source organism: Deltaproteobacteria bacterium (assembly GCA_041309305.1). GTDB lineage: Bacteria > Myxococcota > XYA12-FULL-58-9 > XYA12-FULL-58-9 > XYA12-FULL-58-9 > JBFYZW01. Next base: position 1,017 of record JBFYZW010000246.1, on the reverse strand, counting down.
CGGGCCAAGCGCAAGACCGAGATCCCGCGCCGTGACGAGCTGCCGCAGAAGTCCTTCACCTACGAGCTCGGCGGCAAGCGGCTGCACTTTTGCGGCGACGGCTGGACGATCAACCACGACGGCAGCCTGCACGGCTCACCGTTCGAGGACGTTCAACTCGAGACCGTGCTCTTGTTCGAGAGCGCCGTCGAGGCGGCGAGCGACTCGGCCGCGGCCACCGGCGACATCAAGGTCGTCGGTGACGAGGTCCAAGAGGAGTACGTCGCCTTGTGGAAGAAGGCGCGACGGGCGCGGCAGCGCCGGCGCTGACCGGGTCCGCTGTCAATCCTGCACGCAGTAGGTGCCGATCGCGTTGCCGACGTCGACGCAGTCCCAGAACGTCGGGCAGTCGGCGAACGACTCACACCGCTTCGAGCAGTAGCCGTAGTCGGTCTCGTTGCCGTACTCGTCCACCCCCACCAGGCAGACGCCGCTCTGGCAGTCGGCGTTGCCGGTGCAGGTCTTGCCGACGTCATCGGTGGTGCCGCCGGTGCCGCCGCCGCCGGTGGTGCCGCCGCCGCCGGTCCACTGCGTGCCGCCGGTCGGGTTGGTCGGAGTTTCGGTCTCGTCGGCGCCACAGGCGACGAGCGCGACGGAGGCCAGCAACGCGATCAGGGTGATGACTCTCATTCCATTCTCCTCAGGTTGAGCTCGGATCCCGAGCGTGATGCGGCGCACTGTGCACTTCACCGAGCGAAACAAATACGACTTGTGGCGGAAAACCGGGGCCGGTAGGCTCGCCGGGTGCAGTCGTGGCTCGCCCGCGCTCGGGCCGGCGCTCTCGGCCGGCCGCACGCCGCCGCTGATCGGGCGGTGCTCTTCGGCCGCGGCGACGGCGCGACGCACACCTTCCTGCTCGCCACTGGCGCGCTCGAGATCCGCCAGGAGTCGACCGAGGGGCGCTCGTCGGTGGTCAAGATCCTGGTCGGCCCGGCGCTCTTCGGCCAGACCGAGCCGCTAGCCGGCGAGAGGCACTAA
>JBFYZW010000245.1:0-5295 GCA_041309305.1 Deltaproteobacteria bacterium | reverse complement strand
GCTCGGCTGCGACGTCGCCGGCGGCCGAGGCTGCCCCAGCGGCAGCGATGAGGCTAGACAACGTACGACTGTTGGTGGCGGACTTCGACGCGTGCTTCCGCTTCTATCGCGACGTGCTCGGCCTCACGGTCACCTGGGGCGCCGAAGGCGAGGGCTACGCGCACTTCGCGCTTCCGGGGGGCGGTGAGATCGCCTTGTTCGATCGCGGCCTGATGGCGCAGGCGGTCGGCCGAGCATCACTGCCGCCCACCGCTGAAGCTCAGGACCGATTCCTCTTGGTCATCGGTGTCAGCGACGTCGATACCGTCGCCGAGGCGCTCGCGCGAGCGAAGGTCCCGATCGTGACACCGCCTACCGACCGGGCCGATTGGGGGATCCGCGTCGCCCACGTCCGCGATCCGGATGGGAATCTGATCGAGGTGATGACCGAGCTCCGACGATAGGCGCGCTTCAGTCGCGGCAGGAGACGCTGACCGAGGTGGTCTGGCCGGCCCAGACGCGCGCCGTCTCGCGCTTCTCCTTGCCCCCCGGGCACTCGAAGACCAGCGTGTAGTCGCCCTCGTAGACCTGGACGCGCACCGGCGTCTCGGTCGGGGCCATCTTGCCGACCTTGACCCACGCCCAGGGCGAGGCGTTGAGCGACAGGTGGCCCTTGCGCGGGGTCAGGTCGACGCTCTCGGTCTTGCCGGCGGCGACGCGCACCTTGCGCCGGACGGTGAAGCCGTCGCTCTCGCTCGTCCCCTTGATCGCGCGGACGCCGGCGTCCACCTCGAGCCGCCGCACCGGCGTCTCGCCGACGTAGCGGCGGTCGACGGTGATCTTGAGCTTGACCCCAGAGGTGATGGCCAAGAAGCCCTTGCCGCCGGTGTTCTCGCCCGGCCCGTCGTCGTCCGGATCGGGCGGCGGCGTCTTGGCCGGCGGTGTCGGCCGGTCGGGCTCGGGCGGCGTCGGGTTCGTCCCGGCCAGCGGCTGCAGGCGCGCCTCGACCAGGCGGCGAGCGCCCGGCTCGACGAAGATCGACTCGGCGTAGGTGCGGTAGCCCTTGAGGTGGAACTCGACCTTGTGCATCTGGCCGCCGCGCACGCGTAGATCGTTGAGCGGCGTGCGCCCGGGGACCTTGTTGCCGTCGACCCAGATCTCGGCCCCGGGTGGATCGCTGAGGATCGCCAGCGCGCCGGACTCGGCCGACGCCGCGCTCGCCTTCAGGTCGACGAACAGCGGCTCCGGCGCGACGCCGGCCTCGAGGTCGGGGAGCGACGCCTCGGCGATGTCGTAGCCGTCCTTGATGAAGCGCGCCTGGAGGCGGTAGCCGACCGGCAGCCCTTCGATCACCGTGAAGGGGGTGCGCATCCCCTCGTACTGGCGGTTGATCTCGTCCGCACCGGGGCCGATGAAGACGACGCGCGCGCCGCGTGGTTCGGAGTCGACCGCCAGCGCGCCGGAGCGGGGCACCGTGGTGGCGTCGCGCCGCTGCGCCGAGACCACCAGGCCGATGCCGACCGCCGCGCCGATGATCAACGTCGCCAGCGCGATCGGCGCGACCAGTCGCGCGCCGCGCGGCTCGGGGGCGGGCACGACCAGCGGCGGCGCCGGGGCGCGACGGCGGCCGGTCTGGCTGCGCGCCGAGATCGGCTCCTTCTGGCCGACGGTCATCGTCTGCGACACCGACTCGGCGGCGGTGGCCCAGTCGTCCGGTACCCCCCAGGCCGCGCCGCTCGACCGGGCGCTCTGGCTCGACGGCCCGGAGTCCTCGATCACCGTGTCCTCGAAGGCGCCGCCGTTCCGGTCGGTGACCTCGGTGCTCGTCGGCGGGCGCGGCGCCGAGGGCTGACTGACCGGCCCGTGGCCGGAGTCGGGCTTGAGTGGCTTGGTGCGGTGGCCGGTGCGGCTCGGCGTCAGGCTCTCGTCCCACGGCTGGCCGCCGAAGAGCAGCTCGTCGGCCAGCTTCTCGGCGAACAGGTCCTGCATGTAGGCGGCGAGCGCCGAGGCGCCGGTCGGGTGCCCGCGCGCGACCAGGAAGCGCTCGAGGGCGCGCTCCAGGTCGCCGGCGGTGGCGAAGCGCTCGTCCGGGTCGTGGGCCAGCGCGCGCATGACGATCTGCTCGAGCTCCTCGTCGTAGCCGGGCACCAGCTGCGACGGCGCGGTCACCGTGCACTCGATCACCGCGTGCAGCGTCTCGATCTCGCTCTCGCGCTTGAACAGGCGCACCCCGGTGGTCACCTCGTAGAGGGTAATGCCGAGCGCGAACAGGTCGCTGCGCCCGTCGATCGGGTCGCCGGAGGCCTGCTCGGGCGACATGTAGGAGTACTTGCCCTTCAGCACGCCCGAGCGGGTCTCGTTGAGCTTGCCCTCCGCCTTGGCGACGCCGAAGTCGATCAGCTTCACGTGACCGTCGTAGGTGATCAGGATGTTCTGCGGGCTGACGTCGCGGTGGACGATGCCGAGCGGCCGGCCGTCGATGCTGGTCTGCCGGTGGGCGAAGTCGAGGCCGGCGGCGGCACCCATGACGATGTGGGCGGCCGGTTCGAGTGGCATCGCCCGGCCGCGGGCGACCTCCTGGTTGTAGACCCGGCGCAGGTCCTCGCCGCGGACGTACTCCATCGCGATGTAGTACATGCCGTCGAGGTTGCCGATGTCGTAGATCTGCGCGATGTTCGGGTGGATGAGGTTGGCGACGATGCGCGCCTCGTCCTGGAACATTTTGATGAAGTCTTCCTGCTCCGACAGGTGGGGCAGGATGCGCTTGATGCACACCAAGCGCTCGAAGCCGCCCAGGCCGCGATGCTTGGCCAGGAAGACCTCGGCCATGCCGCCCGCGGCGAGCTTGCGCAGGATCTCGTAGTTGCCGAAATGTCTGCCCATGGCGGCCGAAGCGATTGTAGGTGGCCCGCCACAGGGGAGCAAGCGCCTTACATGGGCTCGTTGACCTCGACCAGCCACTCAGGGCGAAGCGCGCGAACGAGCTCGGCGTGCGCCGCGGCGACCGCGGCGCCGTCGCGGCCGTCGACGGTGAGCTTGACCCGGTAGGGGCCGGCGTCGAAGCGCGGGTAGGAGCCGATGAGCACCGCCGGGTGGCGCTGTTGGACCTCGGCGATCGGCACGGCGATCTCCGACTCGGGGACCGAGACGAACAGCGTGCGCGAGTAGAACGGTGCCTGGGCGAACAGATCGGCGATCTGCGAGAAGCACAGGCGCATCAGCGATGGCACCCCGGGCAGGATGATCACGTTGCCCAGGCGGACGACGAACATCGGTGTGGCCGAGCTGGTGTGGACCTCGGCGCCGTCGGGCACCTCGGCCAGCCGCAGCCGTGGGGTCGAGAGCGTCTCACCGTAGCGCTCACGCAGCCGCGCCTCGATCGCCGGGTGACGGACGACGGCGACGCCGAAGGCCGAGGCGATCGCGGCGATGGTCACGTCGTCGTGAGTCGGGCCGATGCCGCCGGTGGTGATGAGCACGTCGGCCCGTGCCGCCAGCTCGCGCACCGCCGCGGCGATGCGCCCGACCTCGTCGGCGACGACGCGCAGCTCGACCAGCTCGATGCCGCGCTCGCGCAGCGCGCGAATCAGGAACGGCCCGTTGGTGTCATCGACCTTGCCGGAGAGCACCTCATTGCCGATGATCAGGAGCGCGGCGCTGCGGGCCTCGGCGAGGGGCATGGTCAGCGGGGGACGGCGACGTCGCAGGCCGTCTCCGGGGCGCCGAGCTCCAGCCAGCGCAGCACCGCGGTCTTGTCGCTGCCGTTGATGAAGTGGTTGGCGCGGGTGTAGCGCTCGAGCTCGCCGTTGCCCACCCACGCGCCGATGCGGCTGTAGGAGGTGCACTCGACGTGGCAGTGGTTGCAGCGCCGCTTCATGATCGCGTCGATGGGGTCCTCCCAGGTCGGCTCGGCGCACGGGTTGCATCCCGGCTTCGGGTCGACGCAGGCGGACAGCGGGCCCCAGCGTCCGTCGGCGGCGCAGGTGTGACTGATCTCGCCGCAGCTTCCGCAGGCGATCGCCTCGGTCTGCCCCGGGGTGCAGGTCGCCTGGGTCGCCAGGCTCGGGTCGGTGCAGAAGCCGCGGTACTGGCAGTCGTAGTCTTCGAGGTCGCTGATACACGCCGGCGCCAGCCCCAGCGTGACGACGGCGAGCGAGGCGACGGTGGTTCGAGGCGCGATCCGCATCGGTGGCACCCTGCCCAAATCCGGCCAACGCTTACGCGCCGCCCCTGGCCCTGTCAACCGCATCCCGGTGGTTATCGCGCCGCGGCGAGCCGCGTTGCCCGGTCAATCCTGTCGGCGCAGCAACAGCGCGAGGAAGAACGGCCCGCCGGTCGCGGCGGTGACCACGCCGACCGGGAGCTCGGTCGAGAAGATCAAGAAGCAGGAGCGGGCCAGCGCGTCGGCGACGACCAGGAAGATCGCGCCGCCGCACAGCGACGCCGGCAGCAGCAGGCGGTGGTCGGCGCCGAGCAGGCGGCGCAGCACGTGGGGGACCACCAGGCCGACGAAGCCGATCATGCCGCAGGTGGCGACGACGGCGCCGACGATCAGCGCCGCGGCGAGGAAGAGGAGCAGCCGCGTCTGCTCGACCGGCAGGCCGAGGGCTCGGGCCTCGTCGTCGCTGGTCGACAACAGGTTCAGCGCCCCGGCGCCGAGGCCGAGGGCGGCGGCGCCGATGAGCACGTAGGTGGCGAGAGCGACGACCAGCGCGCCGGGCAGGACCTCAATCGTGCCCATCAACCAGAAGAGGATCTCCTGGGCCTTGGCCGCCGAGACCACCGTCTTCAAGAACGTGACCACCGCTGCAGCGAAGGCGTTGAAGACGACGCCGACGAGCAGCAGGGTCAACGGGTCACTCCGACCGCGCGCGTGGGCGACGCCGAACAGGAGCAGGACGCTGATCACCGCGCCGGCGAACGCCGCGAGCGGCAGGCCCCACGGTGAGGTCAGGCCGAGGACCAGCGCCGTGACCCCGCCGAGCGCCGCGCCACCGGAGACGCCGACGATGTACGGATCGGCGAGCGGGTTGCGCAGCATCGCCTGGAAGCCGACACCGGCGGCGGCGAGGCCGGCGCCGGCCAGGGCCGCGGTGAGCACGCGCGGCAGCCGAATCGACAACAGGCCGGTCGGATCGTCGATCAGGATCAGCGGGTCGATCGAGGTCGTGCCGACCGCGAGCGCGGCGATCAGGGTCAGGCCGAGCAGCGCGACCAGCGCGCCGAGGAGGAGGAGATCGCGGCTCACGGCGCCTCGCCGAGCCGCCGGGCCAGGGCGGCCAGCGCCGCCGGCAGGCGCGGGCCGGGGCGCAAGAG
>JBFYZW010000244.1:0-2584 GCA_041309305.1 Deltaproteobacteria bacterium | reverse complement strand
CCTCGGGTTGGGCCTCGGGTGGTGCCGCGGCCGTGGGCTGAGCGGTGGTATCGGCGGCCTCGGGCTCGACCACGGCAGCCGCGGGCGCGGTCGGGTCCGGCGCGGAGGCGCCGTCGCTCGGCCCGGCGGGGGTATCATCGCGCAACAGGATGAGAGCAGCGGCCACGATCACGGCCAACGAGATGGCGATGACGCCGCCGGCGGCGACGAGCCGCATGCGGCGGGGCGGACGGGGCTCGTCCTCCGTGTCCGGCTCGGCCGGAGGTGGCGTGGCCGCGCGGGCAGGCGCGCGGGCAGGGGCAGGGGTAGGAGCAAAGGCTGGGGCGGGGTCAGGCGCAGGGGCAGGAGCAAAGGCAGGCGCAGGCGAAGGAGCGAGAGCCGGGGCAGGAGCAGGCGCCGGAGCCCGAGCAGGCGCCTGAGCCGGAGTCGGAGAAGGAGCAGGCGCCCGAGCCGGAGTCGGAGCAGGAGCAGGCACCTGAGCCGGAGCAGGAGCGACCGTAGCCGCCGGGGGTGGAGGCTGCGGAGGTGGTGCCGGGGCGTGCTCGGGGAGAGCGAATGGATCTTCCTCGACCGGCGCCGGGCTCGCCATCGCCGTTGGTGGCGCCGCCGGCGTGCTCGGCGGCGGTGGAAAGACGGAGAGGTCAGGGATCTTGGTGACCACGGTCGCCGCGCCGGTGGGGTCGTCGAAGCCGCCCGGCGCCGCCGGGGCGACGGTCGGCGGGGGCTGCAGCAGCGCGAGGTCGGGGATCTTGGTGACCACGGTCGCCGCGCCGGTGGGGTCGTCGAAGCCACCCGGCGCCGGCGCCGGTGGACTGGTCGGCGGGGCCGGGGCCGCCGAGGCGGCACGGAGCGCCTCGATCTCAGCCAGCGGGCCGACGATCGTCTGCTGGCCTGCGAACGGGTCCGGTGGGGCCGCCGCTGGCTTGGGCGGTGGTTTCGGCGCGGGCTTCTCGTCCTTGCCGCTCATCGTTCACCCCCGGTTGGTGGCGCCTCCGGTTGCGTCACCTCCAGCATACTCGCAGGGGCTTCACGCGCCAGAAACGGGCGCCGGGCTGGGGGGAGTGGCCGACGGTCCGCGCGTCAACCGTGTCCCACCGACCAGCAACGAGAGGTAGGGCGGGACGAAGGCGAGCGCCCAGGCCCACAGCGCGCTGTCGCGCACCGCGGCGACGAGCAGGAGTAAGAAGAGGCTCGCCGGCGCGACGCGCACGGTCATCACCCAGCGCGGCACGCGGGCGGCGGCGCCGGCGCGGGCCGACCAGACGGTCAGCAGCGCCGCGGCGACGGCGAGCAGCGTGACCGCCGGCCAAGGGGGCAGCGTCGTGCTCAGCCAGCGCAGTGCCCCCCACCAGGTGGCGAGCAGCCCGAGGTGGACGGCGCCGAGGGTGAGCGGCACCAACCACCAGCGTGCCCCGCGCTCGAGCGCGAACACCGCGGCGCCGGTGAACAGTGCCCAGCCGACGACGCCGACCGGAGGGACGCCGAACAGGCCGGGCGCCGACCAGGACCACAGGCCCGCGGCGACCGCGATCGGCTCGATGAGCGACGCGTCGGCGAGCACCAGCAGCCCGGCGACCAGCGGCGCGCGCGCCGGCGCCAGGTGGCGGGCGATGTCCCAGGCGGAGAGGATCACGCACGGCCAGATCAAGACGACGAGCAGCGGCACCGGTCCGATCCACACGGTCCACTCGGGGGCGTAGCTGTAGAAGCCGTAGGCGGCGATGCAGCTCGCCTCGGCGAGCGCCGCCGCGGCGGCGAGGAGCACGAGCTCGCCGACGAAGCGCCACCGGTGTCGCGCGACGCGCGCGCGCACGACCACGAACGAGGCGACGATCGCGGCGGAGAGCAGCTCGACGAGTGGGGGCGGCACGGGTCAACCGAGGGTGATGTTCGGCGGCAGGCCGAGCGTCAGCCACGCCCGGGTGCCGGCGAGGTAGATGAGGAGCAGCAGCGTGCCGAGGTGGGTGAGCAGCACGCAGTCGCGTGAGGTCAGCCCGCGCGCGACGCGCGGGCGGTAGAAGAGGAGCTGAACCGCTGGCGCGGCGACGAAGAGCGCCTCGCGCACGCCGATCAGGCCGGCGGCGAAGGCGGCGACGAGAACGAGTGCCGACGCGCCGAGCAGCGCGTCGATGATCTGCCGGGCGCGCGCCGCGCCGTGCACCACCGGGAAAGTCGGCACGCCGGCCAGGCGGTCACCGTCGAGGTCGCGCAGGTCGTAGAGGATCTCGTAGGTGAGCTCGAACAGGACGAAGAAGAGCGCCAGCGCCGCCGCCGCCCACAAGCCGCCGGGCAGCGCCGCCCGCCAGCCGCCGGCGACGAGCGGGTAGCAGAAGACCGTCAGCACGAAGAGGATCGCCGACATCAGATTTTTGAGCAGGTAGAGGTCTTTGAACCGGCGCCAACCCCGCCCGGTGGGCACGATCCGGTAGCTGTAGCCGACGCCGATGAGCTGCACCACGAGCCGCCAGGCGGTCAGCTCGGGGACGAGCCAGTGCCCGGCGCCGAGCGACAGCGCCTGGAGGACGAGCCACCCGATGAGGTAGGCGCGCTGGCTCCGCGCCACCCGGGTGGCGCCGGGGATCTG
>JBFYZW010000243.1:0-4365 GCA_041309305.1 Deltaproteobacteria bacterium | reverse complement strand
CGGGCGCCGCGCAGGCGCCGGCGAGGAGCGTCGCGACGAGGGCGGCGCGCGATCGGCGCCGGTCAGGCATCCTCGGGCACGCAGACGTTGAGCTTCTTGACCGACTGCTCGGGCCAGGCCGGGGCTGTGCTGTCCGGTTGGCAGACGATCTGATCATCGGCGCAGCCGCGGATGTCGTTGGCCTGCTCGGCCGACGCGGCGTCGGTGCAGCTGCACTGCAGCTCGCCGACCGGCTCGCAGACCAGCCGGTGGAACGCACAGCTCGCCTCGGGCGGCGTGCACTCGGCGAAGCAGCCGGCGTCGCGACAGGTCGCGAGCCCTTCGTCCCGGGTGAAGGTGTCGGGGCAATCGAACAGGTCCGTGGCCACCCGCGCGCAGCCGGCGAAGCAGTCGAGCTCGTCGCAGCGGTTCTTGGCCGTCACCCGGCAGCGGTGGTAGTCCCGCAGGCAGGCGTCGAAGCAGAGCTGCCGGCGGCACGCCATCACCCCGAACTCCTCGCAGTCGGCGTTGCGCTCGCAGCCGGTGCGCAGGACGCAGAAACGTTTGCCGGCCAGCGGTCCGACCTCCTGCACCGCCGCGCAGGTGAAGCCGCTCGGGCAGTCGTCGTCGCGGCACCGGCCATCACCGCAGGAGAGCGGGAAGTCGCACTCCTCGTTGGCCTGGCAGACGCACTTGCCGTCGACGCAATGGCCCGTGCGGCCGCGTGCGAAGTCGCCGCCGGTGCAGTCCTGGTCGACGCTGCAGCTCTTCTGCGGCGTGGGCGGGGCGGCGAGCACGCACGGGCGCGTGCAGTAGGGGGGCAGCCCGCGGTGGCTCAGGCACTGGAACGACTCGCACTCACCGTCGCGCTCGATGCGGACGATCTCGATCACCGGCACCTCGCCGCCGATTGGCTCGCTGACCGCGGCGGGCTCGGTGCCGCAGCTCTTGCCCAGGTCGTGTTTCTCGCACGCCGCCGCGCCGGTGAGCCACAGCACCAGCCCGGCGGTGGCGGCGCTGCCCGTCAATCCTGGAAGTCGCACAGTCTCAGCTCCTCGCCGACGTCGGCGCTCGGCGCCGCGACGCAACGGAACTCATCGGCCGAGCCGCAGTCGGCGCGCTTGCGGCAGGGTTTCCAGGCGCAGAACTTGACCTGGGCGAAGTCGCCGAGCCGTTGCACCTGCCGGCACTCGAACCCGGCGGGGCAGCCCGCGTCCTCGCGACACTTCCTCGAGCAGTAGCCGGGCCGGCCATCGGTGGCGATGCAGATCAACTCGTCGCAGGGGAACGCGGCGTTCTGCTCGACGACCTCCAGCGTCTCGACGCGGGTCCCACCGCTCTCGGCGGTCGGCGCGCCGCCGAGCAGCTGCGGGCACGGCTTGCCAATGTCGTGGGCATCGCAGCCCTGTCCTGTCCAGGCCAGGACGACATACGACAGAGCCAGCCGGGACCGGACCATACTCGGCCGTGTAACACGGGCCCGTCCCGGGCAGCAAGCCGGTCGCGTCCCGGCGGCGATTGACAGGCAATCGGGCGGCGAATAGCCTCGTACACCGGGTGTTTATCGACAACGGAGCCACCGTGAGACGGTATGGTCTAGCTATCCTTCTCCTGCTCTCGGGCACCTCGATCCTGCTCACCGGTGAGGCGCGCGCGCAAGCCGACCTCCTGGGGGATCTGAAGACGGACGAGCCGGCCGCCGCGCCGACGCCGGCGGAGACGACGCCGGACCTCGACGAGCGTACCGAGGGAGAGCCGGCCGCGGTTCTGCCGCCCGAGGAGATCGAGGCGGTCGTACCCGGGGAGACGCCGACCAAGCCGGCGGCGGCCGCCACCGAGCAGCCGGCTGAGATCCAGGACCGGATCAAGGCGGTGCCGCGCAAGGCGGTGCTCAAGCAGAAGCGCTTCGAGCTGGCCGCCTTCTTCACCCTCAGCCTCAACGACGCCTTCTGGCAACACCTGGCGACCAGCGGCTCGGTGATCTTCTACCCGCACGATTCGTTCGCCGTCGGCGCCGGCGTCGACTGGATCTACGCGCACGTGGCGACCAGCAACCTGGACGTCGTGCGCCAGAGCCTCACCGCGGTTCCGCCACTCCCCGGCCTGCCGATGCAGAGCACGTGGCTTTTGACCCACGTCGACCTCTACTGGATCCCGATCCACGGCAAGCTGAGCCTGTTCAACCGCTCGATCGTCCACTTCGACCTGTACGGCACGGCCGGCATCGGCTTTGCCACCGCCTTCGGCGAGCGCCAGCCGGTGGTGATCAACGCCGGCGTCGGTCAGCGGCTGTTCGTCTCCGACTGGTTGGCGATTCGGCTCGAGGTGCGCGACCACCTGTTCAACGACAACCTCGACGTCAACGGTCAGGCGCGCTCGGACGTGCAGAACTACGTGATGATGCAGCTCGGCGCCAGCTTCTTCATTCCTCCAACCTTCGAGTACAGCTACCGATGAGAACGAGATCAGCGCGGGTCGTGGGTGCAGGGTTGATCGGGCTGGTGCTGCTCGCGCCGGGGTGGTCAGCGGCGCAGGAGCTCGAGGAGGCCGGCGAGGAGGACGTGCGCGCCGGCAGCGAGCCGCCGCGGCGTACGTTGGCCGAGCGGATCCCGGCGGTCAGCGGTCGGCTGTTCGTCAAGCGTGGCCGCGCCGAGCTGATGCCGGCGGTTGGGCTGTCGCTCAACGACCCGTTCTTCAATCACATCCTGGTCACCGGCTCGGCGAGCTACCACGTGCTCGAGAGCCTCTGGGTAGGGGCCGGCGCCAACTTCTTCGGCTCGCTCTCCAGCGCCGTCCCGGTGGCTGGCGGTGGCGCCGCCGATCGCCCGACCTACAACCACCCGGTGTGGGCGGGGCACCTCGAGGTCGGTTGGGCGCCGATCTACGGCAAGCTGAGCCTTCTGGCCGAGGCGGTCTTCCACTTCGACGCCTACGTCGCCGGCGGCGTCGGCGTCGTCGGGCCGAGCGACGGATCGCCGGCCTTCGGCGGCACGCTGGCGGTGGGGCAGCGCTACTTCATCAACGAGTGGATGGCTCTGCGGCTCGAGCTGCGGGACCAGGTGTTCCCGCTGTCGCGCATCCCGTCGATCAACCCGGACAAGAACCTGCAGCACATGCTGTCGGCGACGGTCGGCGTCTCGTTCTTTGTGCCGCCGACGTTCGAGCGCGAGAAGCTGTGAGCGAGGAGGAGGCAGCGTGAAAACCTGGCACACTCTGGCGGTGTTGGCGGTCGTCTTGTGCCTGCCCGGCGTCGTGCTCGGCGCGTTCTACTGGACGCCGCTGCCGGACGCCGGCGCCGCCCGCGACGAGGTCCGGCAGGTGGCGGCGAAGAAGGCCAAGAAGGGGAAGAAGGGGGCCAAGACGAAGAAGGGCAAGGCGCCGAAGACCGCCGCCGACGACGAGGCGGAGAAGGCCGCCGACTCGCTGTTCGACGCGCCGGCTCCACCCCCGGCCCCCCCGCCGGCGCCGCCGCCCGGCGACGCCGTACTCGATCTCTCCGGCGCCGGAGGCGACACCGACGCCGCGCGCCAGGAGCTGTTGCTCGGCGCGCCGCCGGCGGCCGACGAGCCGCCGGCGAAGGGTAAGAAGGGCAAGAAGAAGACCGGCGATGCCGGCGTGTTCGACTTCGGCGGCGGCGTCGCGATCGACCTCGGCGGCTCCGAGGCGATCGACTTCGGCGGCGATCTCGCCGACTTCAGCTTCGACTTCCAGGTCGACAGCGCCGAGCGCGAGCGGTTCGACGAGGCGATGAGCAAGATGTCGGACGAGGACTACGCCGACGCGGCGATGGAGTTCCACCTCTTCCTCGATGACAAGAAGTACGCCGAGTTCAGGCCGGAGAGCGAGTACCAGCTGGCCAAGGCGCTCTACAAGCTCGGCTTCTACGACGCGGCGCTCAAACGGTTCAAGAACATCCTCGACCAGGGGCCCTCTCATCGTCGCTACCGGAAGTCGATCGAGTGGCTGTTCTTCATCTCGCGCAAGATGGCCGACGAGACGCCGGTGCTCAAGGAGTTGGCCCAGTTCCGCAACGTCACCTTCCCGAAGGCGTATCGCAACGAGTACGCCTACCTGCTGTCCAAGTACCTGTTCGTCCAAGCCGAGGCGTTCGAGGTCGAGCGCATCCAGAAGGAGAAGCTCGAGCGACAGCGCCGCGGCACCAAGGGCTTCGACTTCGACGCGGTGGGCGAAGGGGACGGCGCGCTCGACTTCTCGACCTTCGACAGCATCGACTTCAACGACGTCGGCAGCGGCTTCGACTTCGGGGGTGGCGGCGCGGACGCCGGTGGCGGCTTCGACTTCGGCAGCGGTGGCGGCGGCGGCGGGAGCAGCGCCGGGGACAGCGGTGGCGGCGGCTTCGATTTCGGCGGTGGCGGTGGCGGTGGC
>JBFYZW010000242.1:0-9214 GCA_041309305.1 Deltaproteobacteria bacterium | reverse complement strand
GGTTGCCGTACGCGGTGGACGAGAAGCTCGGTGAGATCGCCGCTGAGCAGGCCGAGCGGGGCGGCGAAGAGGTCGATGCCCCCGAGGTCGTCGGGGCGCTGGCGGCGATGATCGACCGGCTCCGGCCCGCGGCGCAGCGGTTGGCCCCCGGGCTGCCGCTCGACCTCCGGGTGCGCGCCGTCGCCGCGGCGGAGCTCAACGCCTTCGCGCTCCCGGGCGGGCGGTTGACCGTCTACAGCGGCCTGCTCGCCGCCGCCGAGCGCCCCGAGCAGGTGGCCGGGGTCGTTGCGCACGAGATCTCCCACGTGCTCCGGCGGCACGGCACGCAGCGCATCGCCCAGTCGCTCGGCGTCGTCGCGCTGATGCAGCTCGTCTTCGGCGACGCGAGCGGTCTGGTCGGCGCCGGCAGGGACCTGCTCACCGTCGCGGCGATCAACGACTACAGCCAGGCGCAGGAGCTCCAGGCGGACGACGACGCGGTGACGATGATGCTCGGCGCGGGGCTCGACCCGCGGGCGCTGGCCGAGCTGTTCGCGATCATGCGCGATCGCGCTGGCGGCGCCGAACAGCTCCTGTCCGCCGTGCCGTGGCTCGGCACGCATCCGGAGCTCGACGCACGCATCGCGGCGATCGAGCGGCGCAGCACCGCTGCGACCGTCCGGCTCGCGCCGCTGGCGATCGACTGGCCCGACATCCAACGCGCGTTGCCGGCGGAGGCACAGCCCGGCGCCGAGCGTTGAGCGAGGCGCGCTCAGCCGCAGGTGCTGGCGCAGGTCAAGAAGGGATCGATCGGCGAGCTGCAGCAGGCGACCTCGGCGCCGTCCTCCTCGCCGTCCCCGTCCGTGTCGGGGTCGAGCGGGTCGGTGCCGCGGTCGAGCTCGAACCCATCGCCGAGCCCGTCCTGGTCCGTGTCGGGGTCGAGCGGGTCGGTGCCGCGCTCGAGCTCGAGGCCGTCGCCGAGCCCGTCCTCATCGCTGTCCGGGTTGAGCGGGTCGAGCCCGGTGATGAGCTCGTCGAGGTCACCGATGCCGTCGCCGTCGGTGTCGGCGCAGTCGGGGTTGGTGCCAGCGCGGTCCTCGTCGGCGTCGGACAACCCGTCGCCGTCCCGGTCGCTGGCCGGTGGCGGACACGGGGAGCCCTCGCCCTGCTCGTTCGGACAATCGGGCGGGGCGCCGCAGCCATCAGTTGGGCACGGGTCGTCGTCGATGCAGCGCGGGACGCAGTCGTCGCTGCCATCGCAGTAGTCCCAGCACTCGTCCGGGCCGAAGGTGCTGTGGCAGGCGAGCGGCAGCGTGACGAGCAAGGGCAGCAGACGTCGGGCCATGGCTCGGCTCCTCGGCCGCGTTCGCGGCACAACGGGGTTTGTGAGCTTGAACACCGGCGCGTGGCGCGCGCGTCACCGGCAACGCTCAGATCTGCACGCCGGCGAAGAACGAGGGCCAGTAGCGTTGGACGTGGTCCCGCTCGCTGTGGACGATCTGCGGCGCCCCGGGGATGCGCATGTCCTCGCCGTCCCAGCCGGCGAAGGCGCCCAGCGATCCGCCGACGAACAACGACAGGTGCGAGAGGAGCTCGACGCCGAGCATCAGGCGGAGCTGGGCGCGGACGTTGGCCTGCGGCTCGGCGCGGAAGCCGCGGCGGTTGGCGCCGGCCGAGAGATCGACGTTGAGGAACAGCGGGTCGAATCGGGCGGTGGCGCCGAAGCCGAAGGCCGCGTACCAGCGGTTCGGCTGGGCCTCGGATTCGAAGCCGGCCATCAGCAGCGTGTAGACGTGGCGGCTGCCGAAGCGGAAGTCGAGGTTGACGTACTCCTGAGGGCTCGCCCAGTAGGCGAGGTGCCGCTGGCCGCGCTCGACCCAGTTGACCAGCCCAATCGGCAGGCCGTGGATGTCCTCGGCGACGTTCACCAGCCCGAGCTGCACGCCGTGGACGACGCCGGCGACGTTGACCAGGCCGAGCTGCAGCCCGCGGAGATCTCCGGCCAGGTTGAGCGCCGCGACTTGCAGCCCGCGGGTGTCGCCGGCCCGGTTGAACCCGGCCGACAGCTGCGCGCCGCGCAGGGCGCCGCCGGCGAGGTTGAAGCCGCCGGCGAGCATCAGCCCGTCGACCTCACCGCCGGCGATGTTCAAGCCGCCGGCGAGCTGCGCGCCGTCCAGGTTCGCGCCAGCGACGTTGAGGCCGCCGGCGAGCTGGAGCAGCTCGACGTCACCGTCGGCGATGTTCGCGCCGGCGGCGACGCCGAGCCCGCGGCTGCGGCCGGCGATGACGTTGGCCCCGCTCGTCCAGGCGATGCCGAACAGATCGCCGCCGATCAGGTTCAGACCGAAGGCGAGGACGAACCCGTCAGCGCGCGCGGCGATCGCGTTGACTCCCAAGGAGAGCGCCATGCCGTTCAGCTCGGTGGCGTTGCCGACCAGCAGGCCGAGCAGCAGCTCGCTCCTCACTGGCTGGCTCGGGTAGAGCGCCGGCAACAGCGTCACGCGGACCGGCTCGTGCGCCAGCGCTGGCGGGCCGCCGCGCGAGACTGTCGGCTCGGACGAGAGCGGGGTGAGCGCCTCGCTCTCGAGCACCGGGCGGGCGTTTGTGCCGATCGCGACCCGGGCGGCGAAGAGTCCCTGCGCGCCGCGCACGGTGACCTCGTAGGCGCCCGGCTCGAGCCCGAGGGTCACCCGGCGGCCGGCGGGCTTGTTCAGCTCGGCGACCAGCTGGCCACCGGTGTTGCGGACGAAGACGCGGCCGGCCAGCCCCTCGCCGAGCTCGAGGCCGGCGTTGGCGACGCGCAGATCGGTCAACACCAGGTCGCCGGTGCCGGCGAGCTGGATGTCGTACGAGGGGTGCTGGGCGCCGCCTTGTGTCTTTTCGGTCCGGGCCAGCGTCTCGGCGAAGGCGAACTGGTACGACTCGTTCAGTGTGACTCGGCCGTCGCCGGTCGTGTCGGCGGCGCCGCGCAGCCCGGAGATCAGGTAGTGGGTGAAGAACGAACCGCCGAGCGTGTCCGACTCCTGCGCCGCCTCGTCGGCCGAGCTCGAGGTGAGGAAGGCGTGCCCGGTCACCTGGGTCGACTCGTCGAGCAAAAACGGCGGGCGGAGCACGCCGCCCTTGGCGCGGGTCAACGCGCCGGAGGCGCACGAGTCGAGCACGCCAACCCGAACGTCGGCGGGCATCTGGCGCAGCGCCTCGCGCAGCTCGGCGTAGGCGAAGCGCTCGCCGCCGAGCAGGAGGCCCTCCTCGTCGGAGTGGCCCGAGTAGTAGACGAGAAGCTCCGTGCGCGCGTCACGTACCGCGGCGAGGCGGACGCGCAAGGCCTCGAGCGTGGCGTGCAGCGCGGCGCGGCTCGGCTCGAGCAGGAGCGTCTCGTCCTCGGCGGCGACGCCGCCGAGCTCGCGCAGCACCGCGGCGAAGGCGGCGGCGTCGCGCAGCGCGTACTGCAGGCGGATCCGGTTCGGGCCTCCGTCGTTGGCGCCGATGACCAGCGCGTAGCGACGCACCGCCACCTCGGCGGCGAGCCCAGGGCCGGGCAGGGCGGCGAGCAGCGCGAGCCAAGCGAGGGGTCTCATCGCAGCACCTCCGCGGTCTTGCGCAGCAGCACCGAGGTCTGCTCCAGATCCCCGGCGAGCGCCAGCGGCTGGTGTGCAGCGCGGGCGGGGTCCCGGGCGAGCGCCGCGGCGGCGCGGACCACGGCGCGGTCGTCGATCGGCGTCGCCCCGGTGACCAAGACGAAGCGCTCGAAGTCGGGCGCGTCGTCGAGCTCGTAGGCGTTCGGCAGCGCCACCTCACCGCCGACGAGCAACGCGGTGTCTCCCCCGGGGCGGGTCGGGTGGTGCACGGTGACCGCGCCGCGGCCGTCGAGAGAGAGGATGACGCCGAAGGGGCGGCCGGCGGCCTGGTAGCTGAGCTGGACGACGTCGCCGCGCGTCGCGCGGGCGCCGTCGAGCAGGCGCTCGCTGGCGCCGCCGGTCTTGCGGTGCACGGTGAGCGTCGGCGTGAGGCCCTTGAGCCGCGTCACCTCGGGCGGCGACGGTCGTTGGTCGAGCTCTTCGGGGACGATCAGGGTCGCGACCAGCGCGGTGGCGGCCACCGCCGCCGGGGCGAGGATGGCGAGCGGCGCCCAACGCCGTCGGCCGGTGGCGTTCGCGCTCTCGGCGCGACGGTGCTCGATCCGGGCGCGCAGCGTCGCCGGCGGGTAGGCGGCGAGGATGGCCGCGTCGTCACGCTCGAGCGCCGCGCGGCGGCCTTGGAGGTCCGCGTCGGTGAGCAGCGCGTGCAGCTTCTCCTGCTCCGGTTCGCCGAGCTCGCCGAGGTGGAGCTGCTCGAGCCACAGGTCGGGGACGGTGCGTCGGTTCTCGCTCATGTCGCCTCCTTCGGCGTGAGCCCCCGGAGACGGCGCAGCCGCTTGCGCACCCCGGAGACCGACAGGCCGACCGCGGCGGCGACCTCCTCGAGCGTCAGGCCATCGACCAGGTGGAGGACCGCCAGCGTTGCGCTCGAGCTCGGCTCGCCGGCGAACAGGCGGGCGAGGGCGCGCCGCGCCCCGGTCCGGGCCTCGAGATCGTCGTCGCTCGCGAGCTGCCAGAGTAGCTCACCGCCCGGCACCTCCGGGCGCCTGCCGCGGCTGCGGATCCGGTTCAGGCAGACGTTGGTGGCCATGCGGTAGAGCAGGGAGGATGGCGCGTGGTCATCGAGCCGCTCACTGAAGCGCAGGGCCTGGACGAACACGTCTTGCATCGCGTCGACCGCCTCCTGTTCGTCGCCGAGCAGACGCCGACACCGCCGGAGCACCATCGGCGCGTAGCGGCGGTAGAAGGCTTCGACGTCGATGCTCAACGGCGTACTCGTTTCTCTCGGCTTGAACACCGCCGCGCAGTCAGAGTGTCACCGCGGGGTCAGGGGCGCGCCAGCACACCGTCGCTGAAGATGGCGATGATCGTCTCGAGGTAGCGTTGGTCGGCGGCGGCGGTGCTCTCCCCGCCCTCGACCAGGGCGAAGTCGCGGCGGGCGACGAACCAGTGGCGAAGCAGGCTCAAGAAGGCCGCGAACATGAAGCGCGGCGCGAGATCGCCGCGCAGCTGGCCGCGCTGTTGCAGGTCACGCACCAGGCGGATGCCGTCCTCGACCAGGGTGCGCATCGACGCCGAGACGACCAGGTCGTGCTGGGGATGCTGCGACCGGCCGTGCTCGGCCTGCATCCACCACATCAGGCGGAGGAACGACGGGTTGCGCTGCAGAAAGGTGAAGTAGGCGGTGAAGCTCTGGCGCAGGAACTCGCGCGCGTCGTCGTACTCGGCGAGGATCTGGCGTTGCAGGTCGGCGTAGTCGGCGAAGCGCGACTCCTTGATCTCCTGCCAGAGCGCCTCCTTGCTCTTGAAGTGGTAGTGGATCAGGCTCTTGGTGATCTTGGCCCGCTCGGCGATCCCCGACAGCGAGGCGCCGGCGAAGCCGTTCGCCTCGAACTCCTTCTCCGCCGCGGCGAGGATCGCCGCGCGGGTCTCCTCCCGCGTGTTCCCGGGCTTGCGCGCCATGGGCCCTCCGCTAATGAATTGACCGACCGACCAATAATATTCGCAGGGCCTCTCGCGGTCAAGCCGAGCCGCCCGAGGCGCAGCGCGCGGAGGCGCAGGGGGAGTGCTCGCGCCCGTCGTGGGGCACGCCGTTTGACGCGCGGGCGAGATCTGTTACGTCTGCACCACCGGGCGAGGCGGCCGGTCGACGATGAGCCACACCCGCGATGAGGTCGCCGCCAAGCAGCTGCTCGCCGGCTACGGGATCCCAGTCGTCGAGGAGATCGCGGTCGAGTCTCCCGCCGAGGCGAGGGCAGCGGCCGAGCGCTTGGGCTTCCCGGTCGTGCTCAAAGGGCGCGGCGCCGAGCTCAGCCACAAGACCGAGCTCGGGCTGGTGTTCCTCGGCCTCGCCAACGGCGCCGAGGTCGAGGCGCGCGCCGTCGAGCTCCTCGCGCGGGGCCTTGGTGGGCTCGAGGGCTTCGTCGTTCAGCGGCAGGTGAGCGGCCGGCGCGAGTTGGTCGTCGGCCTGACCCGCGACGCGCAGTTCGGCCCGGTGTTGATGCTCGGCCTCGGCGGCGTCTTCGCCGAGGCGCTCCGGGATGTCAGCTTCGCGCTCGCGCCGCTCGGGCCCGGGGACCTCGAGGAGATGATCACCGGCCTGCGCTCAGCCGCATTGGTCGGGGCGTTTCGCGGCGAGGCGGCGATCGATCGACGCCAGCTGCGCGCCGTGCTCGAGGGGCTGGCGCGGCTCGCCGACGAGCACCCGGAGATCGTCGCGGTCGATCTGAACCCGCTGGTGGCCGGCGCCGACGGGCGCCTGACCGCGGTCGACGCGCTGATCGTCAGCGGCGACCTGTCGACGCCCGGCGCGCCGCGCCCGCCAGTCCGGCTGCGCGAGCTCGCCGCCGCCTATCATCCGCGCTCGATCGTCGTGGTCGGGGCGAGCAGCCAACCGGGCAAGTGGGGCTTCCGCGTCCTCGCCAACCTGCTCGCCGGCGGCTTCCCCGGGCCGGTCTATCTGGTCGGCCGACAGGGGGGGACGATCGCCGGGCGGCCGGTCTACGGCTCGATCGCCGAGCTGCCCGAGCCGGTCGACCTGGCGATCCTCACCATCCCCGCCGACGCCGTGCTCCCGGCGATCGACGCGCTGGCGGCGCGGGGGATCGGCGCGGCGCTGGTGATCAGCTCCGGTTTCGCCGAGATCGGCGAGGTCGGCCGGCGGCTCGAGGAGGAGCTGACCGAGCGCGCTCGCCGGCTGGGCGTCCTCCTGGTCGGGCCGAACACGATGGGGATCTGCAACCCGCACGCGCGCTTCTTCGGCACCGGCGTGCACGTGCGGCCCGAGCCGGGCAGCACGGCGCTCGTCGCTCAGTCGGGCAACCTCGGCGTGCAGCTGCTGCACTTCGCCCGGGCGCAGGGGATCGGCATCCGCGCCTACTGTGGCTCGGGGAACGAGGCGATGGTCGCGGTCGAGGACTACATGGAGGCCTTCGAGCGCGACGAGGTGACCGGGGAGGTCGTGCTCTACGTCGAGAGCCTCAAGGATCCGCGCCGCTTCTTCTCGAGCGCACGGCGGCTGGCGGCGCGCAAGCCGGTCATCGTGCTCAAGGGTGGCCGCACCGCGGCCGGCAGCCGCGCCGCGGCGAGCCACACCGGGGCGCTCGCCGCCGACGAGCAGCTGTTCGCCGCCGCCTGCCGGCAAGCCGGTGTGCTCAGCGTCGCGCAGCCGATGGAGCTGCTCGACCTGTCGGCCGCCTTCTCGTCGCTGCCGCTGCCGCGCGGCGCCCGGGTGGCGATCGTGACGATGGGCGGCGGCTGGGGCGTGGTCGCCGCCGACCTGTGTCAGGAGCACGGCCTCGAGATCCCCGGCCTACCCCCGGCGGTCGTCGCGCAGCTCGACGCCTGGCTGCCGTCCTACTGGAGCCGCACCAACCCGGTCGATCTGGTCGGTCAGTTCGTGCCGCAGCTGGCGCTCGACGTGCTCGCCGCGCTGGCCGCCTGGGACGGCTGCGACGCGATCATCCACTTGGGCCTGGTCGGCCAGGTGCCGATGATGCAGTGGCTCGCCGACGCGGCGCCGACCGTGGGCGTCGAGCTGCCTCCTGGGCAGCTCTCGGCCTTCGTCGAGAGCTACCGCGCTGCCGAGCCGGTCCTCCTGGCCCGGGTCGTCGAGTTGATGGCCGAGCACCACAAGCCCATCGTCGGGGTGAAGATGATCGACGAGGAGGCGCAGGCGATCTTCGCCTCCGGGCATCGGTCCGGTCACCGCGCCGTGGTCTTTCAGACGCCCGAGCGGGCGGTGCGGGTGCTGGCGGCGATGGCGCGGCTCGCGCGTTGGCGCGAGCCGCAGCGGGTCACTTGAGCGCCCAGTCGACCTTGTTGGTCTTGCCGGCCGAGATCTGCACCGTGCGCTTGGCGTTGATGCCGAACTCCTCGTTGACCAGGTGCAGCGTGTAGGATCCGGGCGGGAGCTCGACCTTGTACAGCGGCGTCGAGCCGTACGGCCGGCCGTTGATCGCCACCTTGACCCACGGGTTGGTGTTCAAGGTGAGGAAGCCCGACTCCACCGGGCCGGCCGCGACCGGCTGCGGCGTTGGCGCCGGCGACGGCGTGCCGCCGCCGCGCGAGGACTCGAGCTGGACCAGCTCCTCGCGCTTCTCCCCCGGTGCGAGGGTGAGCGCCAGCGACTCGGGCGCATAACCGCGCCGCTCGACCAGCAGGGAGTGCTCGACCTCGGGCTCGAGGGTCAGGATGCGCACCGGGGTCTTGCCCAGGCGCCGGCCGCCGAGCGTCACCGTGGCCCCGGACGGTCGGCTCTTGAGCACGAGCGTCGGCCGGGCGAGCGGCGGCTGCTCCTGGATGAGGAGCGGCTGGTCGGCGACGAGCTCGACCTTCTTGACGATCGCCGGCCGGCCGGCGAGCTCGAGGCGGACCTCGTGCGTTCCCGGGGCGAGGCCGGTGACGACCGTCGGCACGACCTCGGGCCAGGGCTTGCGATTGACCAACACCTTTGCGCCCGATGGCTCGCGGATATCGATCACGGTGCCGGCGGCTGGCGGCGGCTCGCTCAACAACACCGGCTGGCCGCTCTCCAACGCCACGGTGCGCTGGAGCACCGGCAGGCCGGGCAGGCGGAACTCGAGCTGGTGTTTGCCCATCGATAGGCCGGAGATGACCGTCGGCACGCGCTCGGGCCAGGGCGTGCCGTCGACCAGGACCTCGGCCCCCTCCGGGTCGCGCAGGTCGATGACCATGCCGGTCGCCGGCGGCGCGTCCTGGAGCAGGATCGGCCGGCCGATCTCGAGGCGCAGGCGCCGCTTGACGATCCGGCCGTCGGGCAGCTCGAGCCGCACCTCGTGCGGCCCGTCCTGCAACCCGGTGACCACCGTGGGGACCGGCTCCGGCCAGGCGACCCCGTCGACGATCACCTTGGCCCCCGGCGGCTCGCGAACGTCGAGCACCATCCCCTTCGCCGGCGGCGCCTCGCGGATGGACACGGTCTTGTTCGGCTCGAGGAGCACCTGCCGGCGGATCGGCGGCAGGTCCGGGAGCTCGAGCTGCACGCGGTGGAGGCCGGGCGCCAGCCCGGTGACCACCGTCGGCGTTGATTGCGCCTGGATCTCCCCGTTGATGATGACGCGGGCGCCGGCCGGCTCGAGGATCTCGAGCCGCGGGGCGGTCGGGGTGCGCTGCAGCCCGGGCAGCACGCCGGTGGC
>JBFYZW010000241.1:0-2762 GCA_041309305.1 Deltaproteobacteria bacterium | reverse complement strand
GCGCGCGCCGGCGCCGGCGATGCCGATCGCGGCGCTGCGCCTCCTGGCGCGCCTGCCGCTCGCCCCGGGCAACCCGCCCGGGCTCTCCGGGTTGGCGCGGGCCGGGGACGGGACGCTCTGGGCCGTGCCGGAGCGGGCGCGGCTGCTCGTGCCGCTGCGGGTGCACGAGCTCGGCCTGGCCGCCCGCCGGCCACCGGTGCCGCTCGGCGGCGTGCCATTCGGGACTGACACCGAGTCGGTCGCCTGGCTGGGCGAGGGGGAGCTGGCCTTCGGCACCGAGACGCAGCGGTCGCGCGGCGAGGATCTGATCCTGTTCGCTCGCGTCGGCGAGGTCGCCGAGGTCACCGACTCGGTGACGTTGCCGTACGCCGGCTGGGGGCTGCGCGCCGCGGTCAACCGCGGGGTCGAGGGGTTGTGCGCCGCCGGCGGCGTGCTGCTCGCCGGCGTCGAGATGGTGCTCGAGCGCGGTGGGCGGCGCTTCGCGCCGCTGGCGCGCTACGACCGGGCGACGCGGCGGTGGAGCTATGGCCGGGTGGCGCTCGCCTCGCGCACCGGGAAGATCGCCTCGCTCGACTGCCGGCTCTCGGGGGAGGCCGAGCTCGAGGTCGTGGCGATCGAGCGCCACTACGGCACCGCCTGGTTGCTGCGCTTCGTCGCACCGCTCGGCGGCGAGCTGGGTGAGCTGTGGCCGACGGCGGTGACCGATCTCGGGCCGCTGGTGCCCGGGGTCCCGAACCTCGAGGGGGTGGTCTTTCTGCCCGACGAGCGCCTGGCGGTGATCGTCGACAACGACACCGGCGGTGTCTCCGGGCCCACCGAGCTTTTGCTCTTCGCGCCGGCGCGGCGTTGAGCGTTCAGCCCGAGTGCCAGAGCAGCCTGCCCCAGTTGGCGGGGCTACGCACCAGGCCGCGCAGCGTCGCTCGGCCGCTCACCACCTCGGCCATCGCCTCGGTGAGCGACTGACCGGAGCGTTGCAGCAGCCAGTCGCGGACGCGCCGCTGGCCGTAGAGCAGGCGGGACAGGGTGCGCGCCAGGCGCAGCTCGCCGAGCACCTCCTCGGCCATCGCCGACTCGTAGTGGTGCTGGACGAGCCAGGGGTCGAAGCGACCGTGCAGGATGGCGCGCGCGGCCAGCGCCGCGCTCTTGAGTGCGAAGCTGAGGCCCTCGCCGAGCAGCGGGTCGACGAGCCCCGCCGCGTCGCCGATGACCAGCGCGCGGCCACGGGTCAGCGGCTCGCGGCAGGTCAGCGGTAACACTGCGCCGCGGGTGCGCGGCGGCACCTGCGGCGTGATACCGAGCCGGGCCAGGTAGCGACCGAGCGCGGCCTTCAACCCGCGGCTGCCGCGCCGGGCGGCGAGAATCCCGGCGGTCAACGTCTCGCGCTTGGGGAAGATCCAGGCGTAGCCCGGATCGACCTCGTCCAGGTCGAAGCGGGCGATCCCATGGTGGCGGGCGAGCGTCTCGGCGTCGACCTGCACCGCCCATTCGATCGCCGGCACGAGCAGCGGCTCGCGCCGCCAGCCGGCCAGCGCCGCGGTCGGGCTGAGCGCGCCGTCGGCGATGACCACGAAGCGGGTGCTCAAGCGACCGGCCGAGGTGTCGATCTCGAGCCGGTTGCCGCGGTGATGTACCGCCAGCGTGCGGCAATGCTCGCGCAGCTGCGCGCCGACCGCCTCGGCGCCGCGGGCCAGGACCAGGTCGAACTCGGCGCGGTTGACCATCGAGACCAGCGGCTCGGCGCGCTCGACCTGGAAGTGGAGCAGCGCGCCCGGCAGGTGGAGCTGGGCGACCGGGCAGGTGTGCTCCCAGGGGTAGGCCAAGCCCTCAGGGAGCGCCGCGCGCGCGCGACCGATGACTCCGCCGGCGCAGGCCCTCGCCCGTGGCAGCATGCGCGCCTCGAGCAGCACGACCCCGGCGCCGGCGCGGGCGAGGTGCCAGGCGGCGGTCGAGCCCGCGGGCCCGGCGCCGACCACGGCGACGTCGAAGCTCTGCGGGTAGGTGTCGTGGGCCACGGGTGCGCGTCTCCAGCTCCGTCATACAACAGCCTGGGCTGACAGGCACTCGCTTCGCTGGCGCTTCTGCCGCGGCCGGGACGCGCGACCGGGCGGCGGGGTGGTTTGACCGGCCGGGGCCGCCTGGCTATGGAGAGTCGGCGAGGTGGTCGAGATGCGGCGACGGGTGGTGGCGGTGATCGGCGCAGCGGCGCCGGCCGACGAGGAGCGCGCGCTGGCGCTGGCGGTCGGGCGGGCGATCGCCGCCCGCGGCTGGGTGCTGGTCAGCGGCGGGTTGGGCGGCGTGATGGAGGCGGCCTCCCGCGGCGCCGCCGAGGCCGGGGGCCTGGTCGTCGGCATCGTGCCGCAGGCCGACCCGAGCGCCTGCAACCCGTACGTTGCGCTGGCGATCGCCACCGGGATGGGTGACGCGCGCAACGCGGTGATCACCAACACCGCCGACGGCTTCGTCGCCGTCGGCGGCAGCTTCGGCACGCTCTCGGAGATCGCCTACGCGCTCAAGCGCCGCAAGCCGGTCGTCGGGCTCTCGACCTGGCGGCTCGATCAGTCCCGCCTGCGCGGTGAGCCGTGGCTCGAGGTCGATTCGCCCGAGCGGGCGGTGCGCGCCCTCGCCGAGGCCCTCGGCGAAGCGGAGGGATGAGATGGCGACCAAGACGACGAAGAAGAAGCGCCGCAAGCGCAAGGGCGCCGCGGCGCGCGGGCTGGGCGCGCGCCAGCTCGGCGGCACGCCGCCGGCGGCGATTGACGAGC
>JBFYZW010000240.1:0-4555 GCA_041309305.1 Deltaproteobacteria bacterium | reverse complement strand
AGGCGCCGCCGGCGCCGCCGCAGACCGTGCAGCTGACGTCGACCTCCGCGGACGGCTCGGTGAAGGGGAAGAAGCTGGGCCGGAAGCGGACCTTGGTCTCCGGGCCGAACAGGTGGGCGCTGAAGTGATGCAGCACCCCCTTCAGGTCGGCGAAGGTGGCCTGCTCGTCGATCCACAGCCCCTCGATCTGATGAAAGGTCGGCGAATGGGTCGCGTCGAGCTCATCGTGACGGAAGACCATCCCGGGGGCCAGGATGCGCACCGGCGGCTTGTGGGCCAGCATCGTGCGGATCTGCACGTTCGAGGTGTGGGTGCGCAGCAGCACCTCGGGCGCGACGAAGAAGGTGTCCTGGGTGTCGCGCGCCGGGTGATCGGCGGGGAAGTTCAGGGCGCCGAAGTTGTACCAATCGTGCTCACACAGCGGCCCCTCGGCGAGCGTGAAGCCGAGCGGCGTCAGCGCGGCGATGACCTCACGCTCGATGAGCCGCAGCGGGTGCTCCGGACCGCTCGCCTGCCGCCGCCCGGGGAGCGTCACGTCGCAACGGCCGAGATCGAGCTCGGACCGCCGCCGCTTCCCCTCCAGCCGCTCGGCGGCCTGGGTGAGCGCCGCCTCCAACCGTTCCTTGATCGCGTTGATCTCGGCGCCGACGATCGGCCGCTCGGCCGCGGGCAGCGCGCCGAGCTGACGCAGCGCCAGGCCGACCTGTCCCTTCTTGCCCAGGACCTCGGCGCGCAGCAGCGCCAGCTCCTGGGGGGTCTTCGCCCTCTTGGCGCGTTGGAGCGCCTCCTGTTCGATCCGTTTCAGCTCGTCCATGGGAGCCCGCGGCGCGGACGCCGCCCCGAGACCTTACGCCAGGTGCTGCTTCGCCACCGCCGCGATCTGGGCGAACGCCTGCGGATCGCTGGTCGCCAGGTCAGCGAGGACCCGGCGGTCGAGCTCGACGCCGGCCTTCTTCAGGCCGGCGACGAAGCGGTTGTAGCTGAGCGACAACGGTCGCACGGCCGCGTTGATGCGCGTGACCCACAGGCTGCGGTAGGTGCGCTTCTTCTGCTTGCGACCGGCGAACGCGTAGGCCAGGCCGCGGTCGACCGTGTCCTTGGCGATCGGGAACAGCTTGCGGCGAGCGCCCCAGAAGCCCTTGGCCTGCTTGAGGACCTTCTTGCGCCGCTGACGCGTCTTGAATCCACCCTTGGTGCGGGGCATGGCTCACTCCTCTCGAGAGGGCGCTCGGCTCGACGGCCGGGAGGCGCCCTCGCCTATCAGTGCAGCAGGCTCTTGGCCTTCTTCTCATCCGCCGGGCCGAGGATCCGCGACCCGCGCAGGTGACGCTTGCGCTTGCGGTTCTTGCTCGACAGCAGGTGCCGTCGTCCCTTGGCGCCGACCTTGACCTTGCCCTTGCCGGTCAGGCGGTAGCGCTTCTTCGCCGAGCTCTTCGTCTTAAGCTTGTGCTTCCTTGCCATTGTCTTTCTCTGTTGGCCTCGCCTTCACGGCGCTGCCGGCTGGCTGTCCGCGGCCCGGTGCCACGACCATCGTCATGTTGCGCCCGTCCAATCGCGGGAGCTGCTCCACCGTGCCGAACTCCTTGATGTCCTCGACGATGCGGTCCATGATCCCGCGCGCGATCTCCTGGTGGGTGATCTCGCGGCCGCGGAACATCATCGTCACCTTCGCCTTGTGCCCCTCGCCGAGGAAGCGCTTGATCGCGTCGACCTTGAACCGGTAGTCGTGCACGTCGATCTTGGGCCGGAACTTCACCTCCTTGATCGTCGTGTTGACCTGGTTCTTGCGCGCCTCGGAGGTCTTCTTCTTCTGCGCGTACTTGAACTTGCCATAGTCCATGATCTTGCACACCGGCGGCCGGGCCTCGGGCGAGACCTCGACCAGGTCGAGGCCGAGATCTTGCGCCTTCTGCAGCGCCAGCTCCGGCGGCATGATCCCGAGCTGCTGCCCCTCGGGGTCGATGACGCGCACCTCGCGCGCGCGAATCCGTCGGTTGACTCGTAGCTCCGGCGTCGACTTGGACCCTGGCTTGAAGGTGGCGATGGCAAACTCCTCTTCCCTCGGTGGGCGGCGCCCACGCAGCGCTAAAGGCGAAAGAGCCAATCTCCTCGCCCGCGTACGGCCTCACCCGGAGACGGAACGGCGGCGGCATCTAACACGGCGGTCATCGCCTGGTCAAGCGACATCGTGCCCAGATCGCCCTTCTTGCGCCAACGTACGGAGACGCCGCCGCTGGCCTGCTCCTTCTTGCCGACCACCATGACCACCGGGATCTTCGCCAGCTCGGCGTCGCGGATCTTGAAGCCGAGCTTCTCGTTGCGCGTATCGACCCGGACGCGCAAGCCGGCGGCGGTGAGCTTGCCGCCGATCTCGGTCGCG
Organism: Deltaproteobacteria bacterium; assembly: GCA_041309305.1. Lineage (GTDB taxonomy): Bacteria > Myxococcota > XYA12-FULL-58-9 > XYA12-FULL-58-9 > XYA12-FULL-58-9 > JBFYZW01. Next base: position 2,175 of record JBFYZW010000240.1, on the reverse strand, counting down.
TAGCCGAGCAGGTCGTCGTTGACCGCCAGGATCCGCACCTGCACCGGCGCGAGCCAGAGCGGGAAGTCGCCGGCGCAGTGCTCGATCAGGATGCCGATGAAGCGCTCGAGCGAGCCGAGCACGGCCCGGTGGATCATCACCGGTTGGCTGTCGCCGCCGTCGGCGTTGGTGTACTTGAGCCCGAAGCGGCGCGGCATCGAGAAGTCGAGCTGGATGGTGCCGAGCTGGTGCCAGCGCTCGAGCGCGTCGCGGACCTGGAAGTCGATCTTCGGGCCATAGAACGCGCCGTCGCCGGCGTTGGTCGCGTAGGCCAGACCGGAGCCGTCGAGGACCTCCTTCAGCTTGCCCTCGGCGTGCTGCCAGATGCGGTCCCACTCCTCGCGCTCGCCGGGCGACAGATCGGGCTCTCGGCCGATCGACTGCTCCGGGCGGGTCGAGAAGCCGACCTGCATCTCAAAGCCGAAGTGGCCGTAGAGGTCCCTGACCATCGCGATCTGCGCGCTGATCTCGTCGGCGATCTGGTCCTCGCGGCAGAAGATGTGCGCGTCGTCCTGGGCGAACGAGCGCACCCGGGTCAACCCGGCGGTCACCCCGGAGAGCTCGAAGCGGTGCACCCGGCCAAAGTCGGCCAGGCGGATGGGCAGGTCGCGGTAGGAGCGCTTGGTCGTCGCGTAGATCAGGGTGTGGCCCGGGCAGTTCATCGGCTTCAGCCCGTACTCCCGCGCCTCGATCTGCGAGAAGAACATGCTGTCCTTGTAGTGGTCGTAGTGGCCCGAGCGTTTGAACAGCTCGACGTCGACCACCTGCGGCGTGACGACCTCCTCGAAACCGAGCGCGTCGTAGTAGCGGCGGACGAGCGTGATCAGCTGGTTGTAGAGGATCGTCCCCTTCGGGTGGACGAACGGCATCGCCGGCGCGATCGGGTGGAAGGAGAACAGGTCGAGGTCTTTGCCCAGCCGGCGGTGATCCCGGCGCTTGGCCTCCTCGAGCCGCTCGAGGTAACCGTCGAGCTCCTTCTGATCCCAGAAGGCGGTGCCGTACAGCCGGGCGAGCATCGGGTTCTTCGGGTCACCCTTCCAGTAGGCGCCGGCGATGTTGGTCAGCTTGTAGGCCTTGATCCAGCCGGTCGACGGCACGTGCGGCCCGCGGCACAGGTCGACCCAGTCGCCGTGCTGGTAGACCGTGAGCGTCTCGCCGGCCGGGATCTCGTCGATGTGCTCGACCTTGAAGGTCTCGCCCTTCTCGGCGAAGATCCGCTTCGCCTCCTCGCGCGTCACCTCGCGGCGGACCAGCGGCAGATCGGCCTCGATCACCGCCTTCATCCCCTCCTCGATCTTGGCCAGGTCTTCGGGGGTGAAGCCCTCGTCGCGTTTGAAGTCGTAGTAGAAGCCGTTCTCGACCGCCGGCCCGAAGGTCACCTGCGTGCCGGGGAAGAGCCGCTGCACGACGCTGGCCATCACGTGCGACGCCGAGTGGCGCAGCACCTCGAGGCCGGCGGGGCTCTTGACCGTGACGATGGTCAGCTTCGCGTCGGCGGCGAGCGGCGTGTGGACGTCGAGCACCTCGCTCGGGCCGGCGCCGGTGTCGACGACGCCGCCGATGGCGTCGCGGCCGAGCTTCGGGCCGATGCTCGTCGCCACCTCCCGGATGGTGGTGCCGGCGGGGTACTCCCTGACTTTGCCGTCGGGCAAAGTGATCGCGATCGTGGTGGTGCTCAAGGCGTGAATCCAGCGACGGGGCGCATCAGCGACGCGCGATGAGGAAGGACGAGGATGACCGCGCAACAGCTGACATGGTTGTGTGGCTGGTAGGCACGCGCAGGATTGAACTGCGGACCCCTACCGTGTCAAGGTAGTGCTCTCCCACTGAGCTACGTGCCTACAACCCCTTGTGGCCGTCCGGCCTGTCAAAGACCGCCCCATTACACGCGTGGTCTCGGGCTGTCAAGCTGGTTCGACGCCTCAGCGAAGGCCGTAACCCTTCACCTCGCACAGACAGGTTGGCGCCGCGCCAGGCTCGAGCGCCAAGGTCAACGCCGTCGTCGCCTCGCGCAGCGCGATGAGGGCGCGCGTCGTGTGCTCGCCGGCCTCGTGCTGACGGCCGACGGCGAGCACGCCGCCGTCCGGCGGCACGGCGCCGCCGATCGGGTACGCCGGGGCCTGGCCGACGACGAGC
>JBFYZW010000239.1:0-3505 GCA_041309305.1 Deltaproteobacteria bacterium | reverse complement strand
GGCGAACGTCGGCGCGGTGCCGCAGGTCGAGTCGTTGCCGGTCATCGGGGTGGTGCAATCGCCGGCCGGCGGTGCGCCCGGTGCGGGCGATGGGCTGGTCCCGACCGGGGCGTTGTTGCAGCCGGCGCCGCCGGACGGGCGGACGGCGGACGCGATGGCGGCAGACGCGGTGCGGCTGTCGGTGGCCCACGCCGGCTTCCCCGCGACGCGCTGTCGGCTGCTTCCCCCGTACGCCGCGTTGCCTTGCGGCGTCGAGGAGGTGATCGTGCCGCGCGCCGCGCTGGTCAGCGGCGAGCTCCGGGTCGAGCTGTGCGGCGGCGTCTGTGTCACCAGCGCGCCGTTGCCGACCGTGCGCTACCGCGTCGGGCAGATCTCGGACACCGCGCGCGACCCGGCGGTCGACGACGGTGTCTCGTCGGTGGTGTCGTTCGCGGGCGCTCTCTACTTCATCGCCACCAACGAGAGCGGGCGGGTCAAGCTTTGGGTCTACGACGATGGGGCGGCGGCGGTCAGCCAGGCGATGCTGCTCGCCAACGCGACCTCGACCGACGCGGTCTCGAACCTCCATCTCGCGGGCGACCGGCTGCTCTTCTCGGCCCGCAGCGAGGTCTCCGACGCGCGCAAGCTGTACGAGCTGCGCGGCGACGGCACGATCCGGCGGATCAGCAACACCCGGGGCGACGAGCTCGCCTCCGACGACCCGGCGGTGATCGGTCACGACGGCCGGTACGCCTACGTCGAGCTGCGCGACGCCGGGGGGGTCTCCCGCGGCTGGCGCTACGACCCGGTGGCCGGGCAGCTGCAGCCGTTCTTCGCCGACCACCTGCAGGCGGTCGCGGTGGTCGGCGGCCGGCGGTTGTTCGTCGGCACGGAGGTCGGCGCGGACTGGGGCGACCGCAAGCTGTTCCGCGAGCAGGACTCCGGCGTGCTGGTGCAGGTGTCGGCGACCGCGATGGCGGGGATCTCGGACGAGATCACCTGGCGGACGGTGCTCGACGACCGGCTCTACTTCCGCGCCCGGCACCGGACCTGGCAAGATCGGTTCAAGGTCTACGGCTACGATCCGGCGACCGATCTCCTGTCGGTGGTCAGCGACACGCGGGACGACCCGTCGGCCGACGACGACCCCACCGAGCTGGTCGCCCACGCCGGTGCGCTCTTCTTCCGCGCGCGCGCCGCGGCCGGGGGGAGCAAGCTGTTCCGCTTTCTGCCCGGCGAGGCGCGCCTGGAGCAGCTCACCGAGCTGCGCGGCGACGGCGCGCTCGACGACGATCCGCGCCACCTCACCGTGGTCGGCGACGACCTCTACTTCGTCGCCGATCGGGACGTCGGTCAGGCCCGCCTGTTCCGCCTGACCGGGGACGGGAGCTTGCACCTGCTGCCGGCCAGCGCCGGGGCTGGCCTCGATGACCAGCCCGGGCCGATGCTCGACTACGGCGGCCGGCTGGTCTTCCTCTCCACCAACGGCGCCGGGCGGCGCAAGCTGTTCGTCCACGAGCCGGTGACCGGCGGCGTCGCGCAGGTGACCAACACCGCCGGCGACGCCGGCGACGACGAGCTCGGCTGGCCGGTCGTCCACGCGGGCAAGCTCTTCTTCGTCTCGCCGACGCCGGAGGGAGGCGCGAAGCTGTTCGTGCTCGAGGAGCTCCGCTCCGTCCCCTGACCGCCGGGCGCCGCCGCGCTTGCCGACGGCGCGTCGCCGACCCATCTTGAGGATCATCAGGAGGGAGAGAAGGGCCGAAGGACGATGAGCCTCGATCCCAGGGCGCTGCGCGCCCGGTCGTTGTACGACGCGGCCTCGTTCGCGCGCGAGGACGAGTCGGACGATCGCGACTTCTACGCTACCGACCGCTTCGTTCCCCACCTCGATCGGCAGGCGTTGGCCACGGTCGAGCGGATCATCGGCACGTTGGTGGTCGAACCGGCGCCGGCGATCCTCGACCTGATGGCCGGCTGGGACTCGCACCTGCCGGCGAGCCTCGCTCCGGCCCGGGTGGTTGGCCTCGGGTTGAACGAGAACGAGCTGGCCCAGAACCCCCGCCTCGACCAGCGCGTGATCCACGACCTGAACCGCGACCCGAGGTTGCCGTTCCCGGACCGGAGCTTCGCCGTGGTGGTCAACACCGTCTCGGTCGACTACCTGACCCGGCCGTTCGAGGTGTTCGCCGAGGTCGGCCGCGTGCTCGAGCCCGGGGGGCTGTTTCTGGTCCTCTTCTCCAACCGGATGTTCAAGCGCAAGGCGGTGCGCGTCTGGCGCGAGACCTCGGAGCAGGAGCGGCCGCTCGTGGTCGAGGACTTCTTCGCCGGCGCCGGGGCGTTCGAGGCGCCGCGCAGCTTCGTCTCGATGGGGCTGCCGCGGCCGGCCGACGATCGCTACGCCGAGCTCGGCATCCCGTCGGATCCGATCTGGGCGATCTACGCCGAGCGTCGCGGCGGCGACGCGGCGCGCCCGCCACGCCCGGCGATCGAGCCCGAGCCGGTGCCCGGTCCGTCGGCGGAGCTGGTCGCCGAGCGTAAGACGGCGCTGCGCCGTACGCTGCGTTGCCCCTACTGCGAGGAGCCGTTCGCCCGGCTCGAGGTGCCCGCGACGCCGTTCAACGAGTGGCCGGGCGAGGTCGTCTACGCCTGCCTGAACGACCGCTGCCCCTATCTGGTCGCGGGCTGGGCGGTGATGAGCGCGCAAGGGACGCCCGGCTTCTCCTACCGCCTGCTCTACGACCCGGACCGGGACGCCTGCCTCGCGGTGCCGGCGCCGAGCGTCGCCGCGCTGCGCACCGCCGTCGCCGCGCCGCGCGGTTGAGCGCCCGCCGTTCGGCGGTGTCGCAAATTGAGCCACCGAGACGGCCGGCGTCCGCCGCCGGCCCGCTAACTGCGCGTCGGCGTGGGGGTTGCCGGCGGGCCTCACCTGGCACGGGTCTCGCTTCGCGGTTGGCCGGGCGGAGGGCCGCCCGAGGAGCGAGGCGATGACGATCTGCACCTCACCGAAGCTGTTCTTCGAGCGCATGGTCCCGGACGCGTTGCGGCGCGGCGCGGTGGCCCCCGAACCGGGCCTCCTGACCTTTCGCCTGGTCGGGCCGGAGGCCGGCGAGTGGACCGTCGACCTGGGCCGGCGGCGGCTGCGCCGCGGCGGCGTCAGTCGGCCAGACCTCTACCTCGAGATGAGCAGCACCGACTTCCGCGCGCTGTTGGCCGAGCGGCTGCCGATGCAGGCGGCGATCGCGCAGGGGCGGGTGCGCTTCGCCGGCCAGCCGCGCTACCTCGCCGCGTTCGGGCGGCTGCTCGAGTCGGTCGCCTGACCGTCGCCGCACAACCGATGGTCCCCCCGGGGGCCTTGCCAAAGGAGAATGGGATGTTGGATCCAGTTCGACCGATCGCCGTTCAACCGCTCACCCGCTTCGGCGCTGCCGCCGCCCGCCTCGAGGAGCGGGCCGAGGCCCGCGGCCACGACGCCGCGGCGCTCTGGTGCGAGGCCGGTGACCAGCTCGAGTCGGCCGGCGCACGTGGC
>JBFYZW010000238.1:0-12165 GCA_041309305.1 Deltaproteobacteria bacterium | reverse complement strand
TGTGAGGAGTTGGTTCGTGGAGCGGTTGTCCGTAGGCGGGAGTCGATTCGTCATCGCGTGAGCTGGCGTGACCTTGCGAAGCGTGTGTTCGAGGTAGACGTTCTGTGCTGCCCGCGGTGTGGTCAGAGCCCGATGTTGGTTCTGGGAGTGGTTCACAACCCGACGGAGCGGCAAAGGCTTGCATCCGAGGGTGTGTTGAATTCTTCAAAGGCCGGCCGCCTGCGCGGCCGCTCCTTTCGGGCACGCAGTCCTCCGTCGGGGCCGGTTCAACTGCCGATGCCGTTTCGGTTCGGGTAGTCGCCGTTGAGCGAGGCCGAGGCCGAATGAATGGAGCCGGCGAAGGTCAGGCAAGCGCAGGTCTGCCCACCGGGAGAAAACCGTTCGACCTGCCCACGCGTCCGGTGTTGCAAACGATGTTCAGTCGTGCGTTGATGGTCGTCGGCTTGGAGGGTTGAGTCGATGAGCGGGGAGGCAGGGCGGTGTTCGCCATCGGGGGAGGGGTCTTGTCTTCCCTGTCCACCCAACAACGAGTTGTCACAAAAGCTCGCCGCCGCTATAGTGCACCGAACCGGGCCGCCACGACGCCCGGCGCCGCTCGGTTCGTCGCGGAATCAGGCGGCAGGCCGCTGGGGGATCAACACACGTCTCGATACTCAACCAATCGGTTGAACCGCAGGTGACGCCCCGCGGAAAGTCGCCCAGCCGATGAGGTCCACACCACTCAGGGAGGCATTGTCGTGAAGCACCGAGCTGGTTTTCTCCGCTGTTTGCCGTTTTCTCATGCGATCGTGCTCTCGGTTCTCAGCTCGTCGGTCCTGTTGACCACGAGCTGCTTCGAGACGCGAGATACCATCCCCTATTCGATGCGAGCCCTCGCATCCATGCCGATCCAGCAGCCACCTCCGGTCGGTCAGCGAGTCGTTCGCGCTCGGGACATCGATATCCTCGAGCTCGTTCCCGGGAATCGGCTCTTGGTGGGGGCCTGGCTGCTCGACAACTGGGGAGATTACGGGTTGGTCATGCGCCCGCAGGAAATCATGATGATGGATGGGGCGCTGCAGGACGTGGCGTGGAAGAGACAGGTGGAGGATTCGAAAACCAAGAGCCGCTCCCTTCTCTCGGCGGAGCCTGTGGTCCTCCTGCACGTGATCGAGGAAGGTGAGGATGCCGAGGCCAGGCTGGACGCGTATGAGACCTCGACGGGAGCTCCCAAATGGACGCGGAGCCTGCCCACCTCGACGCACCCAACCGTGCTGCCCGACCTGGGCATCGTGGTGCTGGCATCGCTCGGGAACCAGGGCGCGCGCCTGAGCAGCCTGCAATTGGGCAACGGCCAGGAGGCCTGGTCGGCTGACCTCGAGGGGGGGCTGGTTGATGCGACGCTGGGAGTTTCGATGTTGACCGCTCCTCCGCTGCTGGTCGCCTCGTCCAGTGGTGTTGCCGCCATCGATCCCGCCTCGGGCAAGCTCCATTGGAGCTGCCCTGGCTCTGCCGGCGAGCGTGCAGTCGTGCTGTCGATCGATGATGCTCTGCTGGTAGGTGTGGGGAAGGACGTCGTGAAGCGGGCACACGCGGGTGGCCGAGTGCTCTGGCGGTCGGGTCTGCCCTCGGGCCCGGTGCGACTTCTTGCTGCCACAGCCTCCCTGATCGTGGCGGCAGTAGATTCGAAGCAGGGCAGCGGGGTCGGGTCGCTCGTCGTCGCCCTGGATCGGGATTCGGGGGCGCTCCGCTGGTCATCGAAGCCGGAGGAGCTGGTGTCGAGCAACCTGCTCATCAGCGAAGGCCGGCTCTTCTATGCAACGACGTCGCAGTTGAAGGCCGTCGACCTGAAGGATGGCAAGGCGCTGTTCACAAAGAGAATCCCGCTCGGCCTCGTCAGGAGCTGGGCGATGCCATACATCCTCGTGCTCAGGAACAACCGCATTCACCTGGCGAGCGAGACAGGAGTCGCGCTCTTCGATCCGGCCCAGGGCGACGTGACCTTCGCCCATGCCATCGGTGAGGGTCTGGGTGCCACCAGCGCCTATCTGCGGAGCAAGGTCCTGAGCATGGCCGTGGGTTCGAAGCTCATCAAGGTCCAGGGGGACTCATCGAGCCAATCCGGCACCGCTGCGCTCGCCTCGGTGAACGGTGCCATGTCACAGATGGCCATGCAGCACTCTTGGACCTGGTTGTCGAGTTACCAGCAGTGGAGCTACTCGGCGACTCAGAACGTCTTGAGCTCGTCCTCGTCCACTTCATCAGATCGCATGGCGGCCCTGCAATCGAGAGAGTTCTCGCAGGGCATTGCGCAGGGAGCAGGAGGGATCATGCAAGCCGGGCAAGGCCTGGTCGGCCTGGCCCAGGCGACGGCGCAGCTCAGCGGGTCATTGATGAACCTCGCGGACGCGCTCGAGGGTCTCGAACTGGGACATCGCTTGAGTTACCTGTTCGACCAGTCGGAGGCGCAGATCCGCGTGGCGATGCTGAATCATGCCAATGCGCTGAGCAGCGATTGGTACATTCGGCCATTCTACAAGGAAGGCGCGGGCTGGGGGTTCGCGGTGATCAACCTCGAAAAGGGTCAGCGGGCGGACCTCTTCATCTCTCCCCCGAATCCTGCCCTGTCCAACCCCGACTACCCCAATCTTCCCGTTTATGACCTCGACCCGGCCAACCACCGGCTCGTCGTCAAGGGGCTCGGCCTCGATCCCAAGGCCTGGGAGCCCTACGAAGTCCGGGGATGGCGGGAAGGAATCTATCACCCGGTCTGGTGGCGCATTCCGCACCCCAGCGTCCTCGTGTTCGATCTCAACCAACTGCAATACCGGCCCGTGCTTCCCACAGAAGCGGAGCTGCAGGAATCCCCGCGCCTCTCGGAGCAGGATCAAGCGCTCCTCACGGCGGCTCTCTCTGGAGACGAGGACAGGGTAGAGGCCCTGCTCAAAGGGGGCGCTCACGTGAACGCGCAGGACGAGTATGGCAGAACCGCACTGATGATGGCAGCCCTCGCCGGCTCGGAGGATGTGATCGAGCTCCTCGGTGAGCACGGCGCCGACCCGCGGGTTCGTGACGCTGAGGGATGGTCGACTCTGGAGTACAGCACTCTTGCACCGAGGGGTGTGGAGGTGGTCAGCGAGGCCAGAGCGGCTGTGAGCGATCTGCTCGGTGCCTTCAAGTCGCGGTGAGCCGTTGCCTCCGTGGAGAGGCGGCACATCAGCGGTTCGGTCGCCCTATCCATTTATTGGATCGACGCCGCCCGCCCGTTCTCATGGGCATTTCACCACCGTCTCTCGCCCGTTGATGATCGCCCCGAACCGGCTATCCTCCGTGAATGACGAGCCACACCCCCTGGTCGATCATCGTTGTTGCCATTGCCGGCTGGATCAACCGGGAGCAGGAGGACGTCCTGGCCGCGACGGACTTCCTGACCGTCGAAGTCTGGCGCCCGTTCGGCCTGGTCCGCTACAGCGTCCTCATCGTGATCGGGCTAGCAACGCGGCGCGTGCACGTTGCCGGCATCATTGCCGGGCCCCACGGCGCCTGGATGCACCAAGTCGTCCGCAACCTCACCGACGCCTTCGATGGCTTCCTGCTCGGCACGCGGTATCTAATCCAAGACCGTGACCCGCGGTTCACGAAGGCCTTCCGCGACGCCATGGAGGCCGGCGGCGTGAAGAGCGTGCGGCTCCCGGCGAGGAGCCCGAATTTGAATGTGTTCGCGGAGTGCTTTGTTCTCCCCATCAAATCCGAATGCCTCGACCAGATTATCTTCTTTCGCGAGGCCCAGCTCCGCCGCGCAGTTGACGAGTACGTGGCGCATTGTGATGGAGAGCGCCCGCACCGAGGCGGGCGGGGCAGGGCTCTGCGCGGGGCTCGCAACCGGCCGTTCTAGTCCATGCGGGCACCAGTTTCGATCGAATAATGGAATGCGATTTCCGGTCCGCGGCAATCAGGGCTCAGGCCAGACGAAGAATCACGTCAGCTCAGTTCTTGGATAGGACGGGAACTGGAGTTCCACCGCCAGTGGCTTGACGGCGGCGCCGCCCAGCGCAATCTTCTGGCTGCCACTACACTGGCGCTCTTCACAGGCGAGGGGAGACTACCATGCACAGCTTCGCGCGACGCATCCTGCCTTCGTTGACGTTGGTCGTTCTGGCTCTGCTGCTCGCGGCACCAGCCGAGGCCGGCAGGAAAGGGAAGACCAAGAAGACCGCGCCCGCAGCTGCCGCGCCGACCCCGACGCCAGCGCCGGAGCCGGCCCCGGAGTCCGCGCCCGCTCCACCGCCGGCTGCGGAGCCCGCTCCGGCCGAGCATCCGGCCGAGTCGACCTCGGCCGCGTCGGTGCCGGCAGCCGAAGCCGAAGCTGAAGCCACGCCGCGCGCCGCGGCCACGAGTGACAGCGGCGCCTACCCCGGCCCCGAGATCCAACGTCCGTTGGTGCTGCCGCCGATGATGCTCGAAGCGCGCGGCGGCTTCATCTTTCAACGCCTCTCCTTCGACCTGGGGCCACTCGGGGGCACCTCGTCGACGAACTCGATCGGCCTGTTCGCCGGCGGCGGCTTCGGCATCATGGAGGGACTCGAGGCCGGCATCGGCGGCGGTTTCTACAGCAACGGGCCGGGTCTCGGGTTGTTGCTGGTGCTCTCCCCCGAGGTGGACATCGGCGACCTGCCCCTCTACGGCATGTACGATCTGACCGCGATGCTCGGCGTCGAGGGCCTGCAGATCGCCGCACGGGTGAGCTTCAACCTGCCGCTGCAGAGCGACTTCGCCGTCCTCGCCGACGCGCCGGTGCGCTTCCACATCAATGACATGTTCGCGGTGATCGGCGACGTCGGCATCGGCGGCCAGATTGGCGACGCCGACGGCCTGTTGATCATGGCCAACGCCGGGCCCCAGGCCCAGGTGACCGACATGGTCGCCGTCTCGGCCACGCTCGGCATGCTGATGCGCGCCGGCAGCGGCAGCTCGGTGATGGTGCCGCTCGCCGTCCATGGCGACTTCAACATCCTCGAGTCGCTCGACGCCTACGTCGACTTCTCATTCATCGACCTGAACAACTTCGGCGCCGACTGGATCTTGATCCAGGGCGGGGTCGCCTACCGCCTGGACTTCTGAGGACGAGCGCCGCGCGCTACAACTCGCCGCTCGCCTCGATGCGCAGGTCGTGGTTGACCAACGAGACGCGGCCGACTGGTGTGGAGTGTGGATGTGATGAGTTGGTTCGTGGAGCGGTTGGCCGTAGGCGGGAGTTGATTCGCCATCGGGTACGCAGTCCTCCGTCGGGAACGGTTCAACTGTCGTTGCCGTTTCGGGTCGGTTCGTCGCCGTTGAGCGAGGCCGAGGCCGAATGATTGGCGCCGGCGAAGGTCAGGCCGGCGCCGATGACGAGTTCGTCGCCGATGCGATCGACGAGGCGCGTGGGTTTGGCGCCCGAGGTGGCCAAGAGAGGGGAACGTACCTGTTCTTGCCTGATGGCCTCCGGTCGGAGATCCGGCGATGACCCGCCAGCGAGACTACTGCGACGGCATACGACAGAACAGTCAGGTCAGCTCCACGGTGCCGCAGGCGGCGAACAGCCCCAGGGCCACGGGCAGGCCGAGAACGACACGCCGAGACGCCTGCGCAGCGCCTCTCGGTTCTTCCGGCCCCTGCGCGTGAGTACCAGGCCGAAGAGGAAGACCGTGGGCAGGAACGCCCCGCTCTGCTCGTCGCCGGCACGACCCTCAACTGCTCAGGTCGGCCGTGTCTTGGCCGGAGGCAGCGAGGCCGTACGACACGTCGTCGTTGCTTCGTTCAGGACCCAGCGTTCCCCGTGATCGTGAGGGGCAGTGCGAGCGCCAGGGCCAACGCTGCGTCCACGCGCCGCAGCTCTTCGCGCGGCAACGTGCCGACGAGGGTCGTTAGTTGCTCCTTGAGCAGCGTGTACACCTCCGCGCACTTCGCCGTGCTGGCGAAGGGCAAGCCGGCGGTGCCGCGCGCTAGCGCGACCTCCCAGTCGTAAGGTCCCCCGGGGCGCGCCGTGGCGGTGAGGTGGACCACCATGACCTTGCGGTAGTGCTCGTTGCGGTTGAATGCATCCGCGGAAACGACGAGGAAGGGCCGCTCCGTGTGCGAGCCACCGGGCAACGTCGGTCGTCCCCACCAGACCTCACCGCGCCGCACGGGATCTCCTCTTCACGCGTGGTGTCGGAGCCGGCTCCTCGACACGCTGGGCAGCGATGAGCTCGTCGTCCTCATGGTCGAGCTCATTCGCACAGTAGCGCTCGACCTGCTCGGCCACGCGGCTCTGGCTCAACGCCACGAGCTTGTCGGCGATGGCCTCGCGCATGAGCGCCGAGAGGGTACGATACCGGCCGGCGCGGACCCACTGCTCGGCCTGAACGAGCTGGTCCGTTTCGAGGTTGACTACCGCCTTCTGCTTTTTGACTCCCATTTCAGTATCATCTCATTGTGTACTAATAATGGCAACCTAATAAATGCTTGGTTGATGATCACCGTCGTGCCGGGAGAGGGGCAACCGCCTTGACCGGCTGGATGGGCATCGTCCTCGCCGACCACTGCGCCGAGGTGCCGGGCTGCTCGACATCGACCTGGAGCGCAGTCGCGTCCCACGCCAACTGCGACAGGCCTGGGTCCACGGGGCCGTTGTCGTCGAAATCCAGGGCCCAACCATCGCCTGCCACGATGCAGCCCCGGTGGTTGGGATCGATGGCCATGGAGGCGCCGAGGTCTCCGGAGAAAGGCCGGACGACTGCGGCGTCCGGGGGTTGGGATGGGTGTGGACGATCTGGTCTGTCCCGACGTTGCGCGCGCGCAGGTCGACGTCGTGGCTCCCCCTGCACGAGAAGGATGCGTCCGTCCGCCCGCTTCGACAAGGTGTCATCACACGCCGGCCTTGGTGCAGACTCCTGGTCGCACGCTCCAGTGTGAATGTGAGGAGTTGGTTGGTGGCGCCGTGGTCGGTTCAATTGGCGTTGCCGTTTCGGGTCGGGTCATCGCCGTCGAGCGAGGCCGAGGCCGAATGATTGGCGCCGGCGAAGGTCAGGCAGGCGCCGCTCTGTCCATCCGGCGCAAATCCGTGGTTCAGCTTCGGCAACCCGCATTCGGGCAGGGTCGAGATCCCGCCCTACGGGGCGGTCATCCTCATGCGCGAGTAGCTCGCAACGGTTGCGCGAGGCGCACGAAGGCGCACAACGGCGCGCACGACGGACTCAACGGGTGTTCGCCATTCGCGAACACCCCGTTCGCGCCTTTCTCTCGTAGAAGTCACTATTGCCTGGTCGAGGATCACGATCGTCGGTTCAGCCGTCGCAGGCATCTCCCACCCCGTCGCCATCCGTGTCATTCTGGTCGGGGTTGGCGACAAAGGGACAGTTGTCAGAAGTGTCGGCCACGCCGTCGTTGTCGTCGTCCGGATCGCAGGCGTTCCCCAGGGCGTCGCCGTCGTTGTTCTGCTGGTTGGTGTTGGCGACGAGGGGGCAGTTGTCAACAGTGTCGGCCACGAAGTCGTTGTCGTCGTCAGCGTCGCAGACATCCCCCTGGGCGTCGCCGTCGGTGTTCTGCTGGGTGGTGTTGGCGTCGAGGGGGCAGTTGTCGACAGCGTCGGCCACGAAGTCGTTGTCGTCGTCCGCGTCGCAGACATCCCCCTGGGCGTCGCCGTCGGTGTTCTGCTGGTCGTCGTTCGGGATCAGCGAGCAGTTGTCCTGGTCATCGGCGAGGCTGTCGTTGTCATCGTTGGCGTCGCAGGCGTCGCCAAGCGTGTCGCCATCGGCGTTCGCCTGGCCGTCGTTGTCAACGAGGGGACAGTTGTCGTTGTCGTCGATTACGCCATCATCGTCATCGTCGTCGTCACAGACGTCACCGAACGCATCGCCGTCGCTGTTGGTCTGCGACGGATTGGGCAGGAGGGGACAGTTGTCCCGGCCGAGATCGCAGTCTTGGCCGCGACCATCCTCGTCGTCATCCTGGCAGAGGCCGCAGTCGGCCCAGTGCAAAGGGCTCGCGTCGTCGCAGTCAGGGCCCTGACAGTCGCTGCCCTCACCGAGCCCGTCCGCGTCCTCATCGATGCAGCAGGCTCCCGCCCCTGGCTTGCACGTCGGCCCCGCGGTCGTCGCAGAGTCGCAGGTGAACCCGCGCGGGCACGGGGTCGACCCGATCGGATCGCAGACCGGCAGGCAAACGGAGGAGCCTGCAGTGATCTCAGCGCAGACGGCGCCTTCGCCGCAAGGACCGGCGCCGCCACAGGGGTAGCAGAGGGGAATGCTGTCGGCGGCGTCGCCGGGCGACGGCTGATCTCCGCCCGGGCCCGGATCACCTGCGGGCTCTGCATCGGACTCGCCCCGGTCAACCGGGGGTGATTCCCCACAGGCGCCGGCCAGGAGCACGACGCAACAGGCCACGAGGCTCGAGCCGCGGATGGATCTGTGGCGAGACATACGCCCCCCTCGTTGTCCGGTGCGAGTAAGCGCCAAACGGCGACCGAGCCCGGATCCCGAGACAACTCCGCTTGGTAGACCACGCGCGTCAATCCGTCAACCCAGCGGCGGTGGGGGCGCGGGCATCCCTCGGGAGGTCTTCACGAGCCTCGGTACGTGTCTGCTCGGGGGAGCGCTTGCCGCCGAGCTTCAGCATCCGCTCGATGCGCTCGCGGGTCTGTTTCTCGACCGCGTCGAACTCCGGGGCGGCCGTGGTCACCTTGTCCAGCTTGTTCGCGGCGAAGTAGTGGCTGGAGAACGGTGTGGATGTGATGAGTTGGTTCGTGAAGCCGTTGGCCGTAGGCGGGAGTCGATTGGTCATCGTGCACGCAGTCCTCCGTCGGGGACGGTTCAACTGTCGTTGCCGTATCGGGTCGGTTCGTCGCCGTTGAGCGAGGCCGACGCCGAATGATTGGAACCGGCGAAGGTCAGGCAGGCGCCGCTCTGTCCATCCGGCGCAAATCCGTGGTTCAGCCAAGGAAGCCGGTATTGCAAAGGGGTTCCGGTCGTGCGTTGATGGTCGTCGTGCAGGCGGGGGCAATTGATCAACGAGAAACCAGGCCGGAGTTCGTCATCGGGGTAGGGCCGACGCCTGTCCTCGGCACTCGCTTCTGGTCAATTGGCGCAAGGGTGACGCTGGCGCGGCTGAGCGCCGTGCCGGTCGGAGGGGATATGGAAGATCGCTCCACTGCTCTGTGCTGCGGACTCGCGTTGCTGTGCCTCGTTTGCACGCACTGTGGCGGCGACACCGCGGGGCGATCCCAGCCCAAACCTGGCGGCGATCCACCGTTCGCCGGTGACGTCGACCGCGATGACGGCGGTGATGGTGAGCGGCGTACCGATGGCGATGCCGGCGGGGACGCCGACGAGGCGTCGCCGGGGGACGAGGCCGGCCCCGGGGACGGAACCTCCGTCGGGGACGCCGCCGGCTACGCGCCGCCGACGGTCGTCGCCAACGACGCCTGCGTCGCGCCGTTGACGCTCGACGTGGGCGCCGGGCCGGTGGTGGTCATGACTCGGATCCCCGCCCATGACGATGGCACCGAGGAGGCGGTCGCGGCGTGCGGCGTCGGCGCGGGCCCGGCGGGCGACGGGTTCTTCTCGGTGACGCTCGACGAGCCCTCTCGCTTGTCGGTCACCGCGGCCGGGACTACACCGGTGACCGTCGGGGTGCTGCCGAACCAGTGCCCGGTCGGCGCGGCGCTCGCGCCGTGCGGGCCGAACGTGATCGCAGACCTGCAATCTGGCACCTACCTGATCCTGTTGCTCGGCGATCCGGGCGCCGACCTGACGCTCTCGCTCGCCGCGGTGCCGCTCGAGCCGCCGCCCGCCGAGTGGCCGCCGGTGGTCGACGGGGGAGACTCCTGCTTCACCCCAACGCCGCTCGTCGTCACCACGGGGCCGGTGTTTCTGGCCGGCTCGCTGTCCGGCGCCAGCGCCGACCTGCTCGCCGCGGCGTGTGACGACCCCGCCGTTCTGGCCGACCGTTTCTACATGGTCACCGTCCCCGCCGCTGGCCTGTTGACCGCGGCGGTGGTCGGCGCCCCGACGCCGACCCTTGGCTGGATCGGTGCCGGCTGCGTCGTCGCGCCGACCGTGGCCCCGTGCGGTCTGGTCTCGACCATCGATGTCGTGGCTGGCACCTACGTGCTCGGCGTCGGCGGCGACGCGGAGACCACCTTTGACCTGGTGGTCACGTGGCAGGCCGAGCCGCCCCTGCCGGGGAGCTGCGCCGCGCCGATCGCTTTCCCCCTGCTCAACGGCCGCGCGTCACTGAGCGTCAGCTTCGTCGGTGCGCCCCTGGAGCAGACGGGATCGTGTGCCGCCGGCGCCTCCTACCGTGAGCGCGCCTACATGTTCACCCTGGACGGCAACAGCGATGTCATCGCCGATACGGTGTCCGGCTGGACGACGCTCTATCTGCGCCGGGGGCCCTGCGCGACCGGTGTCGAGGTCGCGTGCGCGAGCAACTCCAACCAACCCTTGGCGGCCTACGATCTCGCTGCCGGCACCTACTACCTCGTCGTCGAGGACTACTCGAGCACGACGGCCATCGTCGACGTGAGGGTCATCACGCCGCCGGCGCCTGCGCCGCCCAACGACACCTGCTCCGACGCCGCAACCTTGTCCTTCGTCAATGACGTGGCCGTGGCCACCGGCACCTTCGTCGGTGCCGATCCTGACGGAGCCGGCACGACCTGCGGCGGGCCGGAGCACCTCTACTACCGGTTCACGCTCGAGGCGCCACGCCAGGTCTCGGTCACGGTGTCGCAGACCGCGACGGCCGTGCAGCTGGCGAGCGGGTCCTGTGGGGCGCAGGTCGTGTTGGGGTGCGACTCCTTCTCCCCGAACCTGTGCAGCGACGTGCTGGCGCCCGGCACGTACACCATCAGGGTCGGAGAGTACTACAACACCGTGAGCGATCCGTTCACGCTCACCGTGCGTCGCTGGCCGCCGCCGGCGGCGCCAGCGAACGATACCTGCGCCAACCCGCAGCCCGTCGTTCTGAGCGCCGGCAACGCGACCGTCCCCGGCTCGCTCGCCGGCGCCGCCAACGACCGGACCTTCGCCGGCAGTTGCCCGGTGAGCACCCTGGCCGGCCAGGATGTGCTCTACTCCTTCTCGCTCAACGAGTTGAGCGACGTGATCGTGACGCTCGGCGGTAGCGGACGGATCTACGACATGACCACCTGGTTGGTCGCCGGCGACTGCGCCACCGGCGTGACTCTCGGCTGCCACGCTGGCAGTGGAGCGAACCGCTACCCGGCGCTCGCCCCTGGCACCTATTTTGTCGGCGTCGAGTGGGACTCGCAGCCGCCGACGCCCGCCTGCGGCTCGACGACCACCGAATCCTTCAGCCTGCAGCTCTCGGCGACGCCCACCCCACCAACGCCGGCCAACGACTCCTGCGTCTCGCCGAGCGTGGTGAGCCTGCCGACGGTTGGCAGCCTGGCGGCCGTCTCGGGCACGACCTATGGCGCGACCAACGACACGGCCCAGATCACGTGCCCAGGGAACAGCGCCGCCTCCACAGTGTCGGGCCTGGACGTGGTCTACTCGCTCGAGGTCGGTGCCACCGGCGTCATCCGGGTGATGCCGGTGACCGCGATGTCCGGGATGTTCATCTATCTGGTCTCGCCATGCGGCGACGACTCAGCCTGGGCCTGCCGCTCGGGCACCAGCACGCTGTCGACCGGGTTCGCTGTCCCGCCGGGAACCTACTACCTCACCGTTGACCAGACGAGCGGGTACGGCGGCAACTTCTCCGTCTACGTCGAGCTCGCCCCACCCTGAGTTCGTGCGACACAACATCGAGGCGCGGCTGACCGGAGAACACGACCGAGGAGTCACGACTATCGCGGTCGGACCGTCAGGCGGCTGATGAGCGTCGAGACGGTTCGATGCGCGCGGGGGATCTTGAAACCTGCGGCCTCGAGATAGGAGCGAGCGCGCATCAACCAACCGCGACGCTCTCTGAGGACGGCGGTCCGCCGGGCGACGAGGCGACGGAGCTGCCGGATCTGCCCGGTGGGGATGTAGACGGGGTGGGGTGTCATGCCGGTCTGCAACGCCTTGGCGATCCAGTAGGCGTCGCGCTTGTCGGTCTTCTTGCGCGAGGAGGCGATCATGCGGAGGTGGTAGGCGTTGAAGCTCAGGAGTCGGACGCTGAGAGCAGCAAAGGTGTCGTGGACAAAATAGGCCATCC
>JBFYZW010000237.1:0-2926 GCA_041309305.1 Deltaproteobacteria bacterium | reverse complement strand
CCGGGCAACGCGGCGCCCGCCGAGGCCGGGAAGACGGCCAGGCACTCGAGCTGCGCCGCGCCACTGCCGAGGTAGAGCGCCGCCGGGGCGTCGCCGCCGAGGGCCGAGAGCCCCGCGACCGCGGTGGCGGCGACCTCGTCGATGACCAGCGAGTCGGCGAGCGAGTGGCCCCAGTCGACCAACAGCTGGAACTCGCGGTTCCGCCGTTGCAGCGCGTCGATCAGGCGGCGCTTGTCCTCCTCCATGCGCCGCTTCTCCGCGACCCGTCGGACGACGGCGACCAGCGTGTCGAGGTCCTCGATCGGTTTGAGCAGGAAGTCGAACACGTCCTTGCGGATGGCGTGCACCGCCGACTCCAGCGATGCGTAGGCGCTGACGACGACGACCTCGAGCTCTGGCCAGGTCTCGCGGATACGGCTGAGCAGCTCGACGCCGCTCATGCCGGGCAGGCGCAGGTCGATGAAGGCGAGATCGTAGGCCTGACGTTCGAGCAGGGCGAGCGCCTCCTCGGCGCTGCCGGCGCTGGTGACCTGAAGCCCCTCGCTGGCCAAGACCTCGCCGACCGCGCGCAGGAAGGTCGGCTCGTCGTCGACGACGAGCACCCTCAGCCCCGACAGGGGACTCTCCGGGCGAGTCTGCATCGCCCCTCCAAACCACCACCGCGGCCGGGTGTCCACCCCGGCGGCCTTGCCCGGCCGCGCGGCGCGTGGTCGACTCGTTGGAGCGGAGGTCGGTGCGTGTCCCCGGTCATCCACGCTCAGATCGGTTGGCTGCTGGCGCAGCCGTTCGCGCGCCGGCGGGACCGCGTCTGGTTGACCGCGCTGTCGCTCGCGCCGGATCTCGACGGCCTCGGGTTGATCGTCTCAGATGATCTCTACGTCGCGTGGCACCACCGGCTGACCCATGGCCTGATCGCCGCCTGCGCGTTGCCGCTGCTCGCCTGGGTCGGGACGCGCTCCTGGCGGGTCGCGGCGATGACCCTGGTCGCGTTCCACGTCCACCTGCTCGCCGACCTGGCCGGCTCGGGGCCGGGGTGGCCGATCTTCTATCTCTGGCCGTGGAGCGAGGTCGGCTACCTGCCGACCTGGCAGTGGGACCTGGCCTCCTGGCCGAACGCCGTGATCGGCTTGGCAATCACCTTCGCGTCGCTCAGCGCCGCCTGGTGGGCCGGGCGCACCCCGGTCGAGGTCCTGAGTGTCCGCGCCGATCGCCGGGTGGTCGAGGCCTTGCGAAGACGGATCGGCGGCGGCTCTACTTCAGCGCCTGCAGGATGATGGCGGTGATCACCGCGGTGCCGGCGATCGCCAGCGCCGGGTAGGTGGCGCGATCGATGGCCCTCTCCCACGTGTCGGGCAGGTCGATCACCGGCGTGGCGTAGAGATCGTCGTGCGCACCGAGGGCCCCCGGTCGTACGACGACGTCGAAGCCGAAGCTGAGCTGCTCACCGAACAGGCCGATGTGCCCCAACCTCGTGCTGGCGATGGCCATCGGCCGGGGGCCGAAGTGGCCGAAGTCACCCTTGACCCAGCGCTGGCAGTGCGAGCGGACGAACTGATCGGCGATCCGGTTCATCATCGCCAGCTCGCCCAGGGAGACCGAGAGCGGCTCGACCCAGCACTCAGCGGCGGTCGGCACGGCGAAGGGCGAGGGCGCCGGCTGGGCGACGAGCAGCGCCGCGGGGATGAGGATCACCGGCCACATGCCGACCTCCCGTTCGACGAGTATGACACGTCGCGCGCGCCTCGGCCACCGCCGCTTGACTCGTCGGCCAAACGGCGCGAGCGTCGGGCTGAGACGGAGGAGCGGATGGCGAGCCAGAAGTACGAGTGCACCGCGTGCAAGGAGTGCTTCTCCCCCGACGCGCCGAGCGACGCCGAGACGCTGCCGTGTCCGAAGTGCGGCCAGCCGGCCCGGCCAGCCCCGGCCAAGCGACCGGCCCGGCGCGGCTACGGCATGGTCAGCGCGGCCGGTGGCGGCCGCGGCCGATCGGGCAGCTCCTGACGCTAGGCTGGCCGCCCGGCGGGTGGTCCCTCACACGCTCCTGTCTCGCGTCGATACCCTCGGTCTCGATGGATTTCGTCATGGCAACCACGATGCGTTCGATGTGCCTCGTCACCGTGGCGGCGGCGCTCTGGCCGGTGCGCGGTCATGCCTCGCCCACCGAGCGACCCAGGCTCGAGCTGCAGAGCAGCGATGGGCAGAGCAGCCTGCGCGTGGGGCTTGCTGCGCAGCTACGCTACGAGGTCAAACGGCCCGACCCGGCCAGTGGCGACGAGGATGTGCTCTACGGCTTCGTCTTCCGCCGCGTTCGGCCGGTGATCTCCGGTCGGCTCTTGGGCGAGGAGCTCACCTACCTTCTGCACCTGAACCTCGTTCCCGGCGCGACCGAGCTGATGGACCTCTACGTCGACTACGCGGTGACGCCGGCGGCGCGGCTGCGGCTCGGCCAGTACAAGGTGCCGTTCACCCGCCATCGGATCAACTCGTTCCAGGACCGCGTGATGCTCGAGTGGTCGTACGAGACGCGCTACTTCGGCGCCGAGCGTCAGCTCGGCCTGATGGTGCACAACGATCAGAACAACCCGCCGGCGTTCGAGTATCAGGTCGGGCTCTTCGGCGGCGACAACGTCCGGGCGTCCAATGGCATCGGCGTCCCGCTGACCTACGGCGTCACGCCGCCGAACGTCTCCGACCTCGACGACCCGGACCCCCTGCCGACCATGCACGGCGAGCTGGTCGGGCACGTCGCTCTCAACCATGGCGGCATCAACGTCCGCCGACCGTCCGATCTCGAGGGGGGGCCGCTGCGCTGGTCGGTGGGTCTGAGCGCGGCGCTCGACTTCGCGCCGGTCGAGCGGCTCGACCACCGGCTGCGCCTGGCGCCCGAGCTGTGGCTCAAGACCCACGGCTACGCGCTCGTGCTGGT
>JBFYZW010000236.1:0-6388 GCA_041309305.1 Deltaproteobacteria bacterium | reverse complement strand
GGCGCGCCGGCCAGAAGCGGGGCGCCGCGGCGGTAGACGAACCAGGCCAGCGTGACGCCGCTGAGCGCGAAGATGCCCCAGCTGTGCACGCCCCAGTTGACCGTCGCCAGCGCGATCGCCGCGCGCGCCGCGGCCGGCGTCAGCCCGTCTCCGACCGGCGGGTGGGCGTAGTGCAGGAGGGGCTCGGTGACGCCGAAGTAGACCAGCCCGAGGCCCATCCCGGCGCAGAAGAGCATCGCCAGCCACGACGGGGTCGAGAACTCCGGCGGCGCGTCGCCGAGGCGCAGCCGGCCCCACGGGCCGAGCGCGACGGTCAGGCTGGCGAGCAGGAAGAGCGTCACCAGCGCGAGCAGCAGCCGCCCGCCGTGATCGAACACCGGGCCAGTGACCAGGTCGGCCAGCGCCGTCATCCAGCCGGGCGCGAGGACGCCGACCAGGCCCGCGATCGCGCAGCTGGCCAGGCCGGCGCCGAAAAGCCACGAGCGGTGGGGGGCGGTGGCGTTGGGCGCGGTCAAGAACCACCTCCGCAAGCCCCATAGCAAAGGCCGGCGCCAGCGACCAGTCATCTTCCTCGTTCGTTGCCCGGGGGGGCGGCGATCTGTTACGCTCTGCGCCCAAGGGGTTCGGTCAAGCACAACCTTCATGAAGGAGACACAAATGTTGAAGCTCATCGTGGCGTCGCTGCTGGTCTCGTTCACGGTCGCGTGTGGCACCGAGTGTCCGACCGACGGGGCGAACGGGGATTTCTCGGGCAAGGATCTCACCGGCTGTGACCTGAAGAGCCTGGTGCAGCTGAACGCCGATTTCTCATCGGCGGATTTGACCGATGTCGATCTGTCCGAGTCGGACCTCGACAACCCGGACTTCAGCGGCGCGAAGCTGTCGGGGGCGAAGTTCAACAGCGCCGATCTAAACAACCCCGACTTCACCGGCGCCAATCTGACCAATGCCGATTTCTCCAGCGCCGACCTGAACAACCCGGACTTCAGCGACGCGACGTTGACCGGCGCCACCTGGACCGGCGCCAACGTCAACAACCCGATCTGCACCGGCGCCACCGGCGCAGACCTGAGCGGCGCACAGGTGGTCGGCGCGGTCGACTGCTGAGCCGAGCGACTCAGCCCCCGACGTCGACGACGTAGAACGCATCGAAGGCGCGCAGCAGCAGCCGGTTGGGGAGGACCAGGCTCCCCTCGACGTGCATGATGCTCGGATCGATCGTCTTGGTCGGGAGCTTGCCTTTGGTCTTGAGCGTCGCCGCGTCGAGCAGGTGCAGCGAGCTCGGGGTGACGAGCAGCAGCGTCTCGGGGGTCAGGTAGCCGAACGCGTGGCCGCGCTTCGCGAGCTGCAGGCGCTTGTCGACCGCGCCGCCCTCGAGCGCCACCGCGACCAGCTCGCCGGTCATGTTGGAGTAGGCGTAGACGCGCGCGCCGTCGGGCGCCAGCGCCAGCCCGTAGGTGACCTTCGGGATCGGCACCGAGCGCACCGCGCCGCTCTGCAAATCGACGACGTGGGCCCGCGCGACGCCGTCGGTGTCGAGCTCGGCGTACTCGCCGAACAGGACGCGCTGCTGCGCCGCGTCGATCACCGGCCAGTGGGTTAGCTTGCGCTCCGGGGCGAAGGTGGTGATCGTGCGCACCGCGTCGCCGACGGCGAGCAGCGTGACGCGGAAGGTCTCGGCCGGCCCCTCGCCGCGCCGGGACTCGAGCAGCGCGACCAGGCACTCGCGGCGGGTCGGGTCGTAGCCGACCGCCCGCGTGGACACCCAGTTCACCTCCCGGCCGCGCGTGGCGAGCAGCGAGAGCCGGTCGATCCTGTCCTGGGCCAGGTCCCAGTGGGCGAGGTAGACCTGCTGCTCTCGGGTGTTCCGGTCGTGGACCAGGACCGCGCCGACGCCGTCGGCGGTGTCGTAGCAGAAGAGGCCCTGGACCGTCGGCGCGAGCGGTGTCTCCGGGTGCGCGGCGGCGTAGGCGAGCAGCGGCACCTTGAGCCGCCGGGGAGCGTGCGCGCCGAGGTCGAGCAGCTCGATCGCCTCCGGGTCGCGGACGGCGCCGCGGCCGAGGTAGACGACGCGGCCGCGGTCGACGACGACCAGCGGCTCGGCGGCGTAGAAGGTGGGCGGAACGTGGCGGGCGGCGAGCGAGAGCTTGGTCGCCACCGTCAGCGGCGGCGGCTTGGCGGCGGCGAGCCAGGGCACGAGCACGAGGGCGGCGGCGAGGAGCGGGGGCTGGCGCATGGCCGGGAGGGTATCACACAACCATCGGCTGCCCATCCGGCGGCGGGCAGCCGCGCAGCACCAGCCGGCCGACGCCGAGCTGCACCACCAGCGCCAGCGCGGCGCAGCACAGCCCGGTGGGCAGCGCCAAGCCGAGGCCGGCGCCGAGCGGGGCAAGGAAGCTCTCCCAGCCGGCGACCTGGTGGACGAGCCAGGCGCCCATGCCGCTGGCCATCGCGGCGATCGCCGCGCCCTGGTGCGGCCGGCGCAGCAGCAGCCCGAGGGTCAGCGGCACGAACAGCGAGACCAGCGTCACCTCGTAGGCCGACTCGAGCAGCGCATAGGCGCTCTCGCCCGCGTAGGCGAAGGCGAGGCTCAGGCCACCGACCACGAGGACCGCCGTGCGGTCGATGAGCATGCTGGCCCGTCCGGAACGGTGCAGCCGGCCGAGCAGGTTCTGCGACAGCACGGTAGCCGGCGAGAGGATGGCGCTGTCGATGGTCGACAGCACCGCCGAGGCGACCGCGAGCACGAAGAGCACCGCCATCCACGGGTTCAGGGTCAGCTTGGCGAGCAGCGGCAGGACGCTCGCCTGTGCCCCGGCGGGCAGCAGCAGGTTGCCAGCCAGCGCCAGCAGCATCGGCAACACGCCGAAGGTGAGGTAGATCACCCCGGCGACGACGCAGGCGCGGGCGGCCACCTGCTCGCTCTTGGCCGCGAAGACGCGCTGCATCAGGTCCTGGCCGGGGATGTTGCCCAGCGCGCCGACCGCGAAGATGCCGAGCCACCCGACCAGCGCGCGCAGGTCGCCGGTGGGGATCGGCCGGAGCATCTCGCTGGGCGTCTCGGTGATCAGCACGCCGACGCCGGCGCCGACGTCGCCCTGGCCGAGGCCGAGCAGCACGGTGACCGCGAGCACGACCACGCCGACGACGACCAGGCTCATCTGCACCGCGTCGGTCAGCGTCACCGACCACATGCCGCCGAGCATCGTGTAGCCGATGCCGGTGAGCGCGACGGCGAGGATCCCCCACTCGAGCGGCAGGCCGAAGAACATGTTGAGCACGCCGGCCAGCGCGACGTACTGCGCCGCGATCCAGCCGAAGTAACTGGGCACCATCAAGATCGCCGACAGCCGCTCGGCCGCGGGGCCGTACTTGCGGGCGAAGAAGTCGGAGAGGGTGAGCAGCTTCATCCGCCAGAGCGGTCGGGCGTAGAACAGGCCGGCCAGCACCAGGCAGAAGCCGGCGCCGAACGGGTCGAGCGCGGCGCGCTGCAGGCCGGCGGCGGCCACCTCGTCGGTGGCGGTGAGCAGCGTGCCGGCGCCGAACCAGGTGGCGAGCAGCGTCGAGCCGGCGAGGAAGAGGGGCAGGCGACGGCCGGCGACCAGAAAGTCCTCGCGCGTCTTGACCCGGCGCTGCGCCCAGACCGACAGGCCGAACATGAACGCGACGTAGAGGGCCATGCTCGCCCCCATCGCCACGCTCAACGTCGACTGCGTCTCGCTACCCATCGCGGATCGCCGGTTTAGGATCCCGCCCCCGTCCGGTCAAGCCATTCCGCTTCCGCGTCCACACCCGTGCGGTGCTCAACGCGCCGCGGCCTCCCCGGCCAGCGCCTCGAGCAGCGCCAGCGCGGTGACGACGACGCCGGTGCGCAGCGCGCCCTCGGCGTCGGGCGCGAACTCCGGCGCATGCAGCGAGGGGACGCCGTCCGGGCCCTTCTCGGCGACCAGCGCCGCCGGCGAGGCGCCGAGGGAGAACATCGCCCCGGGGATGCCGAGGCGGCGGGGGAACTCGGCGAAGTCCTCGCCGCCGGTGCCGGGCGGCTCGGGTGAGCGCACTCGCGCCTCGCCGAGCACCTCGACGAACATCCGGCGCAGGCGCACGCTCCAGGCCGGGTCGTTGTAACCGGAGGGGGTGAAGGCCTCGGCGGCGCGGATCTCCGGGTCACGCGGCGCGCCGTAGGCCCGCGCCGTCTCGCGCGCCAGCCGCTCGATCTCGCCGAGCAGGAGTGTCCGCGTCTCGTCGCCGTAGGAGCGCACCGTCAGCTGCAGCTCGACGCGCGGCGGGATGATGTTGTGCTTGCTGCCGCCGCTGAACTTGCCGACGGTGATCACCGCCGGCACGCCCGGCTTCACCCGCCGGGAGACGATGCTCTGCAGGCTGACGACGATCTGCGCGCCGATGAGGATCGGATCGACGGTGCGGTGCGGGTGGGCGCCGTGGCCGCCGACGCCGTGCACGGTGATGTCGATCGAGTCGACGTTGGCCGAGTAGTAGCCCGGGTCGAGCGCGACGTGGCCGGCCGGGTCTTTCGACGAGTCGTGCAGCGCCAGCGCCACGATCGGCTTGCCGACCCGGGCGAGCAGCTTGGCGAACGCCGGATCGTCGAGCATCGCGCGCGCGCCGCCGCCGATCTCCTCGGCCGGCTGGGCGACGAACAGCACCGTGCCGCCCCACTCGCGCTCGAGCGCCTTGAGGATCTGCAGCGCGCCGAGCGCGTTGCTCATATGCAGGTCGTGGCCGCAGGCGTGCATCACGCCCCGGTTCTTGCTCGCGTACGGCAAGCCGGTGTTCTCGCTGATCGGCAGCGCGTCCATGTCGGCGCGCCAGAGGACCACCGGCCCGGGGCCCTTCTTGCCCTCGAGTACGGCGACGAAGCCCGTGCCGCCGATCGGCGCGCTGACGCTCAGGCCGAGGGCACGGACCTCCTTGGCCAGGCGGGCGGCGGTCTTGACCTCCTGACCCGAGAGCTCCGGGTTGGCGTGGAACCAGCGGTAGGTCTCGAGCAGGCGGGGCAGCAGGCGCTCGCCCTCGCGTCGCACCGCCTCGGTGAGCGGCGGCGGCGCGGCGCAGAGCAAGGCGGACAACAGCGGGGCGAGCATCGTCACTTGCCGGTGATGTAGTAGCTGGGCCGCAGGTGGCGCAAAAGCAGCCGCGCCTTCTCCGCTTCGGCGCGGTCCTCGGCGCGCAGCTTGTCGAGCTGGGGTTGGAACTCGCGGTTGAAGTCGGCCTGCAGGGCGCGCTCGCGCTCGGCGGTGCTCTGGAACTGCGTGCGGATGGTCGCCAGCTCGCCGGCGTCGAGCCAGAAGCCGGCGCAGCCGGCGCACTGGTCGACCACCACCTGGTGCTTGACGCTGTAGAAGTGGCGCATCATCACGACGTCGACGCAGCGCGGGCACTTGCGCCGTGCCTCGTGATCCACCTTCAGCGTCCGGTCGACCTCGATGTCGATCAACGCCTGGCCGAGCGCCTCGCCGTTGTCGTCGAGCTGCTGCAGCTCGAACTGGTCGAACCAGATCCCGCCGCAGCCGCCGCGACAGACATCCACGACGATCGTGCCGATCTTCTTCTCGGTGAGCGCGCGCCCGCAGGCTGGACAGTCCATGGCTCCCTCCAGGTGACGGTCCACGATCCCCCGGTCGGCCGGTCAGCGCAAGGGGCAACCCGGGGCCGGGGTTCCACTCGTGGCGCGCGGATGGTATGAGCCCGCGTAGTCTGCTCGGGGGGTGAGATGGCGCAGCAGCGCGACGACGAAACCGCAGCCGTACGGGACGAGCGAGCGCTCTTCGAGGCGGTCGCCTGGCCGATGGGCATCATCGCGGTCGCGCTGTCGGCGGTCTTGTGGCTCGCGGGTCTCTCGGCGGCGCCGCTCACCGGGATGGGCATCTCGTTGGCCATCCTCGCCGGCGTCGGGCTGTTGGTCTGGCTGGCGCGGCGCGGGCGGGTGGCGCTCGCCTCGACCACGTTCACCGTCTTCTTGCTCCTGACCACCGGCGCGGTGACCGTGACCTACGGCGGGACCTCGAGCCCCAACGTGATGGTCCTCGGCATCGTCATCCTGGTCGCCGGGCTGCTGCGCGGTTGGGTGCAGGCGTTTGTCTTCGGCTGCGCCGCGGTCGGGGTTCTCTGGGCGGTCTTCCTCGCCGAGACGCAGGGCTTCGCGCCGATCTTCCCGGTCCTCGATCACCCGGCGACCCACGCGGTGTTGATCACCGGCTACCTGATGGGCATCGCCGTCTACCTCGGCCTGGCGCTGCGCCAGCGCGGGCGCACGCTCGCCGCCGAGCGCGAGGCGCTGGCCCGCGCCGCCGCGCGCGAGGAGCAGTTGCTCGAGGCGCGGCGGCTCGAGAGCATCGGCCGGCTGGCCGGCGGCGTCGCGCACGACTTC
>JBFYZW010000235.1:0-63792 GCA_041309305.1 Deltaproteobacteria bacterium | reverse complement strand
CGGCGGTGGCACGTCCGGAGAGATGCCCCGGGTCGGCGGCGGCGGCTCGTCGGGGGTGATGCCGCGCGTCACCGGGCAGGCGGCCGAGGCGCTGGCCAACACCACGCCGCCGAGCGCCACCACGGCGGTCCGCGCGGTCTCGCGCAGGAAGTCGCGCCGGTCGGGGGCCGGTGGTGGCAGGTTGTGAGCCATAGCAGTGAGCTGCGCGGCCGGTACGGCGTCGAGGATTGCCCGCTCGTTGGCGGTCAACGCCACCCCGGCCTGCTCGGCGAGAGCACTGCGGCGCGTCACCAACTCGGCGGCGAAGCCATCATCGACCGAGGCCAGGCGCAGCAGCTGCTGCAGGCCGATTGGCACCGGCGGCAGGTCGGTGCGCTGGTCCGGTGGCCGGCCACCGACGATCGTCGTCCGCGGCGACGGGTTCTGGGGCTCTTCACTGTCGAACATGCGCGTGCGCTTGGCGTCGGTCATCGGCGCACCGTATGCGGCCGAGGTTGGCCCGTCAATCAGCGCACCATCCCACCGGGCGTCCGGCCGGCGGGGACCCGATTCCCCCAAAGAGCCTCGGCCGCCCAGTCCCCGTGGAGCCAACTGGTTGCAATCAGACAGTATTCTTCACCTCATCCGCCAGGCTTCGCTGGCATCCACCATGCAGCCTGGGACGGCGAATGGGACAACGGGCAACCATCGTCAGACGAGGCGCGGCCGCCGTGTGGTTGGCGCGTACATGGGCGCGTGGCAATACGCGACATGCGCAGGCCTGCTTCGGGCGGCCGTAGGGATCCTGACATCCGGCAAAGGCGGTTGACGCTGCCTGCGGGCAGCTCCGCTGGCCCTCCAGCCAATCATCTGATTCTCCAGCAACCATGGATCAGTGTCCGACATCGGCGGCTCGGCCCGATTCATGCTCTGGACCTCCACCATGTTGACTCACCTGTCTGTCCTGGCTCTGTGCGTCGTGGGCTTCACCGAGGCGGAGTACGACGCCAAGCTCGCCGAGATCCGCATCCTGCTCGCCGAGTTGCCAGACGAGGAGTTTCACCTCGTCGTCGAGCCGCCGTTCGTGGTGGTCGGCAACGAGGACGAAGCGACCGTTCGGCGACACGCCGAGAGCACAGTGCGCTGGGCGGTGCGGCTGTTGCGGGCCGACTACTTCCCCGACGATCCGGGGGAGATCCTGGTCATCTGGCTATTCGGCGACGCCGACAGCTACCGGCGCCTGACCGCGAAGCTCTTCGGCGACCACCCGGACACGCCGTACGGCTACTACTCGAGCCGCCACGGGGCGCTGATCATGAACATCGCGACTGGCGGCGGTACCCTGGTGCACGAAATCGTCCACCCCTTCATCGCGGCCAACTTCCCCGGCTGTCCCTCGTGGCTGAACGAAGGCCTGGGTTCGCTCTACGAGCAATCGGGCGAGCGCGAGGGCCACATCGTCGGCTTCACCAACTGGCGGTTGAGCGGCCTGCAGCAAGCCATCCGCGCCCAGAAGCTGCCGAGCTTCCGCAACCTCTGCGCCACCACCGATGACGGCTTCTACAGCGAGGACCCCGGAACCAACTACGCCCAGGCGCGCTACCTGCTCTACTACCTGCAGGAGCAGGGCGCGCTCTCGCGCTTCTACCACGCCTTCCGCGCGGCGCGCGGCCGCGACCCCACCGGCTACGCCACGCTCATCAGCGTCCTCGGCACCAACGACATGAAGGCGTTTCAGCGGATGTGGGAAGGTTGGGTCCTGCGCTTGCGCTTCCCCTGAGCGAAACGCGGCGCCCTCTCCACCACCAACCGCCCCGGTCACCGCGCTCCCCGAGCGATGCGCCTTGGCAAGGCCGCGAGGTTGATCTCGGTGGAGCAGATGGCCTCGGCGGGCGTTGTGCCCTCTGCCCGACCCGCCTATGCTCAGGCGCTCTGAGGGAGAGTCACATGGCCAACAGCCTGTACATCTCGGGCACCAACCCCAACAGTGGCAAGGTGCTGGTTTCCTTGGGGCTGATGGACGTGCTCGAGCGGACGATCGGGCGCATCGGCTTCTTCCGCCCGATTGGCGTGCCCTACCGCGCGGCGCAGAACGGTGAGCGCATCGCCGACCGCGAGGCGCATCTGGTGCGCGAGACCTTTCACCTCGAGGTGGAGCTCGACGAGATGGTCGGCGCCACCGCTGAAGAGGTCGAGGCGCGCCTGGCCGCCGGGCAGGTCGGTGCAGTGCGTGAGGAGATCCTGGCCAAGTTCAAGCGCCTCGAGGAGAAGGTCGACTTCATCCTTTGCGAGGGGACGGACTTCTTGCCGCTGACCTCGGCGCTCGAGTCGGACTTCAACAGCGACCTGGCGCGGGATCTCAATATCCCGGTGGCCCTGGCAGTGGACGGCTCTGCGGGGGACGTCGACGCGATCGTCTCGGACGCGCGCATCGGCATCGATAACTTCGCGCGCAAGGGCTGCGAGGTCTTGGCGGTCTTCATCAACAAGGTCAGCCCGGCCGCGCTCGAACGGGTGCGGGAGCAGACGGGGGCGCCGCTCGCCAAGACCGGGGTCAAGCTCGTCGCTGCCATCCCCTTCGACGCCAACCTCGCCATGCCCCGCATGGATCAGATCGCCGCGCACCTCGGTGGCCGGGTCCTGTTCGGCAAACAGCACCTGCACAACAAGGTCGGCAAGACGATCGTCGCCTCCGGTTCGGTGGAGACGATGATCCCGTTGCTCGACAACAACGTCCTGCTGGTCACCCACCTCGACCGCCACGATGCCATCTTCATGGCGCTGGTGGCCCTGATGTCGCGTGCCGCGCCCAACATCGGCGGCATGGTCCTCTCGGGAGAACGCGAGCTCGCCCCGCCGGTGGCCCAGTTGCTCGAGGGCCTGCCGGGGCCGCGCTTCCCGATCGTGCGCTCGCCGGTCAACACCTACGAGACGATCATGAGCCTCGCCGGCCTGCGCATCCACATCGAGCCGGAGCACCATCGCGACGTGGCGATCGCACGCCAGTTGTTCGAGTCGAACGTCGACACCGAGGTGTTGGCGCAGAGCGTGCGCCTCGCCGCGCCCAAGCAGATGTCGCCCAAAGCCTTCAAGTACGAGCTGGTGCGTCGGGCTCGCGCCGCCGATCGCCACATCGTCCTGCCGGAGGGCAACGTCGATCGGATCCTGAAGGCGGCAGACGCGCTGCTGCGCCTCAAGGCGGTGCGCCTGACGCTGCTCGGCAACCCGGACGACCTGCGCGCTCAGGCAGGTCAGCTCCGCCTCGATCTCGATGGCGCCGAGATCGTCGATCCGCCCAAGTGCCCCTGGCTCGAAGAGCTCGCGTCGGTCTACCAGCAGGCGCGCGCTCACAAGGGCATGACCATCGAGCGGGCGCGCGAGGCGGTGCTCGAACCACCGGTCTTCGGCACGTTGATGGTCCACACGGGGCGCGCGGACGGGATGGTCTCCGGGGCGACAACCTCGACGGCGGCCACCATCCGGCCGGCCCTGCAGCTGATCAAGACCCGCCGCGGCTTCAGCCTCGTCTCATCGGTCTTCTTCATGTGTCTCGAGGACCGGGTGCTGGTCTACGGCGATTGCGCCGTCAACCCCGACCCGACCGCCGCCGAGTTGGCGGAGATCGCCGCCGCCAGCGCCGAGACGGCCCGCGCCTTCGGCATCGAACCGGTGGTGGCAATGCTCTCCTACTCGACCGGCGAATCGGGGCAGGGCGCCGACGTCGACAAGGTCCGCGAGGCGGTGGCCATTGCGCGCAGGAATTACCCGGAGCTCGTCCTCGAAGGACCGCTGCAATACGACGCTGCGGTCGATGCCAGCGTCGCCAAGACCAAGCTGCCCGGCTCGAAGGTCGCCGGGCGGGCGACGGTCTTCATCTTCCCGGACCTCAACACGGGCAACAACACCTACAAGGCGGTGCAGCGCTCGGCTCGCGCCGTCGCCATCGGTCCGGTGCTCCAGGGCCTGAACAAACCGGTCAACGACCTCAGCCGCGGCTGCACGGTCGAGGACATCGTCAATACCGTGGCGATCACCGCAATCCAGGCGCGTATCGGCACCTGAGCCGGCGCGCGCGCCGGCGTCGCGTCTCTCGCTACCTCAACCGCCGTTGAGTGGACTGCCCAGCAGGGTGACGTTGGTGACCGAGCCGGGCGGATCAGCGATGGCCCGGGCCACGGCCAGTTGGAAGAGCAGCTCCTGGTCGTTGGTCACCGCGGTCAGGCGCGCGTTGACCAGCGCGAAGGCGGCCAGCAGGAGCCAACCGAGCCGCTCCAGGTCGTCGGTGTGGGCAAAGGCCTCGCGCACCAACCAATGGTACCGATCGAGCAGCAGTGCGCCGCGGTCGAGGTCGAGCCGCCCGAGAGGGGCCGCCGGGTCGCTGCCCGACTCCGTCGCCACTGCCGAGAGCGGCCCGGGACTGAGCTCGAGGACGACGATCGGGCCCTGCCCACCGGCGGTTGTCTGCCGGCACAGGCGCGTCCACCAGGTGTTCAGCCGCTCGAGGTAGGCCGCGGCGTTGGCGACGGCACGCCGCTCGTCGGCGGGGACGCCAAACCGGGTGCTCGGCAGCCGGCTGACCCGCCGCTCGGACAACGTCGCGGTCAGCCAGCTGCGGAGATGAGCGGCGGTGGTGTGAGCAAGCACACGGCGCAACGCGGTGGGCCCGCCGGCGGCGGCGCTGCCTAAGGCGGCGAACTCGCGCACCAGTCGCCAGCCGGTGGCGGCCTGCGCCTCGCCGGCGGGGAAGAGCGGCAGGTTGAGGATGTCGAGGGCCAACGGCCGGCGCACCGATGCGGTGACCACTCCGAAGGGATCGGCGCTGAGCAGCAGCTGATCGCCCGCATAGGCGAGCAGGAGCTCCTCGAGCCGGCGGCGATCGCTCGCAGCGCCTTCAGTGAGAGCGCCGAAGGCCTTGGCGACCAGGTGCTCACGCGTGCGGTCGATCGCCGCCGCGAGCTGGTCGACGGACGGGCCACCGCTCTCCGCGCGGCGCAGGCGCAGGCAGCCGACCAGGGCCCCGGGGCCGACCGGCTCCGGCAGGACGCGCCGCGTGTGGCCGTCGGGGTCGACGAGGACGATCGCGGGATCGGCGGGAACGAGGTGAGGGATCCCGAGGCTGCCTGTGACCCATTCGTCACACAGGTCGGCCTGGACCAGCAACGGGGTCGCGGAGGCGTCGGGCACCGGCGCGCCTTCGCGGTCGTCGACGTCGAAGTCGAACGCGACCCGCACGCGCCCAACGCGGCTGAGCAGGTGGGCCACGAACGGGCTGGCGGCCAGCCGCGTCGACGTCGTCGGCGCCGGTGCGGCGCCGCTCGCGGCGGCGGCGGCGAGCGTGCCGAGCTCGCGCGCGGCCAACGCCCCGCTGTAGACGAGGGTAAGGGCCCCGACGGTGAACGCGGTCGCCAGCTGCCGGGGCGTGAGGGTCCCACCGTCGTCGGCAAAGAAGAGCGGCAGGTCGAGAACCGTGGCGACGCCGTCCAACTCGGGACAGGCCATCGCGGCGGCGGCGAACGCCTGCAGGTGCCGGCAGGCTTGGCGGCGGTTCTCCTCCCAGGTGACGAAGGCGGTGGGCGAGCTCGGCTGGGCCGGTGCTCGGCCCAAGAAGCGGTCGGTGAGCTGCTGCACCAACGCTGTCAGGCAAGCGCGACGTTGCGCGGCGGGCCAACGACTCGGGTTCGCCCCTTCGACCCATAGCGGGAACGCCGGGTATCGGCGCAGGCCGACGGCCAGATCGCGGACCTGCACCCCGGCCTGCTCGGCCAACCGGTCGCGCCCGTCGACGCGCACATAGGCGGCCTCACCGACGAGGTTCGTCAGGCTCCGTTCGCTGTGCTGGTCGAGAGCGAGGATGAGCCGTCGGTCGAGGCCGACGAGATCGGCCGGCACCTCGGGGATGACGCCGTAGACCAGCCCGTGGGTGCGCGCCATCTGCGCCACCAGCTGGCGCGGGGTCAACCGCTCACCGGCGAGGGTGACGAACAACGGCGCGTCGAGCAGATCGGGGCCGGCATTCAACCAGGCGATGCTGACCCGCGGTGGGCCGCCGACCTCTCCGCCGCGCAATCGCACCACGGCGTTGCGGGACAACAGGCGCAACGCCAGCCGGCGGGCGGCCTCGCCTAGGCCGGCCCCTGGCGCCGCCAAGGTCTCGACCGTGCGGGTGTGCAGCGCGACCTGTTGCTCGCGGGCTCGCGTCAGCACCCACTCGGCCAACTCCCGGGCTCGCCGGTCCCGACCGGTGCTAGGCGGAGCGCTGTCCAGCAGCCGCGCCACCGCGACGTTGGTCAACCGCACCTGCAGCCGTTGACCGACGAAGGCGCTGGGGAGCTCCCCCTCCCAGACGAGCCGATCGGCGACGAGCACCTCCGCGAGGACGCCGTCGAACGGCGTCGGCGGCGCCGCCGGGACATAGAGCATGGCCTCGATCCTGACCGCTGCCCCGAGCTCGGCAGCGAGGGTCGCGGCGCTGGGACCGGCATCACCGAGCAGGACCGGCGGCAGCGCCAGCGGCGGCGCGAGGTAGGGCTCGGCGGGCGGGCCGAGCTCGGCCTGGCGATAGAAGGCCACCTCGGCCGCGGTGCCAGTCGGCTCGACCAGATCGACCTGCGGCCCGGCCAACAGGTGCAGCGACCGACGCTCGGCGGCCGGCACCGTGACCAACGGCGCGGCCAGGGCTGCGGCCACCGCCCCCGCCGCCTGCCGCGACGCCTCCTCGGCGTCGGGGTCAGCGAGCACCACGCGACGCTGCCCCTGAAGCCAACCGCGCAGCGCCGGCGGCGGGATCGCCTCCCCCGAGGCCAGGCGGACGTCGCGGATGGTCGGCACGGCGAAGCCGCCGACGAGTTGTTGTGCGTACGGTCGCAAACGGATCCACAGCTCCTCGTAGACGTCGTCGCGCACGATGCCGCCGTGATCGGCGGTTTTGCGCAGCCGGTCGAAGCTGACCACGCCACCGAGCTTGGCGCCCGGGATCAACGGATACTCCACCGACTCGATCCACACCCCGTGAGTGAGCAGCCGGAAGTGCAGCGGCTCGGCCCACGGGCACACCCCGATGCTGCCGTACAGGTCGCCTTCGTCGATCTCCACCTGAGGAGAGAAGCCCCAGAGGCGCGGCACGCGCTGGCGGCTGTAGCCGAACGGCGCCTCGCCGTTGACCAGGATCGGCACGGTGGCGCACAGACAGCGGTCCTCGATCGCCACCTGCTCGCCGACCGGCGCCAGGCCGAGGTTGGCGGCGCGCCGGCGGCGCAGGCCGGTGGCCAGGACGTAGCTGCCGGACAACGGCTCGGCGCCGGGGCCGAGGGTCGCCACCTCGGCGTCGCCGTCGATCACCACCCGGTGGGTGTTGGCGCGCGTGCCGTCCCCCGATTCGATCACCACCTGCTCGGGCGCGAAGACGAACAGGGCGTTGACGCCGAGCGCCAGAGCGCGCAGATGCGCGACCTCCAGCCGATCCCTGGCCGTGAACAGGTAGTCGAACAGGTGAGCCAGCTCTTCGCGACGCAGCGCTCGACCGGACCAGGCGACCAGCGCGGTCCGCCGATCGAAGTCGATGTTGACGTTGGCCGCCTGGCAGGCGGCGGCCGCTTGAATGAGCTCGAGGACGTAGAAGGAGGGATCGGCGAGGGCGAACTGGCGCAGCTTGGTGATCGCCTGGGCGCGGGCCAGCTGAAAGGTGTGACGTCCACCGCCGCCGGCGCCCCGCCGGCTGCGGGCGATGACCTCGTCGATGTGCGACACCTAGGCCTCCACCGCGGCGCGAATCAACGCGAGGTCGAGCTCGAGGCCACGATCGACGTGGAGCAAGACGTTCTTGGCCAGGACATAGGTCGCCAGCGCCGGCCGCTGCTGATGCAGGCGCGAGAGCGCCGCGACGTGCGGGTGGGTGCAGTTGACGACCACCGGCCCGCGGCTCACGGCCCCGCCGGCGACGAGCGGTCGCGCCGTCCGCCCGTCCCCGACCAAGAACAGCGGCGCGCTGCCGGTCGCCTCGACGAGGCGGCAAGCCCGCAGCTCGCGCACCGGCGCCTGGACGCGGGCGAGCAGGCCAGCCGCAGCGGCCACCAGCCGCGTCGCCGGGCCGGCCTCGGTGAGCGGCTCGATGGTCAGCCAATCCTGCTCGACCTCGACCAGCTGGGCGGCGTAGAAGGCCCGACGATCCCGGTTGCGCCATTCCCCCGGCCGACCGACCCGTGCCCGCAGGTTTAGCGGCACCACCTGCTCGAGCCGGCCGGCGAAGGAGCGCTGGTGCTGTGCCACCAGGTAGCGGATCAACAGCTTGCGCACCGGGCTGGAGTCGATCGCGCCGGCCGCGCGCAGGTCGTAGACGACGGCGACCCCGTCTGCGGCGAGACGGTCGGTCATCGGCGAGCGCTCGCCAGCGATGAACAGCCGCCCCGCCCCCCGGCCGCACCGTTCCAGCTCGGCGAGCGAGATTGCCGGGCCGTTGGTGGTGCGCACCACCGGCCGCGATCGGGCGGCGAGCAGGACCGCGTCCGGCTCGTCGGCGAGGTAGGCGCACAGCTCGGCCCAACGTTGCTGCGCCGGCAGGTCCACCGCCGGCCGGGCCGCCAAAGTCACCAGCTCCTCGACCAGGGCCGTGGCCAGCCGCTGATCGGCGGCGCTGCGCAGCAGGGCGATGGCCTTGTCGTAGTTCTGGTCCTTGAGGATGGTCTCTCGGCTGAGGGTGTGCTCGAGGTAGCGCGACTTGAGCTTGAAGCCGATGTGCGCGAAGCGCTCGGCGTGGGCGCCGAGGGCCAGCTCCGCCTCGCGGGTGGCGAACAGGGTCAGCCCTTTGTTGAAGAAGGCGTACTCGGGCGCTCGGCGGTAGCCGAGCAGGATCTCGGTTCCGTCGAGCTCGACGCGCACGCCCAGCGCCGCCTCGAGGGTGAACGGTTCGTTGATCAGCGCCGGCGTCCTGGCGCGCGGGTCACTGCGATCGGCGAAGGTGATCTCGGTGTCCGAGTGGCGACACCAGCGATGCAAGGTCGCCCGCGACGAAGCGACCAGGGTCGCGTAGCGAGCGGCGTCGCCGGCGAGGAAGAGGGTCACCCGGGTGCCCTCCACCGGCTCCTCCAGGCGGGACTTCGTGAAGCTGCGGTCCTCGCCGAAGAACACCTCCCAGTACTCGCCGCCCCGGCCGGTCTGTACCAGCACGGCGCGCGGCGCCAGGGCGAAGACCGAGACGAAGCCGATGCCGAACTTGCCGATCTTGGTCAGGTCACCGGCCTTGCTCGAGGCATACAGCGTGGTCAGCTGTTGGTCGATGATCGCCTCATCCATGCCCTCACCGATATCGTCGACGTGGACGAGCATCGTGCCACCGCCATCGGCCGCCGGCTCGTAGCTCAGCCAGACGTCGATGCGCGGACTGCCGGCGTCGATGCTGTTCTGCACCAGCTCGCGAAGACAATCGAGCGGGGAGCTGAACTGACTGATCAGGGCATCGAGCGCGTCGGCGGCGCCAGGCGTGGTCACGTCGTTCATCGGTCCCTACCCTGCCAGGGGGTAGATCAGATTGCGCGTGCCGCTGGCCCGGCAGAAGGCAGTCAGCGCCGCGGCCAACTGCGGTGGCGCCACCAGCTTGCGATCCTTGAAGACGCGGTAACCCCAACGCGCCCGCGCGGCGAGGTAGGTCTGGCGCGCCTCCGGCGAGAGGCTCTCGCTCCAGGAGCCGGCGAGCGGGTCGTTGTTGCCGTCGGTGGCCTGGTCGACGGCCACCCGTTCGAGCGCGAAGGTGGCGATCAGCGCCGCACTGTCCTCGACCAGCGGCTGCAACGGCGCGGGGACACGCACTCCGGCGCAGAAGAACGGGCCGATCGTCCCCTTGATCACGCGCTCGACCTGCAACCCCTCGGTGGCGGCCAACTGAGCGAAGATCAACTCCGCCTCGTTGCCGGCGGCGGCGTAGACCAGAGCCCGCAGGGCCTCGGTCTGTCCAGCGCTGTCGTCGGTGAGGGCGACCATGCGTCGGTTCCAGAACGAGTCGCGCTGAGCCAACTCGATCGTCGTGCGCAGCCAGAGGCCGCACAGGTCCAGCTTGTCGAAGACGATGCTGAACTCGGCGGTCGACTTCTCCGGCACGACCCGGCGCAAGGCGATGCGCAGCGCGCTGAGCGTCACCGGCGGCTGGCCAGCCAGTGCAGAGAAGTAGTCGTACTTGAGCAGACGCTTGCCGTGGATCGTCGCTCCGCTGCGCCGCGCCCGCGCCACCAGCACCTCGCGCGGGGGAAGACCCGCGAGCGAAGACCCCGCCACCTCGCGGTCGGCCTGCAGGCGGGCCCAGGCGCGGTAGGCGGGCAGCCCGGAGCGAACGTCCAGCGGCAGGCCGGGATAGAGTCCGCCGTGGACGGCCGGCGCCAGGCAGCGGAGGTGACTGGCGAGAGGCCGCGGGTCGGGAAAGAAGTTGTTCAGGCGCGCGGCATCGAGCGCGGCGCTGGCGCGCG
This sequence comes from Deltaproteobacteria bacterium, assembly GCA_041309305.1. GTDB lineage: Bacteria > Myxococcota > XYA12-FULL-58-9 > XYA12-FULL-58-9 > XYA12-FULL-58-9 > JBFYZW01. The sequence goes on along the minus strand of JBFYZW010000235.1, from coordinate 53,362 downwards.
CCAGGTAGGCTGACTCCGCCTCATCGCCGAGCGTCAGCTCTAGCGGCTGCTTTTTCGCCCGGGCGACCGCCTCAGCCATGCGCGCACCATACACCGCCACCGCCGGGCAGGCACCAGCGCCAGCTAAACGGGGGTGCGCGATTCGCGTACACCCCGTTTTCGGTTTTCCCGCGCGCGAAGCCGCCCGTGGCCACGCCGCCGCCCAGGCCCGACGAGCCGGGTTCGACCACCGCGAGGGCGAAGGCCGTCGCGGCGGCGGCGGCGGCGGCCCAGCTCAGCGGCCGGCGAGCCGTGCGGAGGAGCGGGCGCGGGGCGCGCATCACCCGCCCCTATGCGCGGAGTTTCTCTTCGGGCAATGGCGACGTGTCGTGCGCGGCCGACAGACGCTCGCTGACCGCCGCCGGGTCGTCGAAGACGACGGCGATGCCGCGCACCGGCGTGCGCACGACCTGCACCACGCGGGCGGGGAAGGAGAGGGTCCGCTCGAGGAAGGTGAGCCGGAGCTCGATCCGCAACGGGGTGCCGGCGGCGTACTCCGTGTCGGTGTGCACGAAGACTCCGCCCATCGCGATCTCCTGTGTCATGCAGCTGGCCAACGCCGCCCGGTCGCCGAGCTCGCGGCGCAACACCGGCGCGGCGGCCGCCGCCGGGGTCAGCTCCTCGACGAGCTCGCGCGGACCGAGGAAGGTCACGGCGAAGCCGCTCTGCTGCACCTGCCGCAGCTCGGGCGGGGCGTAGCAATGCCGGCGAACCACCGCCTCGAAGAAGAGCTTGCGGTTCTTGTTGTAGTTGACCGCCAGGTGCAGTCGGGTGCCGATGGGCGGCGGTCGTTGGGCCATGATGAAGGCGCCGTCGGCCGAGACGTCCCGGGTGATGCCGTTGCCGGTGAGCTCAGCCTCGCCGAAGCTGACAGACAATCGGCGCGGCTGACGTTTGAGTCGCCGACGTTCCATGGCTCCCTCCCCCGAAGGAACGTCCATTATGTGGGGCGCGACGTGCGCTGACAACCGCCGGGCTGACGCGACGCGTTACTGGGGCGGAAGCTGACCCAGCCGGTCCCATCGCCAACTCGAACAGGTTCTCGCCGTCACTCGAGTAGGTGTAGACGTCCGAGCAGCCGGGCTCGTACCAGAGGATGCGGGTGTCGAGGCCGGCGTCGGACTCGGTGACGAAGAAGAGGATGACCTCGATCGTCTCGCGCGGCAGAGCGGAGACGAGAAAACGGAACGGCGAGTCGTCCGGAAAGCGCACCTGCCCGTAGGTGGTCGTGCATTGAGCGCCGGATCGCGCGTGCCCCACAACAGCAGCGCGCGCGTCTGGACCGGAGGGAAGGTGAATGTCGCGCGCTGGTGCGGTCGGTGCACCGGCCTCAAGGGGTCCAGCGCCACAGATCGCCGTGGCCGTCACCGCCGTACATGAGGACCGAGCCGTCCTCGAGGCGCACCGCAGCCGCAGCGATGCGGCTGTCGGGGAGATTGGTCGGGGCGGGCACGTTCAAGGCGCCGCGCGAGCCAGCGTCGTTGATCACCTTGCTGCCACCGAGCCAGGTCCAATTCGTGCCGTCGAACCGCCACAGGTCGTTCAGGCCGCCGTTGTCGCCCGCCTCGTCGAAGCCCGCGCCCCCGAACAGCCAGAAGTGGCCGGCGTCGTCCATCCAGAACACCGACTCGGCGCGGGAGCCCGGAACGTTGGTCGCGTCGGGCACGCCGAGCGAGCCGTAGGTGCCGGGTTGGTTGCCCGCCCAGCTCCCTTTGACGAGGGTCCAGGTGTGCCAGGTGGCCGGCGAGCAGGGCTCGGTCACGGTCAAGCAGTAGCGCCACAGTGAGCTGTAGCCCGCGCCGACGGCCCCCGACCCGCCGCCGAAGAGATAGAGGTTCTCGTCTTTGCCGGTCCAAAAGGCGGCGTCCGCGAAGCTGCCGGGATCCGTCGCGGTCTGCGGCTGGTTGAGCACCGCGTCGCCGTCGATGCAGGCCCACTGCGCCGTGATCGGATCGAAGCGCCACAGGTCCGCGAGATCGCCACCACCCGTGCCACCGTAGAACCAGAACGTCCCCTCGGAGTCGACCCACCGCGCCGGATCACGGCGCCGGCTGATGCGATTGGCCGGATCGAAGCCGGAGGAGGCGCAGACCGCGGAGCCGCTGCCGTCCTCGGCGCCCCAGATCAGGGTCCACGACGCACCGTCGTCGTCGGAGCGGTGCAGCGCATCCATGAGGTACGACGCGGTCAACCCGCCGAAGAGGAAGAGGCTCCCATCCAGACCCCGCAGCAGCGCTGCGTTGCCCTTCGCCACCGGCCACCCCAGCGTGAACCCGAAGCCGTGGCTACCACCGACGAATTCCCAGGTGTCAGTGGTCGTGTTGCGACGCCAGGCGTCCGACTGCACCGAGCGCCAGTCGACCGGGACGGGCCCCGTCCCCGGGTCGAAGTACCCGCCGCCGCAGCCCTCGCCGCCGACGAGCAGCGGTCCGGAGTCGGTCTGAACGAAGACGTGGTAGAGCCGCGCGCCGGGCCGAAGCGGCTCGGCGGGGGGGATCGCCGAAGGCGGCGACGGGTAGTACCCGGCCGGCTCGTTCGGCCCCGAGGGGCATGGCGGCGTGCCGCTCCAGAAGTCGGTCGTGGGGCCGTCGATCCAGGTCCAGGTGCCGCCGTCGCCGAGCGTTGCCGCCGAGGCCGTGAGTCCGGCGGAGAGGTTGCCCCCCGAGTTGGCCGCGCAGAGGCGAAAGCCGTAGAGGGTCTCGGGCACGAGGCCCGAGCGGACATCGGTGGTCCCGGTCAGGCCTGTGACCACGGTGCCCGTGGCGCAGTCCGGCGGCTCGGTCAGCGGTTGATAGGCGAGCGTGAAGGTGTCGGTGGCGCCGCCCCCGGACTGCCAGTCCAACCGGATCTCGGTCATGGTCAGGGGGGTAGCCTCGAACTCGCCCGGCGCGGGTGGCCCCACGATCACCTGCATCGGGGTGGAGCAGGCAGACTCGAGCGCGAAGCTCGGGGCGAGCTGGCTCACGACGGTGTATGAGTACCACCCGGTGGCGGTGACCGTGATCCCGCGCGACCCGACCCCGGCGCCCAGAGCGATGGGCGACTGGACAGCGGTCGTGCAGGTGGCGTCGGCGTAGAGCTGAAAGACCTGCCCGGTGAGCGCCGCGGAGGGGGCCGGCGTCCACGCTGCGGTGACGTTGGGACCGGTGTGCGGTGACGTCTCGAGCCACACCAGATCGGTGGCCGGCATCAGCCCACTCCCGTCCGCAGAAGATGCGCCGTCCGAGTCGCCGGCCGGACCGACACCGGTGTCGACACGCAATCCGGTTCGCCCGGTGCAGCCAGCAATCGCCAGGCCGAAGGCAACGAGGCGCACCGAACCCGCGTGCCCGCAACACGAGGTCCACCTCATGGGCAGAGGCTACCAACTGCGCGCCGACAGCACCAGGCCGATCTCCTGCCGTCTGAAGACAGAGAAGGCCCTCCACACGCTCTTCGCCGAGAACCGAGTGGTCAAGGAGCACCTGCACGGCAGTGGAGGGCTGCGGTTCACTGAGAGCGGCGCCTGCTTCTCGCCGTCAAGGCCCGCATTGCGGCGCGCGACGACGGCGCGGTTGTCTCCAGCCTCTTCCTCTCCCCTTCACCGACAGCGTCGAGTAGTCTGTCTGGGTAGAACAACGAGGGAAGACAATGACCACTGCCGCTCGCGTGTTGCCATTGGTGGTCTGCGCTCTTGGTGCGTGCCAGAGTCGAGGTCGGGAGCTGACACCCCAGCGACCGCCGTCCCGGCAGCAGGCGCAAGCGGCCGGCGAGCCGGTCTGGCCCGGCACGTCGACGCGCTACTACCCTGGCATCTACCCGCGCTTCCGCTTGAGCGACTTCGATCCGACCGGGATTCAGGACGAGTGGGAGCGCTGGTTCGCGGGCCGCGAAGATACCTACCGCGAGTTCGTTGGCGCGGTGCCGGTGACGCACCTTGGCATCGATCTGAACATCGACCCCGGGTACTTCTTCACCAGCGCCTGGCGCGACGCGACGACGCCGCCGTACGACTGGGCGGGCACGTGCGCGCGCATCGCTGCGGCGCAGGATCCGGCGGCGGCGCCAGGGGGCGAGCCGCTCTACGATTGGGCGTTCTGGGACGCTCTCCTCGGCCAGCCGTTTCTCGCCGAGGGGCGCGGCAAGCTCGTCGTGCGGGTGATGGAGACCTATGCCTACGGCTCGCGAACGCCGCAGTGGATGCACGACGAAGGCTACGCCCGCCCGGGCGCCTCGGACAGCTGGAGCTACACCCAGATGCAGGACTGGGCGGTCGTGCGGATGTGGCAGGATGTCATGACCGCCTTCGCCCGCCGGTACGAGAACGACCCAAGGCTCGCGGCGATGCTCTTCGACGAGACCTACCCGTCGCTTTGGCAGCAGCAGGACCTCTGCGGCCACGTGCACGGCCTGAGCGACCCGGCGCAAGCCGCGAACGCCGGCCTGATGGAGGTGATGAACGCCTACCTCGACGTCGACCCGGGGATGTTGTGGGCGATCGTCAACTGGTTCCCGGCGCAGGAGCCGGTGATCGAGACCTGGGAGCAGGGGTTCGATCTGGGCGGCGGCGAGCGCACCCTCGGTGCCAATGATCTGCCGGGCGTGCAGGGCCACTACCGCCAGGATCCGAAGTTCTTCGGCAACGAGGGCAGCGGCGCGTCGTGTTCGTTCGACGCGACCGGCGGCGTCTATTTCAACAACCTCCTGGCTCAGCACTACGCGATCAGCCGAACCGCACCGGTCTTCGTCGGCGACGAGGCCAACGGCTGGTACCTGCAGAGCTCGAGCGACCACCGCAACGGAGCCGCGAACCCGTGGGGCGTCGATCCCTGGCCCGATTGGGAGCCGGCGGGCTCGCTGCCGAACGATGACGGCGATCAGTTCCCGAGCACCCGCTTCTGGCTCTGGTACACCTCTGGGCCGCCGCGCGCCGCTGACGCCGCGGCGCGCGACTCCGGCCTCGGGCAAGCGGGCGAAGACCCGTGCGGTGTCGTCCCGGCCAACTTCTATTCGATGGCCGCGGCGAACTACGCCCCCGCCAATCGCCCGGCGTGGAACCCGACGAACCTTTCGATCAACAAGTGGCTGCGCGCGTTCGACACCTTCGGTCCGAGCGGCACGAAGGCGATGTTCCATCACCCACCTGGCTACCTCGAGCAGTTCACAATCGAACGCCCGAGCTACGTCATCGGCCGCCTCGCAACACCGCCGGTCATCGACGGCGACCTGAACGAGTACGAGGGGCTGCCGGCAATCGAGGTCGACGCGGGCGGCGCCCACGTGACCTACCGGCTCGGGTGGGACGACGACGCGCTCTACCTCGCCGCTCGGGTGACCGACCCGGCCGTCGAAGCGCCGATCACCGACGAGGACGGTGAGCTGTGGGAGAACGACAGCATCGAGGTGTTGTTCGACACCGCCGCCGATCGCCAGGGCTGGAACGACGACGACTACAAGTTCTTCGTCAGCGCCCGCGGCGTCACCCACGACCAGCGCGGCCCGTTCTCTCCCGGCGTGACCTGGGATCCGGCTGCAGGCAGCTTCTCGAGCGCCGTCGTGCTCACACCGAGCACGACCCTCGACGACGGCGGCGACGTGGACACCGGCTACGTCGTCGAGGTGCGAATCGCCTTCACCGGTTGGAGCATGGCCGCGCCGCAACCCGGCGCACACTGGGGGCTCGAGCTCGCCCTCAACGATCGCGCCGGCGGGTTGCGCACGCAGGGAGCCTGGAGCCGACTGACCGGCGACACCAACGACCACGCCGGGTTCGGCACCGCGACCTTCGCCGCCGACGGGACCGTGGACGGCGCTGCCAATCCGGACGGCGGTGCGCCAGACGGCGCCGGCCCGGCCGGTGACCCGCAGGGCGGCGACCCCCGCTCGCCCGGAGGCGGCGACGTCTTGCAGCTCGAGGTCACGGTGCGTGGCTGCGACTGCCGCAGCGCTGGCCCGGGCGCCTGGCTCGCGCTCACCCTGCTCGTCGTCAAACGACGGCGCGCCCCTCGTGCCTCCCGGGTCCCAGGGTGAACCGGCAGGCCGAGGACGTCGCCGTCGGGTGGTGATGAGCCTGCGATCGACCCCAACCACCAAACACGCCCGCGCCACGGGCGCCTGACACCGGCTCGAGCTGCACCGCGACGCCGAGCCATTCGAGCGCGGCCAGCGGGTCGGCGGCCTGGTTCTCTCCGCGCGCACGGCGACGCGCTCCTTCTCCCGTGCTCGGAGCTCCCAGCCGGTGATGCCGCACGGCGACTACGCCGGTCAGCGCCTGCTCGCCGGCAGGTAGGTGTCGCCGCGCGTGCGGGCGAACGCCTCGTCGCGGGCCTCTCGGCCCGTCCCCGGCCAGACGACGCCGTACCCGCCCTGAGGGCGGCAACCGGGCTGCAGTGGCTGCGCGCGCACCACCCCCTGGCGGTCGACACCGTACCAGGTGCAGGCCTCGCGGCGCAGCGCATCGCACTGCGCGGCCCGCAGGTGCTCCGGCCACGTGCGGCGCAGATGGGCGTGGTACGCCTCCCTGCCCGCGGTGGTGCTCATGTCGAACCTGATCGAGCCGGTCGCATAGCCCGGCCGCGACATGGTCACTTCCTGGAGGTGGTGGCCGCCGCCGAGATCACGGGCTCGCGCGGCTGAAGTTCGGGACACTGGGCCCAATCTGTCGCCGGCACACCCCTCGCTGCCATCACGCAGCTCGCGCATGCCCCGGTTCCCCGACCCGGGCCCGTCTGGCGGCAGAGGGCTATCGACGCTGAACCGGTCGCGGGGGCGCGACACCTGTTGAGAATCGCCTACTACGTGTTGCGCGACGGAACGAGCTACGGCCCGAGTCGCTTGCGCAAGCGCGCGCCGGAGACACCGACCATCGAGGAGGTTGTCGAAGAGGCCGCCTGAGCGAAAGGTGCCTGGCGGGTCAGCGCAGCGCCGCTCAGGGCGCCGCCTGTCGACGTGCAGCGGCAGCAGCGGTCTCTCGCCTCTTGCCCTCGCACTCGTAGCCCAACTGCAGGAAGACCGCGGCTCGTCGGTCGGGCTCCCGGCCACTCGGCCAGGCCTCAGCGAGCGCGGCGACCGGATCGGCGTCGAGCGCGGCGAGGGAGGAGAGCAGCGCTCGCACGCGGTCGCCGTCGGCGGGTGAGGCCTCGCGCGGGTCGATGTCGCGACAAAACTCGGCGATGGCGTGGGCGTGAGCGCGGGCCGCGGCGCGCGGGTTGAGCTCGCCGTTGTAGGCCTCGGCCGCGACCTGCCACGCCCTGGCGGCCTCTCGACCGCTGAGCCGCTGGGCGACCTTGGCGGCGCCGTCGCCTGCGGCCTGCAGGCCCTCGTAATCCTTCAGCGCCATGGGGATGTGCAAGAGCCGCAAGAGCGGGTTGGCCGCTCGACCGGTGACCGTGTAGGTGGCGCCGTTCTCGCTGGGGGTGCCCGTCACCGTGCGCCCCTCGCGCCCGGGAATGAGCGGTGCCTGGTAGTAGTCGGCCGCCTTGACCGTGACTCCCAGAACCGAGGAGAGCCGCGCGACGAACTCGCGGCCGCGCTCGGTCGCGCCGACGGCGCAGCCCCCCAGCTCGACGACCGCATCGGCGGTGAAGAGCGGCCGCAAGCGGGCCAGCTCGGCTTCGAAGTTGGGCGCGAGAGAGTCGTTCGAGCTGACGGCGATGTAGTGCTGGTCGGTCGTCCGGTCGAACGCGAGGATCAGACTGGAGCCGTCGAGGTGCTGCTCGCCAGGGCGGGCGTGGGCGGTGAGCTCGAGCTTGCGCAGCGAGCCGGGGGGCACGGTCTCGAGCAGTCGCGCCACCATCTCCTGCGGATCGCGCACGATCAGCGCGCCGGGCGTCAGACCCCGGACGATGCGACTTGTGGCATCTGTCGCGCTCGACTGGACCCGGACCGTCCGCGGCTGGGGCGGCGCGGCGCGCAGGGGTGTGCTCGGCACACTGGGCGCGGCCGGCCTCGGCTGTCCCTTGTCGACGGCGTCGTGGACCTCTGCGCGTGCCGGCGGGCGACTCGGGCGCGGAGCGGCGCTCGCGCTGCCCGGGGTCTCAGGGAGCGGCGCATTGGCGTTGCCCGCGGTCGCGACCCTGTTGCCTCCGTTGTCGTTCGATATCGCCACGTGATCTCCGATGGCTCAGCCGGCTCGCCGACTAGAGATACTGTCCCACGGTGGTGCGTCGAGCGCCAGCCATCAGCCACCGAAGAAGGCTTTGACTCGGCCCCAGAAACCGGGTGAGGCGGCGCGGGTCGGGGTCGGGTCGGTGGTGTTGCTCGCGCGGCCGGTCGACGCGCGACGCCGGGTGGGCCGCGACGACGTCGCCGCGTAGCTGTCGCTCGAGCTGCAGCTCGTGCTGTTGGAGCTCGGCGGGTCCGGATCGATGATCATGTTGCCGATGCGGGTTCCGACGGTGCCGGTCGAGAGGTTGAACGAGACCGGGCCCGAGTTCAGGCGAAGGTTGCCGGAGGTGTCGAGGCCGATTCCGCTCGAGTTGCCGCTGAAGTCGAAGCCGATGGGCATGGGCGCCTCTCGTGGGGTGCGCCACTATTATCGGCCGGCTGCGATTTGAGTTGTGCCGGTAGATGAGCGGCACAAACCCCCTCCCCCGATGGCGAACCCCGCCCGACCGCGCCGCTCATCGCTTGCCCCCTCCAGCGCGACGACCATCAACGCACGACCGGCAACCCCGGTTGCAACACCGGCTGCTTGGGCCGAACCACGGATTCTCACCGGAGGACCGCGAGCACGACAGGTGCGGCCGCCTCGGCGGCCGGGTGCACCACCCCCAAGACCAACATCGAATCACCCGACCACGCGGCAGCGTGCGCCGTCGCCTGGTGCTACATACACCCACCCGTCGAGCTCTGGCCCGTTTGCGTCTGCGCCCGAGGTGCCTCAGGCGCGGCGGCGGCGCAGCCGCGGGAAGAAGACCAGCAACGCCAGCCAGGGGAGTGCGCTCGACGCGCTCGTGGAGCAGCCGCAGCTCGCCGGTTGCCCACCGCCGGTGTCGGCGTCGCCGGGGGGCGGACCATCCGGGTCTTCGGTATTCCCGCTGCTCTCGGTCACGGTGACCACGACGGTGGCGGTGTCCTCGAGCGAGCCCGGGTCGCGGAGGGTGTAGGTGAAGCTGTCGGTGCCGACGAAGCCCGCGGCCGGAGTATAGACCACGCTCGGCTCGGAGATGACCGCGGTGCCGTTGGCCGGAGAGCTGACGGCGATGAGGGTCAGCACCTGACCCTCCGGGTCGGAGTCGTTGGCGAGAACGGGGATGGTGACCGCGGTCTCCTCCTCGGTCGAGGCCGTGTCGTCCACGGCGACCGGCGGCGCGTTGGTCTCGAGGCAGTCCGCCGTGCCGTTGCTGTTGGCGTCCACGTCCGGGACGCCGCAGCCACAGGCGCCCGGTGCAGTCTTGGCCGGGTCTCCGATGCAGCCGTCGTTGCAGTCCGGGACGAGGTCGCCGTCGCCGTCGTAGTCCGATTCGCCGCAGCCGCAGGTGCCGGGGGAGGACTTGCTCGAATCGTCGGGGCAGCCATCGAAGCAGTCGAGGACCGCGTCCCCGTCGCGGTTGGTGTCGGCCACGCCGCAGCCGCACGCGCCCGGCGCGAGCTTCGCCGGATCGTCATCGCATTCCTCGAGGCAATCGAGCGCGGCGTCGCCGTCGCTGTTGGTGTCGGGGACGCCGCAGCCGCAGACCCCGGCCGCGCTCTTGGCCGGGTCGAGGTCGCACTCCTCGAGGCAGTCGAGCACGGTGTCGCCGTCCGTGTCCGCATCCGAGACGCCGCAGCCGCAGATGCCGATGGCGACCTTGTTGGGATCGCCCGGGCACCCGTCGAGGCAATCGGGCGTGCCGTCGGTGTCCGTGTCGTTGTCCGGGACGTCGCAGCCGCAGAGCCCCACCGCCGCCCACTTGTTCGGGTCGTTGGGGCAGGCGTCGACGCAGTTCGCATGACCATCGTTGTCCGAATCGAAGTCCGGAGTGCCGCAGCCGCAGGCGCCGGGGCTGGTCTTGGTGAAGTCGTTCGGGCAGCCGTCGATGCAGTCCTTCACGCCGTCGACGTCGGTGTCGGTCTCGCTCACGCCGCAGCCGCAGGTGCCGGCGCTCGCTCCCTTGTTCGGGTCGGTCGGGCAGACGTCCATGCAGTCGGGGAACGCGTCGTTGTCGGAGTCGGTGTCGGCAACCCCGCAGCCGCACAGCCCCGGCTGGGTCTTGCCGGGGTCGAGGTCGCAGGCGTCGTCGCAGTCGACGGTGCCGTCGCCGTCGGTGTCGCCGTCGGAGACGTGGCAGCCGCAGTAGCCCGGGTCGGTCTTGTTCGGATCGAGGAAGCAGAAATCGACCCCGTCGCAGGTGCCGTCGCCGTCGGAGTCGAGCTCGACCTGGTTGCAGCCGCAATTGCCTGGGGCGGTCTTGTCGCGGTCGCTGGGGCAGCCGTCGATGCAATCGGAAACGCCGTCGATGTCGCTGTCGAGGTCGATGACGCCGCAGCCGCATTCGCCCGCGGTCTCCTTGTTGTAGTCGGTTGGGCAGCCATCGGCGCAGTCCGGCACCTGGTCGCCATCGGTGTTGACGTCGGAGACGCCGCAGCCGCAGTAGCCCCCCCAGATCTTGGCGGGGTCCGTCGGACATCCATCCTGGCAATCCGGCATGCTGTCGCCGTCGCTGTCGGTCTCGGGGACCTGGCAGCCGCAGATCCCCCAGGCGATCTTGCCCGGGTCGTTGGGGCACTCGTCGACGCAGTTCGGCGTGCCGTCGGAGTCGGTATCCCAGTCGAGCTCGGCGCAGCCGCAGACGCCGGGCGAGGTCTTGGGGTTGTTGGTCGGGCAGAGATCGTTGCAGTCCGGGGTGCTGTCGTTGTCCGTGTCGGTGTCGGCCACGGCGCAGCCACAGATACCGGGGAGGATCTTGATGGCGTGCGCCGGGCAGTCGTCGGCGCAGTCCGGCGTGCCGTCGCTGTCACCGTCGGGTGAGCCGGCGGTGCAGCCGCAGCTCGACCCCTCGGGCACGCCACAGCCGCACAAGCCGGGCGCGACCTTGAGCGGGTCGAGCGGGCAGTCGTCGTTGCAGTCGGGCGCGCCGTCGCTGTCGCTGTCCGTGTCGGCGACGCCGCAGCCGCAGAGACCCGGATCGGTCTTGGCGGGGTCGAGGTCGCAGTCCTCGTTGCAGTCTTTGACCGCGTCGCCGTCGCTGTCCGCATCCGAGATGCCACAGCCGCAGGTCCCTGCCGCGACTTTGGCGGGGTCGCCGGGGCAGCCATCGTTGCAGTTGGGGGTGCCGTCGTTGTCGCTGTCGGTGTCGGGGGTGCCGCAGCCACAGACACCCGGTGCGGTCTTGGCCGGATCGGTGGGGCAGAGATCGCAGCTCGAGGGCTCGACCGAGGCCGGATCTGCGCCGCCGGGATCCTGGGTCGCCTGGACCTTGACGTCGTGATGCGGCGCCTCCTGCTGGTGCGCGAGGACGACGCCGCCGCCGGGCAGGAGGGCCAGGGTCGGCCAGAAACCGTTGGCGCGCTGCGCGTCGACGTAGCGCACGTCCCAGCGGTCGCCGTCGAAGCGCGCCAGGCGCAGGGTGTACTCGGAGGCGAAGCCGAGGGTCGGCAGGTTGGCCGCGTCGTAGGCGAGCGCGACGCCGTGCACGGTGAGGATGGTGGCGCCGGCGAGCGACCAGGCCGGCACGGAGGCGTCCGCCGCCCAGACTCCGCCGAGACGCTCGATGAAGCCGACGCCGATCTTGCCGGTCCCGGGGCCGAACTTGCCGTGGAAGGCGATGCCGAGGTCGCCGTTGGCGCGGTGGGCGAGATCCAGGTAAGCCCGGGTGCCGCCGTAGGTGGTCTTGCCGTCGCCGAGCGCGAGCACCGTGGTGACGAAGCTCCCCGACGCGTTGGTGGCGAAGACGAGCTCGCCGAGGGAGTAATGGGGATCGAAGTTGTTGGCGTTGCCGGTGGTGCGGGTGAAGGCGAGCTCCGCCGCGTCGTTTTCTGGCGAGAAGGAGAGCGCCACGGCCGGCGGGATCATGTTGGTGCAGGCCGGAGAGGTCGCGGCGAGCTCGGTCTCGGTCCAGGTGCCGTTCGGCTGCTGCGACAGGTAGAGCACGTGGTAAGCAGGGACGTTGGTGCCGCAGCCGTTGGTGCGTTGGCGCCAGAGGACGATGCCGGGCCGGCCGGTGAGCGGGCTCATGGCCAGGTCGAAAGAGACGCGATCGGTGTTGGCAAAGGTCTTCAACGGGGTGGCGTTGCAGCCGCTCCACTGCGGCGAGGCGCAACCCGTGCCGCAGCCTTCGCCCACGCGGCGGGCGTAGTGGAGCCGCAAGAGACCGGCCGCCTGGTCGACCCAGGCGACCGCGGGCAGGCCGGTGGTGGGCTCTATGGCGAGCGCCACGTGTCGCATGTTGGGACCGTTGGCGGCGAAGCTCACGGTGCCTACGGGCGCAGCCACCGCCTCGTCGCGCCAGGTGCCGTTCGTCAGACGCCGGGCGAACACGAGCCGACTCGCGCTCGAGTCGAGGTAGGCGACCGCCGGCCCGCCGCCCACGCCCGGGAGCAGGGTGAGCGCGGGCGAGGCATAGAGCGAAAGCTCGTCGACGGTCTCGCGGATCGGCCAGTCCGGCGTCTCCGGGTCGTAGCCCGGGGCGTACTCGAAGGCGCCCTTGTCGGGAGTACCCGTGCGCGGCGAGCGCTCGAAGTCCTCGGTCTCGGTCGAGGTGACGGCCGCGTCGACGGCCGGGGAGCTGGCGAGCAGATGGTAGTCCTCGGTGTCCACGAACGAGGGAGCACCAGTGGTGTTGCCCCCGCCGTCGCCGCCCGCGCCGGCGTAGGCAGCGGCGGCCCAGCCGGAGACCAGGTTCTCGCGATAATCGCCGCTCACCGAGATCGAGGTGTTACCGCCGACGACGACATTGGCGCGCGCGCTCGCGCTGAGAATGCCGTAAGCCGCCGGGTCGGCGAAGGGGGGCGTGCGGTCGGCGAGGTCGAGGGTGTTGTGGACCACCGACAGAGATGCGCTGGCCGAGGTGCAGTTGACGGCGTTGCCGCCCTTGAGGCCGGTGGCGACGAGCAGGTTGTTCCGAATCACGACCGGACCGGACGGCGGGGCGAGACACTGGATGCCCGACGACCAGGTTCTCTCGATGCGGTTGCGCTCGGCGACGCCAGTGGCGGTGCTGGTGCCGGTGAGCTTGGCGATGCCGCGGCCGCCCACGTCATGGATGTAGCAGTCGCGCACCGCACGCACGCCCCGGTAACCGGTGACGGCGTCGCCGGTGGTGCCGGTGATCTCGAACCCTTCGATGGTCCAGTGATCATAGCCGTCGACTCCGCTGGCGAGCAGGCCGCGGCCGTCGATGAGACAGGCGAAACCAGGGGCGCAGCGGAAGACGAGCTCGGTGCGGCCGATGAACGGCGTTGCCTGGAAGGTGATGGGCTCGTGGTAGGTGCCGCCCCGAACCAGGCAGATATCGCCGTTGGTGACCCCGGCGCCGATGGCGCAGGCGGTGGGCGTGGCGAAGTCGCACGGCCCCTGGGGAGAGCCGACCGGGCAGACGGTGTGCTCGACGCCGAGGGCTTCTGCGGTGGCGGTTGCGATCAGCCCCAGCGACGGATCCGCAGGGCCACAATGGAAGAAGAGGAAAGGCAGACAGAACGACGTCAGGCGGGCAGGGATGCAGTTACGCATCGTCTCTCCTCGTGGGGGGCCACTCGTTTTTCGCTACACGTCAGAGACACTGCCGGGGCAGGGTACTACCGAGTGTGGCTCGGCACGGGTGCGTACCAGTGTCACCCGGTGCCGCCGGGGAATATAGACGGGCTGCGGCAAGATGCAAACTGCAGCCGAGGGCGTCGGATTCGTTCGTCGAGGCCGGAAGACCCACCCGGCCGACGTTGCGGGGGGCGAGTGCACAGGGAGAGCAAAACCCCTCCCCCGATGACGAACCCCGCCCTCGTGGCGTATCACCGAATGAAAGCGAGCGTCCTCGCCACGACACCGCGGCCCATTGAACAATCGCCATCGGCACGCAACCATAGGTGACGACGGTCGACAATTTGATGGTCTACAGCGGATGAAAGGAGGCACACCATGCCTCTCGAAAGAATTGCCGGTACCGCATATCTCTTCGAAAAGGACGCGGTAGCCAAACCAGGTCTGGTTTGCAGTATCGAACGCCGAACCAGCGATTGGGCAGCTCTCGAGAGAAGGGTCTCGAGTTTTCCGTTGAACACGACAACCTCTGACCTTGGTCTTGACCCAACCAAATGGAGCGTGATTCCTCAACCGGGGCACCACAAGCGGGGAGGACGGACTGTCCACCAATTCGGTACCTTTGAAGAAGCGGCCAGAAAGTGTGGCAGCTACTGGGTTGGCGGCCTCTATGCACCGCGAGACTGGACTCCTCGGAATTCGCAAGGCGTCCCGCCTGGTTTCGCCGGATTGAATCGGCCGTAACGACGGATGGACAGAGCTTCCCAGGCCTGACCTTCGCCGGCTGTGCCACCACCACCCGGTGCGCCGCACCTGCTCACGCAGCACCCGGTTCTCTGCGCGGAGGTACTCGATGATCTCCAATGGCCCCTTGTTCATCCAGCCGGCCACTGCGACCACCAACGCCAACCAAGCGTCGATGACGAAGCCCATCCCGCTGCGATACCGAGGCCCGGACCTCGATCAAACTGCAGGTTTCCACCGTCGCGATTCCCGTTGAACACCAGCCTGTTGCCGTCGATCGGGTATTTGGACAGGACGGCATCGAGCTCTACGGCTATCCCGTGAACGAGGGCTCGCCTTGAGCTGACCTCGACGCCAGCGTCAGGGCGGCGTGCAGGGCTGGTCGGTGCCGATGAGCCGTGCGGCCGTGATCGTCTCGGCGGTGGTGAAGTCGTCGTAGTGGGCGCCGATCTGCCCGAACGGGGCAGCCTCGCGGCACCACCAGGCCGGCACGCCCCGGACGAGCTGATCGGCCCGATAGTACAGTGACGTCGGCACGACGTCGGAGTGCCACGCCGCCGGCACCGTCGGACTCTCGCCGAGCTCGCCATCGACGATGTCGGGGGCATAGGTCGTCGGGTTGGCCTGGGGCTGCGTATCGAGGTTGTCGTCGAGGTTGCAGCCGGCGGCATAGCAGCGGTTGCGCAACAGGGTCGGCATGTACAGGTGGTAGGGCGCGACCGCGGCACCGCCGTCGCCGTCGTTGGCCACGTCGTCGATCGCGCTCGTGCTCTGATAGAACTCGTAGAAGACGTTCGACAGCCAGGTGAAGTTCTCGTTGGCGGCGCCGGCCTGATCGGTGTGCTCGGCCACGTCGAAGGTGCCACGGGTCAAGCCTCCGCCGCCGAAGTTGGCGAGGCCGTCGGGATAGGTCTCGGGACCGCTTCGGACCAAACGGTTCTTGAAGTAGGTGACGTTGATGCCCTCACCGTCGTCGGTGCGGTTGCTGGAGGCGTAGGGCACGATCGGGCAATCGAGGCGGTTGCCCTCGACGAGCGCTCCGGGTGCAGAGCTGTTGCCGTGGAAGAACAGCCCGCGCGAGCAGTGCTCGTTGGCGTCGTGCTCCATCCAAGCGTAGACCATGGCCACGCCGGCAGCGCCGCTCTGCAGGAGTGGCCCCATCCGCGAGCCGTCGTAATACTCGCCAACGAAGTGGATGGTGTTGGCCGGGCCGTTGACGTAGGCCGAGGCTACGTTCCAGTTGTTCAGCACTGAAACCAGCCCGCCGCCTGTGGTCACCAGGCCCGCGGCCGGAACGCCAGGCAGATCGATCACCACGGTGCTGGGCGTCTCGGATACGAACACCTTGGTCCGGATCTTGTTACGCAGGCTCGGCTCGGCGATGTCGCGGCCGAGGTAGACGCGACCATCGAACTGATCGGCCTGGACATCGCAGTCGGTGACAGAGGTGTCCATATACAAGGTCAGCCGGACATCGCCGGCCGGATTGCTGCCGAGCGAGACCAGCTCGCCGACGCAGATCGCGCGGTTGACCGGCGCTGTGTAGCGGTTGTTCTGCATCAGCACCCGCGACGCGTCGGCCTGGAAGGTCAGCCAGGCGTTGCCCCAGGTCTGGAAATCGTTCCCGACGACCCAGGCGTCGGCGATGCGGGCGAACCGCAGCGCACCCGAGCCGGAGTTGTAGAGGTAGCCGTTGGGTCGGTACCAGCGGATGTTCCGGAAGCCGACATACTCGGCGATGTTGTGGGTCTCGACGCCGGCGCCGCCGCGACCGGCGCCGACCCGCTCCATCTGCCGCACGACGTGTCCGGTCGGCTTGGTGGTGACACTCGCACCCCCCATGTAGTAGGCGCCGTTGCCGTAGTCCATCAGCAGCGGGCGATCGATCTGAACCTGGTGATCGCCGTCGAGCTCGGCACAGCCGGCCTCGCTGCCGACCCGATCGGCGAGGCCCAAGACGGCGCCATCGACACAGGTCAGGCGGTAGGCCATCCGATGAATCGGGTTGGCTGGGCCGGCGCCCGGGAAGGCGTCGGTTTCGATGTAGACCAGGTCGCCGACGCCCCACGCGTTGTCGCCGGTGGCCGCGAGCGCGCACGCGGGATCGAGGAGGAGCTTGCGGGTGCCCATCGCGTAGCCACCGATCCAGTCGCAGGCGGCGATGGCGGGCAACGCTGTGTCGGCAGGCGTGGTCGACACGCGGAAGGCGTCGATGCGCGGCGCGCGGGCCGTATAGTCGGTGCTCTGCCAGTCGAACAGCGGTGCGATCTCCTCCATCACGAAGCGGGTGTGAGCCTGCCCGACGAGCTCGATGCGGTCCCGTCGACCGATGAGGCGTGACGTGCCGTCGCTGACCAGGATCTTGATGTCGCAGTCGGGCAAGATGAGCCGCGTGTCCGGTGCCGCCGCGAGCTCGCGCGCGAGGATCGCCTCGAGCGTGCTCGCATCAGCTGAGCACGGCATCGTCTGCAGCGAGGTGTCGGTGGCCCAGCCGCTGGTATCGAACGGCAGCGTGTCGAAGGCATGGTTGGGCGGCACCCGTCGCAGGAGGTTGTCTCGCCCGGTCGCGGACGTGCCCCAACTCGACTCGGCCAGCGAGACGAAGTCGTCTACGGCGATCGGCAGGTCGGGGCCGTCGCCGACGGCGGCCCCGTCGGTGACCTTCCCGGGGCTGCACGCCGCTGCCAGCACCGCGCCAAGGCAGCAGATCGCCGCACGCCCGGCACGCAGGCGGCCGACCGTCGGGTGTGCAGGTGCGTTCGGCTTCAAGATGTCGAAGGTCAACATGCCGACGTACGATTTTACCACGCTCTCAGCGCGGCGGCGAAGCGGTTCTCATCCATGCAGACCTGGCAGATGGCAAAGCCGCAACGGCAGGTCCAACAAAACGAGACCGTGCACTGACAGCAACAACAGGCCCGCGCCGCGCGGCGGCGGTGACGTACCGAGGCGGAGGAGGTCATCGACGAGGTGTCCGTCGGTTCAGGCTCAGGTGCCGAAGTCGGTGCACTGGCCGCCGGTCGGGGCGCTGCACGCCTCGACGCCCGAGAGCGGGTTGCCGGCCAGATCGGTGACCGCGGTCGACACCCGCACCTGATGCGTGGTGCCGTTCTTCAGCCCGTTGGCGTCGCGGAACGCCGGTGTCAACACCACCGTGATGCCGTCCGGCTGCAACGCAACCGCCTGGGTCCGATCCACCGGATTGTTGCTCACCTCCAGGAGACGGATATTGCCGACCACCACGGTGTTGCCGTTGAGCGGCTCGCTGAAGACGATGATCACCGTGCCGGGAAAGGCGGCGTTACAGCCGAGGCGCAGCAGGCGATCGACATTGGTGGCGTTGTCCGGCGGGCAGACGCTGAGGACCTGCGGCCGCGTCGTGTCGCCGGACGGGGCGGTGGTCACAAAGGTGGTCTGCGCCCCGACGCCCAGGGCGTTGCCGGCGAGATCGCGTGGCCCGCCGGCGGCGACGGTCACCCGATAGGCGGTCGCCGTGGTGAGCAGGACGAGCGGCGCGATGGTCACGCCGGTCACGTCGGGCGAAAAGGTCCGTACCGCCGGCACGCGGTTGCCGATGGCATCGACGAGCAGGCCAATGTTGTCGTCGTTGAGGCTCAACGGGTCCATCGACTCGGAGAAGGTCACCACGATGGTGGTGTCCACCGGCACGTTGGTGCTGCCGTTGAGCGGCGTGAGCGAGAGCACGGTCGGGGGCGTCGTATCGAGCGTGTCGACGACGGTGAAACCAAACGTCGGCGACGCGGGGCCGCTCGGCTCGAGGCAGCCGGCCACCGGCGAGCGCTGATCGAGGGCGTTTTGTTGCGCGCTGGCGTCGGTCAAAGCGGTGCGCGGCTGCAGGGTCACGCTCCCGAGCGGCAGCGGCGCCACCGGAACGAGGCTCGCCTGCATCCCATCGGCCGAGAGCGAGACGATGGTGGTCAGCAAGGTGCCCCCCGCGTTGCGCAACGCGAACGAGCTCGGCACGACGGATGGCGGCGACATCGGCTCGCTGAAGGTGACCGCGAAGTGGGAGTTACGCGCCACGGTGGTGCTGCCCGGCGCCGGCCCGACCGCGGTGACGCAGGGCGGGATGGCGTCGTCCTTGACGGTGGTGAAGGTGGAGACGAAGGTCGCCGCCATCGGGTTTCCCGCCGCGTCGGTGACCCCGGTGGTCACGGTCACCCGGTGCCGCCGGTCCTTGGCCAGGACCTGCTCGGGCGCAAAGGTGGCGACCATGCGATCGCCGGAGAGGCTGACCACGCCAACCACCGCCGACTCGATCGTCGTGCCGTTGTTCTTGTAGCGCTCGAGCACAAAGGTCGCCGTATTGACCGTGGCGGGCGCCAGCGCCTCGGAGAAGGTGGCCTGCACATTGGTGGCGACTGAGACGTTGCCCGCCTCGTTGGCGGGGCTGACCGAGAGGACGACCGGCGGCGTCGTATCCGGCACCGCGACGGTGGTGAAGCTGGCATTCTGTGGCGCCGCCAGCGGATTGCCGGCGACGTCGCTAATCGTGTTGTTGACGAAGAGGACATACCGCGTGTCGAGCGCCAACAACGCCGTCGGAGTCAACCGCGCCAACAGGCCGTCGGCGGAGAGCGACACCGACGCGGCGACCAACATCACACCGTCCTGCTTGAGCGTGATCGAGGTGCCGTTGACCGTGCCCGCCTGGACCGGTTCGCTGAACAGGACCTCCGGTTGGATGCCGACCGCGACACCGGCGGCTCCGGGGGGCGGCGCGATGGCGACGACGTAGGGCGGCACCAGGTCGGGCTCGATGCCGGTCGCAAAGGTGCTGACGTGAGCCGCCTCCAAACGGTTGCCGGCGAGGTCCGTCAAGGTCGTGGCGATCTCGAGTCGATAGCTGCGGTTGCAGTCGAAGTCGAGGGCGGCGGTCGGCGGTTGACCGCCGAAGCACCCCGCCCCCGACAGGTCAGGACCGGTCGAGTCGTAGGCCGCGTCGTTGACCTGGAAAGTCACCGTGGCTCCATCGGGCGACATCATCCGGGTTCCGGGCACGCGCAGCCCGGTCGACAAAGCCAGGACGCGGATCGCCGTACAGGTCACGGTGCCGGAATCGACACAGGTGGGTGACGCCGGGTTGGTGGTACCGCTGGCCAACATCGCCTCCGAGAACGTGATGGCCACGGTGGATCGCCGGTCGACGTTCACCGCGCCACTGGGCGGTTGCACCCCGAGCACCACCGGCGCCACGGTGTCGTCCCGCTTGGCGGTCGCAAACGTCACCACCACCTGCGCCGGGAGGGCCAGGCCCACCAGGTCGCGGACGCCGGTGGTGATGACCAACTCGTAGGTCCTACTGTTGGGCAACTCGGCCGCCGGATCGATCACCGCCTCGGCGGCCGAGGCGAGGGTGACCGTCGCCGGCAACCGCGCGGTCTGACCTTGCCGGCGGACATAGATATTCGCGCTGGCGGCGTCGACGGAGTTGATGGTCGCACCGTCCATCGCCTCAGAGAAGGTCACCACGAGATTGGCGGCCGGGGAGATGCCGACCGCCGCGTCGGGCGGGTTGGTGCTCACCACCTGTGGCGGCAGCGAGTCGTGCACGACGGTGACGTAGCTCGAGTTGCTGCGATCGGCGCCGTCGAGGGTCTGGAAGACCTCGAGCCGATTGGGCGTGTTGGCAACCAGCGGGACACTGGCGCTGAACCGCCCGCAGTAGGTGACCCCGCCCACGGTCTGGCAGGGGAAGACCGTGTCGTCGCAGATCGTCGTCACCGGCGCGGCGCCGCCGAGGAAGGTGATCTCGTTGGTGGTCGGGATCTGCGCTGGCGGTGGGCTGAGCTGATCGGGCGCGGTCAGAGTGGTCACGCAGGCACCACTGATCGTCGGCGCGCTGTTCTGCGTGGGGCTGGCCACAGCGTCGATCGCCGGCGGCGGCGGCCAACCGTCGTCGACCACGCCGAGGATCTGCCAATAGAAGGTGAAGTTGGCCTCGACCAGCAGGTTGAAGTGCACGAACCGGCAGGCCGACCACTCCCCCGGCGCCAGCGCGTTGTCGCTCCCCAACGTTTGACTGAAATCCCAACCCGGATCATCGGCCGTGTTGCTGGCGTCGTCGGGCCAGATGCAGTCGAAGGTGCCGTTGTGATCCAGGTCCGCACTGGCCAGCGTCAAGCCGTGGGCGCCGCAGCCGGCGTTGACCAGGTCGGTGTTGACGCTGGCGACGATGTTCGCCTGCGCGATGCCGGTGATACGCAACTCGACCGGCGCCAGGTAGACCGCCGCCGCCGATTGGTTGGCGATGAAGGCGTTGACCGACAGCACCCGCGAGCTGGGGTTCCAACCGGCCGCCTCGCAGTTGTGCGCCGTCGCGCTGGGCAGGACGTCAGAGCTGTCGAGCAACTCCCCGGCGCGGTCAAACGCGGTCCAGGTCACCGTGCCGGTCGTCGCGTCGAAGGTCGCCGAGCCGCTGCCGAGCAAGGTATTGCCGGCCGGCAGGTCGACACCGACCACCGCGGGCGGAGCGCACCCCACAGCGAGCCCCGCGACGGAGACCGCCCCCCACAGCCAATTGCGTCGCACCATGGTTGCTCCTGGCAAAGAACCAGAATAGCGCACTTGTGCCGGGTTTTCACCCGGGCTCTCGCCGGATGCTGCGCGTCACCCGCGAGAACGAGGCCGGCCGGCTCGCGCGGCTCGGCGATCGGCTGCCGGCCCTGGGCGGCCGCGCGACCTACGGCCGTTCGCGATGAGCAACCCGATCTTCATCGATGGCGAGGTCATGTCGCCGCGGGAGTCGTCGTTCGGCAGACCCTCGCCCGCCCAGAGATCGGTGCACGGCCCTCCCCAACGCAGGGTCGAGGCTGTCGACGACCTGAGAATCGACACCCGCATCCCTCGACGCGAGCTCGTACCGTGCAGGCATCAGCCACGGTAGTACGCGGGTTCGAGCCAGAGGAGCGCCGTAAACCCCTGCGCGTCCAGCGCGCGAGCGAGCCCGCGGCGTACCAGGACTGGACCGTAGACATGGGCGACCCGGAAGAGCTGCGAGGAGGAGCCGCACGTCGTTATCGCCGGTCGTGGTCGAATCGTCATCCGCGACCGTCGTCGAATCGTCGTCGGTGCCGTCGGGATCGACGAACACCTCGGCGAGCGACTGCGCCGTCGTACGGAGAACCGCCGCGCCGGATCGCGCGCGTCGCGCTCGTAGCACTCCTTGTTCTTGAGGTAGGCCAACCCCGCGCACGCTCAACCTGAACGGGGGTGCGCGATTCGCCCACGCCCCGTTTGCGGTTCTTCCTCGGGCGAGGCCGCTCTTTGGTGATCGGGAATCGTGACCGTCCGTTTAGGGCTGCCTGGCCGGCTTCAACGGCGCCAGCTTCTCGGCCACCGCCTCGACGCAGGCCGCCTGCTGCTCGGCGAGGGCGGTCTGCGCCTCGGCGGAGGCGGCGAGCTGCGTCTCGAGCGCGAGGATGCGATTGACCAGCTCGCCGGCGCCGGCCACCGGCTCCTCACCGCCGCCGGCCTTCTCCAGATAGCGCTGCAGGCGCTCCAGCTGTTGCTCGAGCCCGGCGGCCTTGTGCTGCCGCTCTCGCTCCTTGCTCGTGAGGCCGTCGCAGCGGGCCTGAGCCGGTAAGGCCGCGCGCAGCACCTGGCGGTCGCTCTCCGGCAGCGTCGCCTCGGCGAGCCAGGCCTCGAACGCCGCGCCCGTGACCCGGGTGAGCGAGATCGCGCGCGACAGCCCCTCGCGCACGATCAAGGACCGGCGAGCGGTGGTCGCCGGCCCGACGGCGATCACCGCGAACGGCGTGGCCTCGCTCGGGTGATAGTCGAGCCGGTCGGCGCCCTCCACCTGTGCGTTGGTGATCACCGGCAGGGGCAGATACACCCGCCGAGGTTGGGCGCTGCGATTGCTGACCTCGACCACCAACTCGCGGTGACGCAGGGCGTGCTCCTCGATACCGGTCGGACCCAGGGTCAGGCGTTTGACCTCGCGGCGATCGCTCTGGGTCGTCAGCGTCACCGCCACGTCGAGATCGGCGCCGAAGGTGATCAAGGCCCGCTCGCCCGGCTTCATGCGCTCGAGCGTCGACTCACCGGCGAAGACGCCCTCGGCGAAACAGGCGATCGGCCCGGCGGGCAACGTGTAGGCCGAGGTGTTGGTGAACAACGCCGCCGAGCGGGCCTCGCTCTGGTCGGCGCTCATCAGGGTAACCAACTCGGCGTCGATCGACTGATGCACGAAGGGAACCAGGGCCGAGCCGTGGGCGCGCAGGTCGACCGGCTCGGCCAGGGTGAAGCTGAACAGCACGCCCTGCTCTTCACCGCGCGCCTCGTTGACCGCAGCGAGATCGCCGACGCGGAGCAACCCGCTGGCGGCGTCGCCGCCGCTGGCCCCACCGCTGCTGGTGAACGAGCCGTAGCCCGCGCCCCCGGCGCCGGAGCCGCGCAATCCCAGGCCGCCGATCCCGTAGCTCGAGCCGCTGGCGCTGCCGATCAGTCCGCCGTCCTCGTCGAGGTCGCCCCAGAACTGATCGGCCGTGGTGTCGATCAGCTGCGGCACGGTGGACAACGCCACCTCCGGCGTCACCAGCGGCCGGCGAGCGTAGCGCGGCGCAGCGAGCGGAAAGAGGAAGGAGTCGGGCTGGCCGTTGACCAGCCGCACCTGCACCGCCCGCCAGTCCTCGTCGGTGTCGTTGTGCAACAGCGCCCACGACTGCAGCTCGCCGCGCGGCTGCGCCCGCTCGGCGACCAGGCGGTAGGTGGTCCGCCACACCGGTGTCTCGGCGATGTAGCCCAGCGTCACCTCGCCGCGGTGCGATGCGAGCAGACGCACCGCTCGCTGGGTCTGCGCATCGCGCGGCGAGAGGACGTCGAGCGCGGCGGCGAGGCGATTGACCAGCGTCGGATCGAGCGGCCGAACGCTGTCGAGCTCAGCAAGGGGCAGGGTGCGGATCGTCCCGTCGTCACCGAGCAGGAGCAGCTGCGCCTCGGCGACCGCCGTCGGCGAGTCGGGAGCGGACCCGGTACAGTCTTCGTTCTCCGGATCGCACTCGCGCGCGGTATGACGACCGGGCTGCACGGCGATCAGCCGGCCGCGCACGCTCTCGCGGTGCGTGACAACGCTCAGGTCGGCGCCGACCAGGCCGGCGAGCAACTCGAGGTGGGTGACCGGCTCCTCGCCGGTGGGCAACCCGGCCAGCGCCCGGGCCAGCCCGTTGGAGAGGCTCGCCGCAAACTCGAAGCCGTTGACCGTGACGCCCCCCTGGCGGTCGATGACCACCAGGGTCTTCAGCGCGTCGTCGAGGTGCCCGGCCGGCACCGGCAGCGTGGTCTCGCCCCCCGCCACCGGGCCGTGGCGCTCGAAGTAGCCGACCCCGGTCTCGTACAAGTGCAAGGTGCGCAGCGGCAGGATCGGCGGACCTGCCGCCGGCGCGTGGGCACAACCCGCGAGTGAGATGAGGACGAGCCAGCGAGCGGTCATCTGCGCCTCCCATGCCATTGGCGCTCCCCGTGGCCCGTGGATCGAAGACGATCGATGAGAACGGACATACCGCGGGGCGAGCTGCGCTACCCTGGCGGACCATGCGGCTCTGCCTCGTTGTCACCGCCGGCCTGATGGTCGTGGTCCCCGGTCTCGGCCACGGCGCAGCCAAACGCCTCTCCCTCGCCGCCCGCCACCAGCCGCCGACCGTCCACGCCGCCGAGCCGCTGGTGCTCGTCGATCGCGGGCGCGCGGTCTACGCCGGCCGCGACGCGGTGCGCTCCCCCCTCCCCCGATGACGAATCCCGCCCGACCTCCCCGCTCATCGCTTGCCCCCTCCAGCGCGACGACCATCAACGCGCGACTGGCAACCCCGGTTGCAACACCGGCTGCTCTGGCCGAACCACGGATTCTCACCGGACGGACAGAGCTTCGCCGGCCTGACCTTCGCCGGCTCCAATCATTCGGCCTCGGTTTCGCTCAACGGCAACGGCAATTGAGCCCACCCCGACGGGGGACTGCGCGACCGATGGCGAATCGACTCCGGTCCGCAACAGGCGGCCCGATCAGTCGAAGCATTGCGTGCTCCAAATGGCAGCGCCAACCGAGGCCACTCCGAATCCAATGCCGCCCGCCAACAGACCTCCATACACGTGCGACATCACGCGGGCGCCCCCGTCAGCGTCATCTTTGCCACTCCGCGTGGTGGCCAACAGCGCCACTCCCGTAGCGAGCAAGACACCACCTACTCCTGTCATGACAGGTCCAGCCAGCAACGAGGCGGCCATTGGCCCGTGCAGAGAGGCCATGATGGCGGGCACCATGCTCGCCAGTGGTCTCCTTGCATTTCCAAATTGCCGTCCAGAGATCACGGTGTCGTCAGTTTGGCTCTGCTGCGGACTCAGCAATCGCTGCGTCGATCCCGGCGGTCAGCGCCGGTACCAGGTGCTCCCGATGAAAGGCGGTGTCGAAACACGAGCGGTACGGCTCGGCAAAGTTGGCTACATCTCGAATGCCCTGCAGATAGGTGTCCAGGTCGACGGAGACCAACGCGTATCGCGTGCCGCTCTCGAGATCCTGCCATCGGTCGACGACCTTTGCATCCCGGCTCATCAACTCGGAGCTGCCCTTGATGAGACAACCGAGTGAGGTCTCTTCCTGCAACGCTCCGAATCGCTCCGTGTCCTCCCAGTAGCGACCGATGACACGATTGGAGATGATGTCACTCGCTCGGGCGAGCTCGCCCCGCGCCCGTTGCTCACTCATGGTCACGGCAAGGGCACAATTGTCGAGTCCACTGACTGCTGCGACTCCAAAGACGACGCGCCCTTCGGTGTAATACGTCCGCGCCCCGCCACCGAGCTTCCCGACCCAATCCGGTTTCGGGTGCTGCACGGGAGCTCCCGAGCAGAGCTCGCCCGCGGCGGGCGTGGCGCCTTCCGGACCCTTCGCAAAGGTGACGTCGCTCTGAGCAGTTGCGCAGCCCACGAAGAGCGAGGCGAAGCCGACAGCGAAGAATCTCATGGTCCCTCCCAACCTGGGTGTCGGCAGATGGTAGGACGAACCGGAGGGAAGGGGAAGCCCGAGGGCTGACCTACTGCCACGACGGCAGCGCGGTACGTCGGCCCCACGACCGCCATCGTGCAGCTTTCCTTGTCTGCATCGATCCCGATCGAGCGCTCCATCGGTGCCCTCCTTGACGGGATCGACCACGAAGGCAGGGCACCACTCTCCTCTGTCCGAGAGCCGGGCTGTCAGGATCTTCTCGCTGACCGGCACCCCTCTATGATGTCTCCAGTAGCGCAAGTGAGCGCGTGTGCGCCTACTGCCGTTTGCTCTCCAGCTCCGCCCAACGCTCGTAGAGGCGGTCGACGGCGAGCCGTGCCGCGGACAGCGCCACCAGGCGGACCTCGAGCGCCGCCGCGTCGGTGGCAATCGCGGGATCTTCGGCGGCCGCCTGCGCGGCCGTCAGGCGAGCCTCGGCGGCCAGAACCTCCGCCTCCATGCCCTCCCACTCGCGCTGCTCGAGATAGGTCAAACGCTTGACCCGCGGCAGCGCGGGCGCCGGGACCGCGGCGCGTGGTTTGTCGCGCCTGACCGGCGCCACCTCGGCAGTAGCCTCCTCCCATTGGCCATAGTCGGCGAAACGCTGCAGCCCGCCTTTGCCGTCCAGCGCCAGGAGAGTCGTCGAGATCCGACCGAGCAGGTGCCGGTCGTGCGTGACCAGAACCAGCGCCCCCGGAAACTCGAGCAGCGCCTCCTCGAGGACCTCGAGGGTCGGGATGTCCAGGTCGTTGGTCGGCTCGTCGAGGACGAACAGATCAGCGGGCTGCAGCATCAACCGGGCCAGAACGACCCGAGCCCGTTCCCCGCCCGAGAGCCGCGCGACCGGTGTATCCAGCTGTTCGGAGCGGAACCCGAAGCGCCGCGCCCAGGAGGCGACGTGGACCGCGGCGTCGCGGTAGACGACGCCGTCGGCATCAGGGGCGAGGGCCTGGCGCAACGAAACGGTCGGGTCGAGCTGGGCCCGATCCTGGTCGAAGTAGACCACCCGCAGGCCGTCAGCGCGGCGGATCTCGCCGGCCTCGGGAGCGAGCTCACCGACGATCAGCCTCAGCAGCGTCGTCTTGCCCGAGCCGTTGGCACCAACAACGCCGAGGCGAAGGCCTGGAGTGAGCAGCAGCTCGAGGTCGGAGACGATCGGCCGCCCGGCGAAGCTCTTGCAGAGCCCGCCACACCACCACAGCCGTTTGGTCTGTCGCTCGGTGGCGTTGAGCGCCAGACCGATGGCGCCGCCACCGAGACGCGCCCGACTCTCGGCCAGCTCCTCGATGCTATCGTGGGCGGCGTCGATACGCGCCTTGGCCTTGCTGCTCCTGGCCTTCGGGCCCCGTCGCAGCCACTCGATCTCGCGGCGCACCCGGTTGGCCAGCGATTGTTCCTGGCTGGCCTGACCGGCAAGCAATGCGGCTTTGGCCTCCAACAGGTCGGCGTAATCACCATCGACGGTGAGCAGTCCGCCGGCGTATTGCGGATCGAGGTCGAGCATTCGCTGGCCGACGTTTTGCAGAAAGACGCGGTCGTGGCTGACGACGACGAAGGCCTCGGTCCCGGCGTTGAGCCACCCTTCCAGCCAGCGGCGCGATTCGAGATCGAGGTGGTTGGTCGGCTCGTCGAGCAACAGGAGATCCGGCTCGAGAGCGATGGCGCTGGCGATCGCCAGGCGGGTTCGCCAACCGCCGGACAGCGTCCCAGCCGGGGCGCCAGTGGCGGCGAAGCCTACTCGGCCCAACGCCACAGCCGCCCGGTGCTCGCACTCCTCGCTGGTGAGCCCCCCTCCGTCAGCGACCACCTCGGTGACCAGCTCGCGGGGCGTCTTCTCCCCCGGGAGCGCCGGGTGTTGCGGCACGTAGCCGACGCGCAGATTCCGCCGGCGGGTGCAACTGCCCACGTCCGGCTCCTCGACCCCAGCGAGGATCTTGATCAACGTCGACTTGCCGGTCCCGTTGGGCCCGATGAGGGCCACGTGGTCGCCCTCGTGCACAACGAAGGTGAGCCGCTCGAACAACGGCCGCGCACCGAAGGTCTTGGTGATGCTCTGACAGCTGACGAGGATCGGTGCGGGCATGGTGTCGGCGGCGCCGGGCGCCGCCGAGGAGTGTAGCAACGTTGGCCGCTGCGGCCCAGCGATCAACCGCCGCGCCGGGTTCGGTTGGGGTTGGTCCCGTTTCGGTCGCCATCGCAGACCTCGACAGGGACGGACTGGTCGATCTGGTGGTCGCGAACAGCGAGTCCGGCAGTGTTTCGCTTCTTCTGGGCTATGGAGGGGGAGCCTTTGATGCGCCGCTGACCTTTGGTGCCGGTCGCCAGCCCATCTGCCGCAAATGGTCACGGAGTTGGGCAGGGCCAACGGGAGGACGAAACTCCTCCGTGGAGCCTGGAGCTGGCCCGCGCCTGGTGACAGCGCCAGCGTTCTGTCTGGTCGAACGACGGCCTGGCTTGACGCCAAGCTGGTCGTGCCTCGGGCGATCCGGTCGCCGATCGGCGCACCAGGCTCCGCGGCGCGTTGACAGCCTTTTTGCATATCCTTTGCCCCGCCTTGACCCCTGCCGAACCGCCTTCGGTGATGATGGTGGCAACGAAGCCAACCGGAGGTGACGACGATGAGCGCTCCACTGATTGCCTGGACCTGCCTGACCCTCTCGAGCCCAGCCGCGGCCGCCGCCAAAGCGGCGCCCGAAATCGAGGCGGTGTTCGTCCTCGACACCACCGGGAGCATGAGCGGCCTGATCAACGCTGCAAAGGAAAAGATCTGGTCGATCGCGAGCTCGATGGCCCAGACCCAGCCGGCGCCGCGGATCAAGCTGGGCCTGGTCGCCTACCGCGACCGCGGTGACACCTACCTCACCCAGCGTTACGACCTGACCGCCGACCTCGATCGCATCTACGAAACCCTGATGGGTCTGTCGGCCGACGGCGGCGGCGACGGGCCAGAGAGCGTCAATCAGGCGTTGCACGAGGCGATCACCCAGATGAGCTGGAGCCGAGCGCCCGAGGTCTACCGCGTCGTCTTCCTGGTCGGCGACGCACCGCCGCACATGGATTATCAGGACGACATCCCGTACCCGGTGACCTGCGCCGCCGCCGCCAAGCGGGCGATCGTGGTCAACACCGTGCAATGCGGCGACTCCGCGGCCACGACCCCGGTCTGGCGGGAGATC
The DNA here is from genome assembly GCA_041309305.1 of Deltaproteobacteria bacterium. Taxonomy (GTDB): domain Bacteria; phylum Myxococcota; class XYA12-FULL-58-9; order XYA12-FULL-58-9; family XYA12-FULL-58-9; genus JBFYZW01. The sequence goes on along the minus strand of JBFYZW010000235.1, from coordinate 24,750 downwards.
GCCGCCAAGGCGGCCGGTGACTACTTCCAGGTCGGTCAATCGGGCAGTGAAGTGGCCGCGGCGACCCCGTTTGACGAGGAGTTGGCGCGGGTCTCAGCCGCGCTCGACGCGACCCGCCTGTACTATGGCACTCACGCGGGGCGGGAGGCGGCCGCCGCGCGGCAGAAGATCGGCGAGACGATTGTCGAGAAGGCCTCGGTGGCGGCGCAGGCGCGTCGCGCCGCCTTCAACGCCTCGGCGGCGGGTGCCGACAACTTCTTCGGCCGCAACGAGCTGCTCCATGACGTGCAGATTGGCCGCATCACGCTCGAGGCGCTCGCGCCCGCCCAGCTGCCCGAGCCGCTCCAGGCGATGACCCCAGCCCAGCGGCGCGCCTTCGTCGACGAGCGGCTCGCGGCCCGTGCGGCATTGCAAAAGAAGGCGCGGGCGTTGGTCGACAAGCGCCAAGCCCATATCCAACGCGAGTTGGAGAAGGACGCGGTCGCGGCCAAGAGCTCGTTCAGCCAGAAGGTCTACGATTCGGTGCGGCGGCAGGCGGCTGAGCACGACATCCACTTCGACAGCGAGGCCGCGTTACATTGAGACGTGGCCCGTTGCCGAGGTGACTGTCGCTTGAGATCCGACCGCTCGCCTGGTCCGCCACCTTCCAAACCAGCTCGGCCGGGTCAATGGATAGGACGCCCACACCTCACCGGCGGTCGCCGGCGAACAGGGCATCGGCCAGGCGGGCGAGGCTCGGGATGTCGGAGACGCCCTCCTCGAGGTACGGCGCGGCCTGCGCAAAACAGTCGCCGTCGACCCGGGCGGCGAGGTTGGCGAGCACCTGCTGGTGGTCGGCGACCTGCTCGGCCTCGCGTGCTGCCAGAGCCCGCAGCTTGGCGCGTGCCGATTCTGGCACCTGGCTGTCGGCGAAGTAGGCGTCGTCGGGAAAGAGGCGCTCGCCGAAGGCGAGGCTGCGATTGAGAACGAAGCCGCTCAGGGGCAAGCGGAGCTCTTGCCGCGCCCGGTGCTCGAAGAAGGCCGCCTCGTCGAGGGCCTCGCGCGCCGGTGAGGTGACGATCAGGAACGAGACCTCGGGGCGGCGGAAGAACGCTTGCATCTCCGCGGCATTGTGGGAGAGCCGATGCAGGATGGCCGAGAAGAGCGCGAAGAAGCTCATCAACTCGACGCGCGTCTCCTGACCGAACGCGATGTCCATGACCTTCTCGGTGATCTTGGTGGCCACGCGTTTGGCGACGCCATCGCCGTCGAGCGAGGGCAGAAAGAAGCGAAACACTCGGCCATCGAGGAAACCGGTGATGCGGGAGGGCGCGTCGAGGAAGTGGAGCGCGTTGCGCGACGGGGGCGTGTCGAGGACGACGAGGTCATAGCGGCCCTCGGTGACGAACTCGTACAAGGCCTCGACCGCGGTGTACTCCTGCATGCCGGCGACCATCGCGGTGATGTTGCGGTACATCCGGTTGTTGAGCAGGCGATCGGCGTCGGCCGGCGTCTTGGCGAAGCGGTGGACGACATTGTCGGAGACCTGTTGCGGATCGAGCATCCAGGCGTCGAGCGTACCGGGGGGCGCGACGCCGACGGCGGCGAGCGTGGCCGCCGACAGGCGGATGGGCTCGGGGCTGTGGCGCGCGACGCCGAGCGCCTCGGCGAGTCGCCGGGAGGGATCGATCGTCACCGCCAGCACCCGCCGACCGCGGCGAGCGGCGGCGAGCGCCAGGGCGCAGGCGACGCTGGTCTTGCCCACCCCGCCGGCGCCGGCGCAGACGATGACGGTCTGCTCGGCAATCAACTCTGCCAGGCCGCGGCTCACGTGGCGTCGCCCTGCATCTGCATCTGCATCTGCAGACGATTGGCGACCGTGCGCATCAGCTCCGGTCCGGTCTCGGCGACCTCGGGGATGTGCAGCACCAGCCTCGCCGAGTTGCGCAGCCGTTCCTGCGCCTGCAGGCTACGCTCGATGCGCTGCAAGGCGACCGCGCCGAGCACCGGGGCGCCGTTCAGGTGCGCAGCGAGCGCGGCGCGCTCTGGGGCGGTGAAGGGGTCGACCGGGATGCGGTTGGCGATGATGCCACCGACCGGGACCGCCGTGCTCTCCAACCCGTCGATGAGATCGAAGGTCTCAGAGACCGGCATCGTCTCGGGCAGGGTCACCACCCAGGCGGCGGTGTAACGCGGGTCGTTGAGGTAGGCCTCGCCCTCGGCCAGCGCCTTGACGATTGGACCGTGGCGGATCAAGCGGTGCAGCAGCTTCGGCAAACTGGTGAGCGCCAGCGTATGACCGGTGGCCGGCAGATCGAGCACGATGACCTCGTGCTCGGGGCCACCCTCCTCGTGCTCGGCGCGGATCAAGGTGAGCAGGTGAAAGAACCAGCCCATCTCGAGCAGCGACGGCGCGGCGCGCATGAAGGTCTGCAACGCCTGGGAGCGTACGGCGGCGCCGAGCAGGGCGCCGCCGGGCATCGCCGAGCGCAGGAACAACGCCTGGCCGGTCGGGGCCCACAGGTGGCAGGCGCGCAGGCGCACGCGCAGCTCGCTGAGCTCGCTGGTGAACTGCTCGCGCCCGAACAGTTGCGCGAGCGGTGACGAGCCGCCCTCCGGCGAGCCGATCTCGGCCAGCAGCGTACGGCGCCCGCACCGCGCCGTCGCCAGGGCCAGGCCGGCGGCCACGGTGGTGCGCCCGACCCCGCCTTTGCCGGTGACCAAAAGGACGCGTTTGTTGAGCATCGCCTCGAGCACGGTGGCACGGTGTAGTGGAAACCAACGCGGCCGGCAACAGCGGAAACGACCGGGGGGCGGCCAACCCCGCGGCCGCGCCGACCCGCGGCCATCGAAAATCAACCGGCGGTCAGCCAATCGCCATTCGGTGCTTGGAGTGGTGCCGGCGGTCGAGTATGAACGCCCGGCAGGTATGGCGCCGGCACACCACGCCCACCGCTTCACCGTTTTGCAGGAGAGAACCGCATGCGCTTTGCCAATGTCTCGATCCTCGCCGTCGCCCACGTCGATGCGCCGCATCGCATCTCCTCGGCCGCCATCGACGACCGCCTGGCGCCGGCTTTCGCACGGCTGGGGGTGCAGCCCGGATTGCTCGCCAGCCTCTCCGGGATCAACGCCCGCCGTTTCTGGGACGAAGGCGTGCAACCGAGCGACGCCGCCACCCTCGCCGCGGAGAAGGTGTTGGCGAAGACCGGCCTCGATCGGCACAAGCTCGGCATCCTGATCAATACCTCGGTCTGCCGTGACTACGTCGAGCCGTCGACCGCGTGCCTGGTGCACGGCAACCTCGGCCTGCCGGCGACCTGCCTCAACTTCGACATCGCCAACGCCTGCCTCGGGTTCATCAACGGCATGACCGTGGTCGGCAACATGATCGAGCGCGGTCAGATCGACTACGGCATCGTCGTCGACGGCGAAGGCAGCCGTTTCGTGATCGAGAAGACGATCGAGCGGCTGCTCGCGCCCGACGTCGACGAGAAGACCTTCCGGGGCAGCTTCGCCTCCCTGACGCTCGGCTCAGGCGCGGCGGCGATGATCCTCGCCCGCTCCGACCTGGCGCCCGAAGGTCACCGCTTCCTCGGCGGGGTCGATCGCGCCGCGACCCAACACAACCGCCTGTGCCTCGGCCAGGTCGACTGGATGAAGACCAAGACCAAGGAGCTGCTCCTCGCCGGCCTGCAGCTCGCCAACGAAACCTGGATGGTCGCGAAAGAGGAGCTCAACTGGAGCGACGCGGTGCTCGACGAGCTGGTCTTGCATCAAGTCAGTCGTGTCCACACCGAGCAGTTGGCGGCGCTGCTCGGCCTGTCTCTGGCGAAGATCCACACCATCTACCCCGAGTACGGCAACATCGGGCCGGCGTCCGTGCCGATCGTGTTGTCCCAGGCTGAAGAGCTCGGCCGCCTCGGCCCGGGCAAGCGCGTTGCGCTGATGGGCATCGGCAGTGGATTGAACGTCTCGATGGCCGAGGTCGTCTGGTAACCGTCGTGCACATCGCCAAGGAGCTGTACCCCTTCGCGGGGCACTACCTGGACCTCGACGGCCTGCGCTACCACTACCTCGACGAGGGTCGTGGCGAGGTGCTCGTGCTCCTGCACGGCAACCCCTCCTGGTCGTTCTACTACCGCGAGCTGGTCAAGGGGCTGCGCGACCGGTACCGCTGCATCGTCCCCGACCACATCGGCTGTGGCCTGTCGGACAAGCCGGGCGATGCGGCCTACGACTATCGGACCGAGCACCGCGTCGCCGATCTCGAGCGGCTCCTGGCCCACCTCGGGATCCGCGACAACGTCACCCTCATCGTGCACGATTGGGGCGGCATGATTGGCATGGCCTGGGCTCACCGCCACCCGGAGGCGGTCGCGCGGATCGTGCTGCTCAATACGGCAGCCTTCCCGTTGCCCGCGGCCAAGCCGTTTCCCTGGCAGCTGGCGCTGACCCGCACGCCGCTCGGGGCCCTGTTGGTGCGCGGCCTCAACGCCTTCAGCCGCGGCGCAACGCGCCTGGCGGTCACCCGGCGACCGATGCCCAAGGCGGTCCGCGACGCCTACGCGGCGCCGTATGACTCCTGGGCCAATCGGATCGCCACGCTACGGTTCGTGCAGGAGATCCCGCTCCGGCCGACCGACCGCGGCTGGACGCTGCTGAGCGAGGTCGAGGCCGGGTTGTCGCGGTTTCGCGCCACGCCGGTGCTCATCTGCTGGGGTGAAAAGGACTTCGTCTTCGACCAGCATTTCCTGGCCAAGTGGCGCGAGCACCTGCCCGAGGCTACGGTGCGGCAGTTCCCCGACTGCGGGCACTATGTCCTCGAGGACGCACCGGAGGAGATCCTCGCCGAGATCGAACGCTTCCTCGCCGCCAACCCCTTGCCACCAACGACGCGATGAGCGGTGCCCCGGCGAATATCGCGGCGCGGCTCCCCGAGATGGCGGCGCAACAGCCGCACCGGCCGGCCATCTTCTTCCCGGAGGGCCGCAACGCCGCCGGGCGGCGCCTCTACAGCCACTACACCTACGCTCAGCTCGATGCGGCGAGCGATCGCATCGCCGCGGGCCTGGTCGAGCTCGGTATCGGTCGCGGCGTGCGCACCGTCTTGATGGTCAAGCCGAGCCTGGAGCTCTTCGCCCTGACCTTTGGTCTGTTCAAGGCCGGCGCGGTGCCGGTGATGGTCGACCCGGGCATCGGGCGCAGGAACATCAAGCTCTGCCTGGCGGAGGCCGAGCCCGAGGCCTTCATCGGCCTACCCGTGGCCCACGCCGCGCGCCTGCTTTTCGGCTGGGGTCGGGCCACCATCCGCACGTGCGTCACCGTCGGCCGGCGTTGGTTCTGGGGCGGTGAGACGCTGCGTGGGGTCCACGCGCGTGGCGCTGCGGTGCGCACCTTCGCGATCGCCGCCACCAAGGCCGAGGAGACCGCCGCGATCCTGTTCACCAGCGGCAGCACCGGGGTCCCCAAGGGCGTCGTCTACGAGCACCGACATTTCCTCGCCCAGGTCGAGAGCATTGGCCGCCACTACCGCATCGCGCCCGGCGAGATCGACCTGCCGACCTTTCCGCTCTTCGCGCTGTTCGACCCGGCGTTGGGGATGACCACCATCATCCCGGACATGGATGCCACGCGACCCGCCGACGCCGATCCGCGACTGCTCATCGAGGCGATCGAGGATTTCGGGGTGACCAACCTGTTCGGTTCGCCCGCCCTGTTGCGCCGCCTCGGCAGCTTCGCCGCCGCCCAGGGCGTGACCTTGCCCACCGTCAAGCGGATCATCTCCTCCGGCGCACCGGTGACCGCCGGGGTGCTCCACCCGTTTGTCGGGGTCCTCGGGCCCGGCGCCGCGATCCATCCCTCCTATGGGGCGACCGAGGCGATGCCGATGGCGTCGATCACGCACCACGAGGTGCTCGCCGAGACCCAGGCCCTCACCGCGCGCGGTGCCGGCATCTGTCTCGGGCGCCCGCTCGCCGGCCTGGACGTGCGCATCATCGGCATCGACGAGCAGCCGATCCCGGTCTGGAGCGAGGCGCTCGCGCTGCCGCCCGAGCAGATCGGTGAGATTGTCGTGCGTGGTCCGGTGGTGACCCGTGCCTACTTCCGCCGCGACAAGAGCACGACGCTGGCCAAGATCGTCGACGGCAACACCTTCTTTCATCGCATGGGTGACCTCGGCTACCTGGACGGCAGCGGTCGCCTGTGGTTCTGCGGTCGCAAGGCGCATCGGGTGATCACCCCGACCGCGGAGCTGTACACCGTCCCGTGCGAAGGCGTCTTCGACGCCCACCCGGCGGTCAAGCGGAGTGCGTTGGTCGGCGTCCAGGTCGCCGGCCGCACCGAGCCGCTGGTCTGCGTCGAGCTCGAGAGCGGGGGGCGCGTCCAGGATCAGGCGCGACTCTTCGACGAGCTGCGGGAGCTCGGCCGCGCGGTAGAGCGCACCCGGGCGATCGAACGCTTCCTGGTCCACCCGGGGTTCCCGGTCGATATCCGCCACAACGCCAAGATCGACCGTCCGGCGTTGTCACGTTGGGCTCAGGGACGATGGTGAGCGCCCTGGTCACCGGCGGTGGGGGGTTTTTGGGCACGGAGATCTGCCGGCAGCTGCGCGTCGCCGGCTGGGCGGTGCGCAGCGCCAGCCGCAGCCGGCACGACACGCTCACCGAGCTCGGCATCGAGCAGCTGACCGTCGACATCGGTGATGCCGAGGCCGTCCGTCGGGCGGTGCAGGGTGTCGATGTGGTGTTCCACACGGCGGCGCTCGCCTCGATGGCTGGACCCTGGTCGCGGTTCTTGCACACCAACATCCTCGGGACCCAGAACGTGCTCGAGGCCTGCCGTGCGCACGGCGTGCCGAAGGTGGTGTTCAGCAGCAGCCCGTCGGTGGTCCACGGCGGCCGGAGCCTGCATGCCGTCGACGAGTCGGTGCCCTACGCGAGGCGGTTCGCGGCGCACTACCCGCGCTCGAAGGCGCTGGCGGAGCAGGCGGTGCTGGCGGCGAACAGCGACCGCCTCGCCACCGTGGCGTTGCGCCCCCATCTCATCTGGGGGCCGGGCGACACCCACCTGGTGCCGCAGCTCGTCGCCCGGGCGCGCGCCGGACAACTGCGGCTGGTCGGCGATGGTGAGGCGCTGGTCGACTCGGTCTTCATCGAAGACGCCGCGCGAGCGCACCTGTTGGCCGCCGACCGGCTGTCACCGACGGCAGCCTGCGCCGGCAAACCGTACTTCATCACCCAGGGCGAGCCATTGCCGATCGGCCAGCTCATCAACCGTATCCTCGCCGCCTGCGGCGCGCCGCCGGTGCAGCGCCGCGTGCCGGTGGCGTTGGCCTGGACCGCCGGCGCCGTCTTCGAGCTCGCCCACGCGCTCGCGCGACGAGAGGACGAGCCGCGGATGACCCGCTTCTTGGCCCGGCAGCTCTCGACCGCCCACTACTTCGACATCACCGCGGCCCGGCGCGACCTCGGCTACGCGCCCACGCATACGATCGCCCAGGGCCTGGACAAGCTGGCCGCCGCCTGGCGCACGCGGGCGCAGGCTGACGGCGGCGAGCTCGGCTGACGATCACTGTCAGGATCTTCTCGCCGACCGGCACCCCTCTATGATGTCTCCAGTCCGTCCGAGGACTGTCGCCAACAGTTTCCTCACCGAGCATTGGCGGCGCAGCATCGTGGTACTCGATCATCTTGTGCACGAGGGGGCTCTTCTCCCGCCGACGACTGCAGTCCTTGAGGCCTTTCGGGCCGGATGAGCCTTGTGGAAACCGGCAACGAGCCTCTCCCCTGGCCGATAAGGATCGTAGTGGAGGCTGCGGCATGAATACGTCACCAGCTTCGAGGTCGGCGCTTTCTTTGCAGCGTGATGCGTCCGTCGACGTCAACGTCTGGACTGAGCTGCGTTTTCCGGGAACGACGGCGGCGGAAGCGAAGAAGCATGCCCAGCGTTTGCCTAAGCCGAACGACGGCCACATCTGGGACTACAATTTCGAGAAGAGCTCCGGAAACGTCGTCTTCTTTCAGCGTCAGCTCGAAATCCGAGAGCCTGCCGTGACCTCGGTGCTTCACGACGGTCACATGCCGTTGCCGCCGACGAAAGCCCCTAGGATGTGCAGCGGGCCGGTGTCAATCCACGGCTACGATCGCTTGTACTGACCGACGCGCTCCGCTTCGCCGTGCACAGGCGGCACAAACCCCCTCCCCCGATGACGAGCCCCGCCCGACCTCGCCGCTCATCGCTTGCCCCCTCCAGCGCGACGACCGTCAACGCACGACCGGAACCTCTTGGCAACACCGGCTGCTCTGGCCGAAACACGGATTCTCGCCGGATGGACAGAGCTTCGCCTGCCTGACTTTCGCCGGCTCTAATCGTTCGGCCTCGGCCTCGCTCAACGGCGACTATCCGACCCCAAACGGCAACGACAGTTGAACCAACCTCCTCCTCACCGCGGCAATCTCCGGCACAAACGATGGCCAAGAGGTCGACCACCAATTGGTTCGCCAGGACGGGACGCTGGACCACGAACGACGATTGCCTCGTGTCTCACATTGCGACTCGAGCGTGTAGCAATGTGAGACACACCTTCGGCCGTGCGCGTCGCGGTCGGCGCATAACGCCCGCGCATCAACCGAGTCGAGCACACCCGCGATGGGCACGGTCGATGCACATGGTTCGGTCATGCGTATCGCAAACTCAGCATCCGCCACATCCGCCACGCCCCCGTCGTCGGGCCCGTCGCCGCAGCACGCAACCCGCTCTATCGCGCAGCCTGCGCCACGCGCAGACGTTGCGCAGGTGCACGTCTCGCGGTCGCGGCCGTTGCCTGGTGGCGCACCGGGCCAGACTCTGCCTCCCCTGCAGGGGCTCGCGCCGAGCAACCGGCGTGCCGGTGTTTCGGTCGGCGGCGCCATCGGTCGACGCTTGCCAGCCGAGGCCGCGGCGCGGAGCACGATCGCGGCGGAGCTGCCGCAGATCTCGCGCGCGGTCAGCATCGCCACTGGCGGGAAGCTCACCACCAATCAGGCGAGCTGCGACGTCGCAGCGGGGCTGGTGTTGGGGCGGCTGCGACAGCTCGGCCTCGAGGCCCGGCTCAACGACGCCGGTGGGCACGTCACCGTCCGTGTGCAGACCGCCGGGCACGAGCTGATCGTGGATCCGACCTTGCCGCAGTTTCTCGGCGATGGCACGCCACCCGACCTGGCACTCCGCGAACGCGGCGGATTCGTCGGTACCGAGGAGGAGCTTCGTACGCTGATCGCCAACGAGGCAGCGAGCTGGACCTACAGCGGCGAAGAATTCCAGAGCAACATGCGAGCCGTGAGCGAGGAGCCGTCGTTGAGCGAGGTCGAGCGCGCGCGGCTGCTCGCCGAGAACGTCGAGTGCGTGGTCATGTCGAGGCTGTTCACGAGACACCTGCCGGGCGCGCTGTCGCGGCAGGCCTGGGCAGTGGCGCAGCGCTTCGTCGCGTTTGCGTCGGGAAATGAGGGCAGGGTAGATCGTGCTGATGAACGCGCCGCCTTCGCGTCGTTGAGGAGATGAACATGGTCTCAACTATCAGCCGGGTGTTTGTGGTACTCTCGTTCGTTTCGGCGTGCGCCTCGGTCGAGGCGGTTCACGGTGACGCAACGCCCGCTGCTCCCGCGTGGACGGCGGGCCGCAAGCAGAGCGTGGAACGACGCGATGACCGGCGGCTGCTCGTCGGCGTCGCTTGCGTCGCTGATCCGGCGCTCAAGAGCCCGACCCTGCGCGCGAGCCTGGCCAAGAGCCGCGCCCAGGGCGAGGCTGCCGCCCTCGACGACCAGTTGGTTTCTGCCATCATGGATGGATATGAGACCGAGACGCTCGCAGCCGAGATGCGCAAGGTGGCGGCCGTGGTCGAGGGCAGCGCGGCGTTCACCGCGTGCGCGGAGACGTGGGTTGCCGAGGACCGCGCGTGCTGCCGCGTCGAGGTTGACCTGCAGCGGGATCTTCTCGACCGTCTCGCGCCACAGGGGATCGACGGGCCGCTCGCCGAGCAGGTTCGCGGCCGGGCCGCCTCCGCCTTCGACGCACTCGTCGTCGACTGAGGAGAAGGGGTCAACAACCCTTCGCCAACACCGACCGCCACGAGCTGACGCTCGACCTCCGGATTGAGGAGACTGCAACGACCCGGCGCCGGTGCCAACGCGCTCCGGTCAGAGGTGCTCGCGATGCAGGCGCACCAACAGGCCGAGGCAGGTGTCGCTAAACAGCACGGCGTCCGTGGCGGTCGTGTTCGCCGGCGCGGTTCGATCTGCCGGCAACGTCACGCCGGCGAGGCAACGGGTCGCCGACTCCGGGAAGGTCGTTCTCGGCGCCTGCCCGTAGATCGTGGTCAGTAGGTCCGTGCCCACCGCGCCACCGGCCGCTGCGGCGGAGACAACCTTCAACTCTCGCCGCCCGGCGACGAACAGGTTGCCGGCGCCGTCCAGCGCCAGCTGCCGCGGCGTGTCGATCTGGAACAGCCGCGCCTCTCCTCCGCCACCACCGGCGCCGGGCTCGCCGTCGCCGATGACCGTCGTGATCGTCCCGGTGGCGTCGATGCGTCGCACCCGGTGGTTGCCGGTGTCGGCCACGTACCAGCTGCCAGCCGGGCCGAAGGCGACCCCGCCTGGGCTGTCGAAGAGCGCGCCGGTCGCGGGACCTCCATCGCCGTGGAAGCCCGGAGTTCGCGGCGCGCCGGCGACGGTGGCCACGGTGTCGGCCGCGAGATCGATCGCTCTGACCACGTGGTTGCCGGCGTCGGCGACCAGTAGCACTCCGTTGGCCACCGAATAGGCCAGCCCCGCCGGCTTGCGGAAGGCGGCCACGGCGATCGCGCCGTCCTCATGCCCTTCGCTGCCGCCTGCGAGGAGCCTCACCCGCGCCGGAACCGCCGCGAGGTCGATCTCGAGCAGGCGGTGGCTCTGAGCGTCAGCGAGGTAGACCAGGCCCGCCGCAGGGTCGACGGCCAGGCCAGCGAGGGCGTCGGCGCGGTCGGCGAGTCGGGCGATATCGGTGCCGGGTACGCCCCGCCCGGTGGGATAGCCGAACAGGCTGCTCACCCACCCCGCGGGCTCGTCCACCAGGCGCAGACGGCCAGCCCAGGCGTCGGCGACGAGCCACGCATCGGTCCCCCAGGCGGCGATGGCGACGGCCTCGCCGACGTGGCTCGTGCCGAGGGGCCCGTCGCCGCGTGGGTCGATGCCGCCGAGCACGCTGGTCACCAGCGTACCGTCGGCCGAGATGCGCCGCACCGAGGTCTCGCCGTCGTCGTCGACGTGGACGAACGCGACGCCGGCCGGCGTGAGGTGTAGCCCGAGGGGGATGCCCAGGCTGGCGAGCTCCAACGGCCCGCCGTCGCCGGTGGCGTCGGCTTGCGGCGGCCCGCTCAGCGTCTCGTCGCGGCCCGCCGTGATGACCCCGCCCTCGGCGGTGAACCTGCGCAGCTGACCGTCGCTGGCGGCGACCACCAGGCTGCCGTCGGCGGTGAAGGCGAGATCGACGATTCCGGGCCCACTCGGGTAGTTGGCGAAGGTCTGGATGGTGCCGTCGAGCTCGAAGCGGCGCAGGCGGGTGCTCAGCTGATCGACCAGGTACACCTCTCCGGTTGGCGAGACCGCCACCGCCGAGGGGGAGTTGAGCAGCGCCGCCGTGGCCGCGGTGCCGTCACCGGCATTGCCATCGCTGCCGCATTGACCGGCCACGACGGCGGCCGCGCTGCTCGGCTCCGGCCGCCCGGCCTCCGCGGCCACGCGCCAGACGCAGTGGGCCCCCCGGTCGACGACCAGCAACGCTCCGTCGTCGGTCCAGGCCATGTCGACCGGTTGGCACAGCCGGCACAGCGCCGCCGTGCCGCTCGGGCAACTCGCGCTCGGGCACGTGGAGCCGTCGTAGACCTCGCCGAAGACCGGTCCGATCGAGCCGTTCGCTTCCACCCGGCGAACCCGGTGCGCCCAGGGATCGGCGATCAGCACGCTGCCGTCGGCGCCAGCGAGCACGGCGCGGGCTTCGAAGAAGGTCGCATCGAGGGCGGGGCCGCCGTCACCAGTGTCGCCGACCTGGCCGTTGCCCGCGAGGCGCACGGCCGTGCCGTCGGGCAGCACCCGGGCGATGACCAGGCCGTTCTCCACCGGCGTGACCAGATCCCCGTCGAGATCCGTCGCGCGGACGAGGCTCGCGCCGTAGACGTAGGGTTGGCGCAGCGCGGTCGCGAGGGCGGGGCTGGCGAGGACAATGCTGTCGGCCGCGCCGGCGAAGGTGGAGAGCTCCTCCTCGAGGTCGATCGCGCGCACCCGGTTGTTGCCCGAGTCAGCGATCAAGAGGTGGCCCCCGGCGTCGAGCGCGAGCTGCTCGGGCGAGTTGAATCGCCAGGTCGTGACCGCGAGGCCGTCGCCGGCGAGGCCGAAATCATCCCCGGCCACGAAGTCGACCACGCCGCCGTTGACCCGCACCAGAAGCTGTCCCGTCGCCGCGGGCAGGCTCACGGAGTAGTACTGGAGCGAGAGCCACAGGCGGCCGTCCTCTGTCACTGCGACGCCGCGTGCCTGACGGACGATCATCTGGTTGGCCAACTGCCCGACCGCCGGCGGCCAGTGCAGGGTGCCACCCACCGCGACGTGCGTCGGATAACCCGGGGTGACGAGGTCCACCGCGAGCAGCGCACCGCGATGCAAGGGCTGCCCGCCATCGGTGCTCCCGTCGACCACGTATAGGGTGTCGTCATGGGCGGCGAGGCCGTAGGGCAGGGGGAGCTGGACGTCGGTTCCGGGGAGACTGTCCGAGAACAGCGGGCGGGTGGTACCGCCGCCCACGAGGACCTCGATCGTGCCGGTTTCAGGGCTGTAGCGCACCACCCGACCGTTGCCCCAGGTGCCTCCGGCCGAGTGGTCGGCGACGTAGACCCGTCCGAGGCTGTCGGTGCAGATCCCGGTCAGCCCGTACAGCGCGACGCTCGTCCCCGGGGCCCCGTCGGTGAGCGGGGCGCTGCCCCCGCCCAGGATGGTGGTGATCCGCCCTTCGAGGTCGATGCGGCGGACCGCGCCTCGCTCGGGGTGATCGAAGTCCCGCTCGGTCACGAAGAGCTCGCCGCGCGAGTCGACCGCGACGTTCCAGATATCGTTGAGACCGGCGCGGTAGGCGGGACCGCCGTCTCCAGTGTGCTCGCGATCGCCGGTGCCGGCGATCACCGTGGCCGCGCCGCCGGGGAGGGCCGCGGTGGGTGGGTCGAAGCGGAAGATGCGTGCGTCGCCGGAGGCGACGAAGACGCGACCACCGAGGTCGACGGCCACACCGCGAGGCGCGCGCAAGGGTTGCTGCTGCGCGTCGCCGCCGCTCTCACCCCGGCCGGCGACGATGGCCGCCGCCCAACGCGTGCGTGCACAACCGTCGCAGCCGTCGTTGGGGTTGTCGTTCCCGTCATCACAGGCCTCGGCGAGCGGGTTGACGATCTGATCCCCGCAGACGTTGCGGATGCAGCTGGTGAGGCAGTCGTCGCCGTCCTGATCGTTCTGATCGTCGCACTCCTCGAGGAGGGTCGGGTCAGCGCTGTCGTCGAGCACGTGCCCATCACCACAGCGCGCGATGACGCAGGTCGACAGACACGCGTCATGGTCGCTGGTGTTGCCATCGTCGCAGCTCTCGTACGCCGAGGGCTCGGCGCCGAACAGCAGAAGGGCGCCGTCGCCGCAGCGCGCGACCGTGCACGTGGAGAGGCACGCGTCATTGTCGTTGGTGTTGCCGTCGTCGCAGGCCTCGCCCGTGCGTAGATCGACGAACGCGTCGCCGCAGCGCGAGGCGGTGCAGCGTGCGCTCAGACAGATGCCCTCGCTGCCGTCCTCCAGCCGGCAGGCATCGCCGGCCGGCGCGGCGACGAGCTGCTCACCGCGTTTCTCGGTGCAGACCGCGCCGCTCTCGGCACACCGGCCGAGGTCCACGAGGCAGCGCAGCGTGCCTGGACAGTCGGCGTTGACGACGCAGGCGACGTCCTGACCAGGCGCCTCGGTGAGGCGCACGCGGCAGGCCAGGGGCCAGACGACGAGACACAGCCCGCCGAGGACGACACCGAAGCCGGGCGATAGTCGCATGACGCCGAGTCTAAACGGGGGGGCGCGATTCGCGCAAACCCCGTTTGCGTTTCTTCCTCGGGCGAGGCCGCTCTTTGGTGATCGGGAATCGTGACCGTCCGTTTAGGGCCCACGGCTCCACGAACCAACTCATCACATCCACACCTGTCTCCAGGTGGCGCGACCGGTGACACCGCGGGCGGTACCGCCGACCGCGGCCCAGCCGAGGCACGACGCGATGCTCGAGACACGAAAGAGGCCGCGCTTCATCGACCGCCTTCTCCTCGGGCTAGGGATTCTTTCGTTTGCCGCGGCGGCTGCGCACCACCTCCACGCCGTCGCCGGTCAGGCGATCCAGCGCCAGGCCGCGACCGGCGAGCGTGATGATCAGCTCGGCGGTCGGGCCGCTGAGCTGCGGGCCCTCCCCGTGGCGCCAATCCAGGTCGGTGGCCTCGAGGCGCAGGCCATCGAAGCGGTGCGGTGGCGCATAGCCGCGACTGGCACGCGGATCGACCAGCGTGTCGAGCACGATGCGCGCCGGTCCCGCAGGGATCGCGTAGATGAGACCGAGGGGCAGGCGGATGTCGAGCGCGTGAACGACTGTTTCGGTCAGCGGCGACTCCAACCCACGGCCTGGGAAACGGAACCGATGCTGATGGGCATTGGCGCGCAGCGCTGCGGCCAACTCCGGCCCGCTGCGGCGGTCGGCGTCGGCGATGCCGTCGGTGGCGCGTAGCGCGCTGAAGCCATACCGCGCGAGCTGCAGCGCCAGGCGCGGCAGCGAGGTCTCGAGCGGCCAGACCAGGTGGGCGACGACGTGGCGGACCGGCCAACCCCGCAACGCGCTGGGCGCCTGCCACTGGGCCTCGGTGAGTGAGTCGAGGGTGTCACACAGCGCCAACCGCTCGGCGGCGATCATCGTCCAGGTCGTGGTCACCGGGGCTTCCTCCTCGACGGGGTTGCGGCCGGGTGGAGCGGATGTCCCGCAGCAGCCCGCACGTCGATCCCATGCCGCCGCAACGCCTCGGCGACCAGGCCCTCCAGGCCGTTCGCCTTGATCTCGAGGGCCAAGGCCATCAGGCGCCCCAACGTCCCCTTTGGCATGCCCTTGTGCTGAAACCAGAGCAGGTAGGGCTCGGGGAGGTCCAGGATCGCCGTGCCCTCGTAGCGGCCAAATGGCATCCGCGTGCTCGCCAGGGCCACCAGCGCTTCGCCGTTTGGCGGATTGACCGGCTCCATGCCGAGGACCATACGCCGGCCGGCCGGGCCGCCGCCAGCCGCGGCGCGCGGTCGCGACTCGCCGCCTGGGCGTGGGTTGCTCCCGCCCTTTCGCGCAACACCCGCCCCCGAGGTCCGATGAAGACGCCGACGCCAGAGAGCGACGGCGTTGCACCACCATCACTATAATGACCGGACGCGCGGGAGAGCTCAGATGCCGAGACTGAGCAAAACAGACCTATTTCGAGCCGTTTCCGTGACCGCCGACCTGCTGAAGGACATCGCCGGACCGGATGGGCGCTTCGCGCAGACGGACGTGAAGAAGGTCGTGGCCCGCAAAGAGCGGGCGATGGCCAGCCGCCAGGGTGTCGGCGCGACGCCGTCGGCGCGCCCGAGGGCTGAGGATGCCCTACACCTATCGCTATCCGCGCCCGGGTGCATGAGCGGCACAAACCCCCTCCCCCAATGACGAACCCCGCCCGACCTCGCCGCTCATCGCTTGCCCCCGCCGTCACTGCACCCATCAAGGCACGACGCTCCATCGAAGGCTCAGCTGACCCGACCACCGCGGTAGATCGCGTGCCCGCCCCGCTCGCAACCTGGCCCAACACCACCACCGGGCTGTGACCAAACGACGGACACGGCATCACGTCTATCTCAAAGGTGCGCTTTGCCAGCTCTCGCCAGCCAAGACGATGCACGACCCGGCATCCCGCAACTACTCGGCTCCCGGTACTGTCTCCGGGTTTGTCCTACTCATGGTCAGGCTCGAACGTGGTTGTCTTCTCGGCGCGACTTGTATACGAACGCGGAGGAGCAATAGGCTGCACGCTCGTTGATCGTCCGGCGGGGGCGCGTGCGAGGTAGGGTCGTTCGCATTCTCAACTGCAGGTCGTTGCGATGTCGCTCCTGATCACCCTGCTCATCACCCAGGGGCTGTTGCTATTGTTGTTTGTTAACTTCGCCGCCTACAACTACTTCTACGGCCTCGCCAGCCTGTTTCCCGTCCGGCTCCCGCGAAACGATACGATCGCCGGCAAGAAGACGGCGATCGTCATCTGCTGTTTCAACGAGAGCCGGGTCATCGCCGACACCATCAGCCATTGCGAACGTCTGACCTATCCCCAAAAAACCATCATCGTCGCCGACGACTCCAACGACGGCGTGACGCAAGAGCTGTTGCTCGACCTCTGCGCCAAGAAAGGGGGCGTCGCCGCGCCCAGTGACGACCCCAACGTCGAGATCATGGAGTCGGACGAGCTCGTCGTCTTTCACCGACGGCGAAACGTCGGCTTCAAAGCCGGGAACCTCAAGGACCTCGAGCCCTACCTGGTCGCCAAGGGTTTCGCCTACATCTACGTCCTCGACGCGGATTTCCGTCCGCAGCCGGACGCGCTCGAGCGTTGTTGCGAGGTGATCGAGGCGGACGATTCGATCGCCTACGTGCAGACCAAACGCATCGCCCACCTCGAGCAAGACTGGCTGATGCGGTGTTTTGGCCTGACGGAGAACGCCTGCTACCTGGTCGATCTCCCCGGCCGGCAGGTCGCCGGTGACATGGTCCTCTTCACCGGCTGCTGCGCGCTCTTTCGCCTCGATTACCTCGCCGAGGTCGGCGGGTTTCGTGCCGGTTCGCTGACCGAGGACGTCGAGCTGTCCAACCGCATCTACCTGCGCGGATTCCGGGGCGTGTATCTCGGCTCGGTGGTGAACACCGGCGAGGTGGCGCCCAACTACAGAGCCTACGCCAAGCAGCAGGCGCGGTGGGCCATGGGCACCGCCGAGGTCGCGCGGCTGTTCCTTTGGCGGCTGATCAGGAGCAAGAGCCTCAGCCTCAAGGTCAAGTTGAGCCTGCTGCGCCAGAACACCTACTTCGCGACGTTCGTGTACCTCGAGCTCTTCGCTTTCACTACGCTGCTCTTGATCGCCCTGGTCGCCTCGGGCTCCTTTCACGAGATCGACGCGGCCCACGATCGCGTCTTCTCGCGGTTGTTGCAGCTCCAGCTCCCGCTGACGGTCGCCTGTTTCTTCAGCCACTGGTTTCAGCTGACCATCTCGGCATTTCGGATTGGCAGGGTCAGGGACTTCCTCTTCATACCGATCGCCACCCTCATCTCTCTCTCTCTGCTGCACACGTATTTCCTCGCCAACGTGAGGGGCTTCTTCCGCGTCCGGCAGGGTTGGTATCTGACGCCCAAGACCAATCGACAGCGCATCAAGGTGCGGGTGGGCCGCAACTGGGGAATGACGGCGGCGAACTTCGTCTCGCTGCTCTTGTTCGGGGGGCTCTTCTGGCTCTTCTCGGCCAGCACCGGCGACATCGACCTCCTGGTCGCCATGTGGGTTCCGGCCTTTGCCTTCGCGACCGCGTACGACTGACGGGCCGCTCAGCGGCTGGAGCGGCTCGGCTCGGCGCCGTAGATCTCGAGCTCCCACGGAGGCTCGCTCGCGCGCAGGCGCCAAACGCGACGGCCACGCAGGGTCGCGATGAGCGCCTCGTTCTCGTCGGGCCCCAGATCGTGCGCCCATATGACCGCGGCGCCCTCGAGGTCGGCCGCGTTGTAGACCCACTCGGCGAATGGTTCGTGGCCCTCTGCGTAGGTGACGAAGATCAGGTGCCGCCCGTCGAGCTCGGAGAGGACCGACGTAATCTCGGCCCTGCGTGCCGCCCACGGCGCCCGCTCCGGGCCCGGGCCTTGACGTCCGACCACTTCGACCGCGGTGCTCGCGCAAACCACCAGCGCGAGCCAGAATGCGGCCAATCTGCCGGCGCCGTCGTGCAGAAGCGTCCACCGGCGGAGACCCCGGATCGAGAGCGCCAAAAACAACGGGGCGGCGGGAGCTGCGTAGTGCGGCTGAATCCACGTCTCGAACCTCAGAGCCGCGAAGAAGAGGAGCAAGACGAGCGCGCCGGCTCGCGACCAGAAGTCGCGTGTGCGGATCAGGGAGGTCAGCAGCGGCAGGGTGAGCACGACGCCCAAAAAGAAGATCCAGAGCTCACGCAGCTGAGCCCACTTGGTTCGCAGCAGACCGGAAACCGTCTGCTGCGCCTCGAACCCCTGCCGCTCCCACTCGTAGAAGCGCGCCAAGTTGGCGTGGCGGTAGTACGGCGGCGCCGGCGGGGTGCCGACGAGAAACGGCTCGGTCGCGGCATAGAGGGACCGCTGATGGGTGTAGGGCAGGGTCCAGGCGTCGCCGGTGACCGCGCGATTGTAGTGCAGCATCCCCGCCGCGGCGACGGCGAGAAGGACCGCGGCGCCCGCCGCGTACCCCCAGTGCCGTCCGCGCAACACGCGGGCGAGAACGAACAGACCCGTTGGCACGGTGACGATCAACCCCTCGAAGGGCCGGCTGGTCATCAGGACGACCACGCCAACCGCCCAAACCAGGCACTGGGGCCCGGCGCCGGGACCGCGGAGCCGGCGCGAGGCGCCGAAGACGAGCGCGCCGCCAATGAACGGTACCCATCCACCCCAGTAGCCCTGGTTCCAGTACCCCGTGGCCCCCAGGCCGATCGTCACCAGCAGCGCCCCGGCGAGCGCCCATCGCCGGCGGGTCCAGGCGAGGAGCAGCCAGTAGAAGGCTGCCAACGCCAGACCGGCGGCGAGCCATACCCCGACGATTGGCTCACCGGTGGCGAGCTGTCCGGCGGCCATGAAGACGGCCTGCGCCGGGGGGTATTTCGCCGCGTAGGTCGGCTCGAGGAACAGGTGCGGGCTCTCGAAGAACCGCCACAGCGCGGGGGTAGGATTGGTCAGACGTCCGGCGGCGAAGGTATCCGCGGTCAACAGGTAGCAGAACTCGTCGTGGATCTGCGGTACGGGCCAGCCATTCAGCTGAGCCACTCCCCAGGCCCCGCCGACGGCGGAGAGCGCGATCAGCAATGCCGCCAAGCCTCGGTTGTGCGCGACGACCCTGCAGAGCCGGCCCAACCACCAACCTCGCCAGTGGATGGCAGTGAGCAGCGGGGCGCCGACCGTCGCCGCCAGCGCGGTGAGGATCAGCTCCCCGGGCTCGAGGCGCAGCCGCTGCATCGCGTCGGGCGGCGTTGGCGCCGCCTCGGTGCCCGTACCCAGGACAAACGCCGCCAGGAGCCCGAGGGTGTAGGCGAGCAGGAGGTACGGCACCGCCCACGCGGGCCGAAGCCGCCACATGCAGCGGAGGTGTCGCCAAGCGTCGGACCATGGACGGAGATGGGACGCGCTGCCGGGCGCGCGGTTGTCGAGCGTGATCGGCACCTCTCGGATGCGCAGGCCGCAGCGCGCGGCGACCAGGATCATCTCGCTCGCGAGCTCCATCCCCGTGCCCTGCAGTTTCAGCTTGTCGTGCGCGGCGCGGGTCAAGCCGCGCATGCCGGCGTGGAAATCGCCTACCGACGCGCCGGAGAAGAGGCGGCCGAGGGCGCTGAGCGCCGGGTTGCCGAGGTAGCGATGCGAAAACGGCATGGCGAACGGCTCGATGTCGCCCTGAAACCGGTTGCCGATCACCAGATCTGCCCCATTGCGCAGTGCCGCGATGAGCCGCTCGCCCTCTCTCAGATCGTAGGTACCGTCGGCGTCGGCGATGAGCAGCAGCTCGCCGCGGCACGCCGCGAGTCCCGCCCGGGTTGCACAGCCGTAGCCGCGTTCGGGGACGTGGACGACCGTGGCGCCGGCGGCGGTGGCGATCTCGACCGAGGCGTCGTCGCTGCCGTTGTCGGCGACGATGATCTCGCCGGCGAGGTCGCAGGCCGAGAAGAGCTCGCGGGCGGAGGCGAGGGTCCGTCTCAATCCCGCGGCCTCGTTCAGGCACGGGAGAACGACGGAGGCGGTGGTCCGACCCGCCTGGAGCTGCCCCTCGGTCAACGCGACCTCACCAGGCTCGAGCTCGGTCCTCGGCGGCGGAGGATCGAGGTCAGGGAGACCAGCTCGCGTTCAGATCCTGCGCGACGATGACCGGGATGGCCCGGTTGACCGTCGGGCAGGAAGCGCTCGGTGTGGAGAAGTCGGCATCGGAGATGGTGGCGGTTGCCAGGACGCGGACGGAAGCATCCAACCCGGTCCGAACTGCAGCGATGTCGATGTCGTTGACGTAGTTGCCGGACTGTCCCCCGATGCCGGCGATGACCGGGTGCGTGCTGCCGGTCTCGATGGTGACCACATAGGCGTCGCCACCGTAGGAGTTGGAGATGTTGTCGGTCTCCTTGTTGCAGTAGGCGTGGCCGTTGTGCACGCAGCTCAAGCCCGTCAAATCGGCGTGGTAGGGGTGGGTGGGGCCGCCGCAGTTGACCGTGCCCCAGCTCGGCTCGCCGTTGGCAGCGGTCCAGGCCATGTCGTCGCCCTGCAACACGACCCCACCGCCGGCGAGGGCGAACTCGCGCAGGGTCGCCAAGGTCTGCGCGTCGTCGATGGGGTACCCCGGATTGGCGAACCAGACCACGTCGAAGCCACTGACATTGGCGGTCGTCAGCCCGGTGGGGGGCTCGTCCATGGCGGTGATCTGCACACCGACGGCGGTCAAGCCGGCGAGGATATCGTTGACCATGATCAGGTCCCCGGTCGACTCGCCGGCGGTGTGATCGTCACGCACGTACAACACGTTCGGGTCGGGAGTGGGCGTCACCCAGTCGACGGCCTGCTCGACCAGGGCCTCGCGGATGAGCGAGCTCGTCAGCCCGTCGAGGGCCAGCAGGATGGTGACGATGCGACCCGGACAGGTGCCATCGTAGCGGCAGGTCAACCGGCACGGCAAGCCGTCGAAGCACGAGTAGCCGGCCTCGACCGCGGTGCAGTCGGAGAGGCAGCCGTCGCCAGAGGCGGTATTCCGGTCGTCGCAGGCCTCGCCGTTTTCCACCACGCCGTCACCACAACCGCGCGGCACGCACACGCCGCTCCAGCACCACCCGGCGACGCTGCCCGCGGAGCACGCCGTGCCGTTGGTGACTGCGGTGTACCCGCAGGCGCCGGCGAGGCAGGTGCCCTCGGGCGCGACGCAATTGCCGCCCGCGGAGCAGTCGGAGTCCGCGGCACATTCGGGGTTCGCCACCCGTTCGCACAGCCCGTTCACGCACTGCTCGACCTTGGCGCAGTCACGATCCGCCGTGCAGAGCTCGAGACAGTAGCCATCGCGGCAGGTGTAGCCCGGGTCACACTCGTCGGCGTTGCGGCAGGTCTGTGACGAGTTGCTGCTCACGCACGAAAGGAAGAAACAAGCGACAGCTGCGCTCACGAAGACCCTGCTGGTTGCGCTCATGATGACCTCTCCCATGAGGGACCGCGAAGGATGCGGAGCCGCCGATCATCGATGGTACCGTGGCCTATCTGTCTGCGCAAGTGTGCGACAGATCAGTGGTACCCGATGTCGTCGACGAAGATGGTCAAGCCCCGCTCCCGGTTGCGCGCAAACAGCGCAAACCCCGTCTTGATGCGCGTCAGGTCGCGGCCAGCGAGCGGGATCGAGTACCGTCTCCACGCCCGGGTCAGGCGCACGTCCCGCAACTCGGCACCCGCCGTATCCGGCCACTTGACATCTGCGCCGAGGATGCCGAAGGCAAAGGTCACGGTCTCGTCTCCGTCCTCACCTCGCGCCAGCCAGGACAGCGTCGTGGCGCCGCTGAGATCGAATCCGCCGCGCTCTCGACCCCAGTCGAAGGGTGGGTCCAACCAGGCCAGCCCGTACCAACCGCCGCCGGGGTCGAGCCGAACGCGGATCGAGGTCCCCTGCTGCCCATCGGCTTGCTGTCCGAAATCGACGTTCGCCCTCGCGTCACCCATGTGACCGGTGGGCGAGAAGTGATTGCTGTCGCTGGCATCGTCGCGGAAGACGTAGAAAGGTAGGGGCTCGCCCGCGCCGGTCTCCGGTATCTCGTCCGCCACGATGACGGACGTCTGGGCGAGCGCCAGGTTCCGGAATGGGTCTCTGGCCAGAACGGAGAAGATCCACACCCCCGGCGTTGTTGGCGCGCGCACCTCGATGCCGCCCGTGTCCAGCGCGCCCCTGCTTTGGAGCGCAGAGGGCGCCACGGCGGTACCCTCCGGCTGGGCGAGAAACTCGAGGTCGACCGCACCCCCTTCCGGGTCGGTGACCTGCAGGTCGAGGGGGAGCCAGGTAGCGGCCTTCACCATGCGCCGGCGGGTCGCGAAGTGGAGGATGGTGGGCAGGTGGTCTGCAGGGGGTTTGCCCGCAAACGCTTCCCGGATCGCCCAATACGACGGCCGCGTGTGGCCATCGACGCGCGTGCTCCACCAGTTGCCTTCGGACACCGGCGTGTCCGCGTAGTGGAAGACGAAGCCACCGAGGTTCTTGGTCGCCGGGAGGACCCAATCGTTCCAACCGTCGGCGATGGTCCGATACCTGACCGCGTCGGGTACCTGCAGCCGCGCGCCGTTTGCGTCCGGCGCGACGTCCCAGATCCCGGTCGCGCCGAACTCCGTAACGATGAGTGGACTGCGCAGGCCGAGCTCCCGATGCCGCTCGACGACGTCGTTGATGACCGGGCCGTACACGTTGACCCCGAAGAGGTCCAAGGCGCCGCAATGCTCGCGCCAGTATGGCCAGGGCACCGAGCTCGAGCCGGCGGAGGTCACGGGGTGCCGGGGATCCAGCTTCTTCACCTCGGTTGCCAATCGCCCGAGGAACTCGGCGAACGCGATCCTCTCTTCCTCCGCAGCGATATTGTCGATGACCTCGTTGCCGAGTGCCCACATCAGGACCGCGGGGTGGTGCCGAAAACGACGAACCGCGTCGAGCGCTGCGTCCCACTGCGCCCGTCGCCCGTCCACATCCGCGAGCCAGTCGAAACGGTCGTTGCCCTGAGGGCCAGGTTGACCGTGACGCAGCCACAAGCCGACCATCACGCGGATGCCGTGGCGCGCGGCCAGGTCGAGCACGGCGGGGGTGTCGTCGTCCACGGCCCAGATCCGGATCGCGTTGACGTTCAACGCGGCCAGATCTTGGAAGGCCGCTTGCAACTCGGCGCGGCCACCCGCCGGCACCGTGAAGGTGACTCCACGGATCGAGAAGGGCTGCCCGTCCACCAACAGCAGCGGGCTGCCGGCCCACTCGGTCAGCACGACGTTGCTGCCGCCCACCTGTCGGTTGCAGCCGATGAGCGCGCAGAGGAGGCCGACCGTCAGCACCGTGGGCCCTCGTCCGGTGCGAGTTGGTCGACGCATGCCCGGTTTGTAGCACGATCTCGGGTCTGCGGGCGCACAAAACCCCCACGGTCGGCCCCCGAGGTTCCGAAGCCCTGCCAGGGCACGGGTCGGCCGTGGAGCTTGCGGTGACGAGGTCGAGTGGATAGGGAACCTCTACAAGCTCGACGCCAAGACCGGCGCGGAGCTGTGGAAGTTCCCGCCGGCCGTGGCGCCCACTCTCGATTTGCCGCCACCTGCCGTCGAGCCAGCGCCACCCGCCAAAGGTCGCCGGCGTCGCCGCGCTGAGCCGCCTCCAGCGCCCGAGCCACCACCACCGCCGCCCAAGCCCACCACCCCGCTGGTGGTCGGCAACTTCTCCTACTCCTCACCGACATTCGCGGACGGCCTCATCTTCCTCGGCAACCTCGACCACAACGTCTACGCACTCAAGGCCACCGACGGTTCCCTGGTGGGGCGCTTCCAGACCGACGGACCGGTCACTTCGACCCCGCTCATTCACGGCGCGATGCTCTATGTCGGCTCCAACGACAGCAACGTGTACGCGCTCGACATCTCGGACAGCTTCGAGAGCAAGAAGCTGCGTAGCCACGACGACGCTCTGTGGACCGTCCGCACCCAGGACTGGGTCAACTCGTCGCCATGTCTGGTCGACGGCGTCCTCTACATTGGCAGCAACGACCGGCACGTCTATGCCATCGACGCCACCACCGGCCGACTCAAGTGGAAGGCGCCGACCCGTGGGCCAGCCATCGCCATCCCGAGCGTCTACAAGAACCTGGTCGTCGCTGCCGGCGCGAGCGGTGACGGCAGCGTGTACGCGTTTCAACGAGCAGACGGAACTGCCTTCTGGCGCCACCAGACCGGCGGCAAGATCGACTCGGACCCGGTGATCGTCGGTGACCACATGTTCGTTTCCAGCGCCGACGGCAACCTGTACCGGTTCTCCTTCAAACGCACCACGGTGGAGTAGTCGTCGAGCCTCCTTTCGAGCGCCCACGAAGTGGAACGAGATCTCCGTGGGTGGCTCGCCGTATCCCTCGACATCGCATTGGGGCGACGTCCCGTGCCGTGTTTAGAATCACGGGTGCGGCTGAGTTCTCCTGCGCGACCTTCTCAGCGTCGTCAACAAGCCCGAGTTTTCGTTCGTGCTGCTCGAGCGCACGGACGAGTCGGTGCACGTCCTTGTAGCCTTGTATGCGACGGAACCGTTTCTGAGCTTCCTCCATCGCGGTCTAGAACGCCGACCGGTTTGAATCGCGCGCATTCACGCCGCCTTGCGTTGCGCCGTCTCGAGGTTCTGGATGGCTGCCGCGCGCCGCATGTCGTACAGGTTCTTGCGGGTTCCGCGATAG
>JBFYZW010000234.1:0-8035 GCA_041309305.1 Deltaproteobacteria bacterium | reverse complement strand
CGGCGCGCGCCCGCGCCCGCCGTGCCGGGGTCGAGATCGCTGACGGTGCGAGCCTCGCCGCCGCGCACCTCGCCCGCGACGTCACGCGGCTGCGGCCCTTCGGTGACCACTGGCTCGCCCTCGACGACGGGGAGTGGAGCGAGCCGGAGCTGACCGCGCTCGAGCGCGCGTTACTCGCCGCGGCCGACGGCCAGCACACGATCGCTGAGCTGGCCCGACGCCTGGGCGAGGGGTCTGATCGTGCGGCGACCTTTCGCGCCGTGCTCCGGCTGCACGCGCTCGGGCTGGTCGTCGTCAGCGCGGCCGACGCCGGCGCTTGACGATCGCCGCCCGGCGAGGGAGAAGGGTCGGCGACAGCCCTCCGATCGCTGTCCGAGAGGAAAGGAACAGCCCATGCACCGCACCCACCTGGTCCTCGTGCCCCTGCTCGCCCTGGTCGCCGCCTGCGACCCCGATGACCCGACCCTGCTGGTGATCGAGCACGACGGCGGGACGATCGACACCCCGACGGTCTGGGAGGCAGCTACCCATCAGCTCAACGGCACGCTGGCGCTCGAGGCGACCTTGACGGTGCCCGCCTGCAGCGTGATCCGGATGCCGAACGGCGGTGGGATCAACATCCAGGAGAACGGCGCGCTCAAGCTGCTCGGCACCGCCGACTGCCCGGTGCGCGTCACCTCGAGCAAGTCGGCCGGCTCGCCCGGCGACTGGCAATACCTGGCCTTCTACGCCGACAGCGTCGGGCCGGAGAACGTCATCCAGCACGCCATCCTCGAGTTCGGCGGCACCGACACCTACGGCGCGATCTGGGTCGACAGCGGCGCCGCGCTCGAGATCAGCAACACCGTGCTGCGGCAGAACCGCGGCGCCGGCCTGTTCGCCGAGGACCTGGTCGAGCTGCGCAACTTCACCGGCAACAGCTTCATCGGCAACCTCGGCTACGCGATGGTGGTCAGCGCCACGGTCGCCGGTGACCTCCACCCGGGCACCTTCACCGGCAACGGCACGCAGGCGGTCAAGCTGACCGGCACGACCCTGTCGGTGAGCGACACCTGGCGGCCGATCGGCGTGCCATTCGTCGCCCAGAGCTTCGCCGTCAACACCGACTCCGGCTCGGCGACGCTCACCGTCGAGGCCGGCACGACCATCAAGATGGAGCCGGGGGCCGAGATCAGCGTTGGCCAGAACGGCGGGCTGACCCTGGCCGGCACCGCCGGCGCGCCGGTGACCATCACCTCGTCGAAGTCGACACCGGCGGCTGGCGACTGGACCGAGATCGACTTCTACGGCGACTCGATCGACGCGAGCAACGTCATCAGCCACGCGGTGATCGAGTACGCCGGCGGCACCGGCACCTACGGCGCGCTATGGATCGACGACGGCGCCTCGGTCGAGATCAACAACACCACCGTCCGCGACTCCAACGGCGCCGGCATCTTCATCGACGCCGACGACGCTCGGCTGCGCGGCTTCGTCAACAACACGATCATCGACTGCGCCCAGGAGCCGATCCACGCCCGAGCCGGCATGGTCGCCGACATCGGCGCCGGCGTCTACGCGCCGAACGGCATCGACGGCATCGCCATCCACGGCGGCGCGGTGACCCGCACCGAGACCTGGAACGACCACGGCGTGCGCTACCTCGTCGCCTCGTCGTTCAGCATCAACCCGCCGGCCGGCACCGCAACCCTCACGGTCGCCGCCGGCGTGACCCTGGCGATGGACGCCAGCACCACGATCACGGTCTACGACAACGGCCGGCTGATCCTCGCCGGCGAGGACGGGAACCGGCTCACGGTGACCTCCGACGAGCCGAGCCCGAGCCCGGGCGACTGGGTGGAGATCGACCTCTACTCCACCGGCAACAGCTTCGCCTACACCGACATCAGCTACGGCGGCGGCAGCACTTTCGGCCAGGTGTGGCTCGCCGACGATGCAGCCTTGAGCCTCGACCACGTGGTCTTCGGCCACAGCGCCGACAGCTGCGACATCGACGTCAACGGCGGGTCGTTGACCCCGGTCGCGTCGACCTACACGGTCTGCCAGTAGCCGGCGGCTCACTCGAGCAGCCGGAAGCTCCCGTCCGCGCCGCGGACATAGAACGTGCTCATCGTGTCGACGTAGAGCGCGACGATGTCGGCGGCGGCGAGCTCCGCGAGCAGCCCGGCGGGCACCTCCGGATCGAGGCGCGGCTCGAAGACCAGGTCCTGACCGAAGTTGTGGTGCGCCGGCCGGTAGGTCTGCGCCCAATAGCCACGTAGGACGATCGGCGCGCTGGTCAGGCCGCTGATCGTCGTCTGCCCCCAGCGCACCAGCGGCGCGGTGTAGCCGGCGGCGATGCCGTCGGGCGGCTGGGGCCAGTAGAGCGCGGTGTTCACGGTCACCGTGCCCTTCGACGAGACCAGCTCGTAGGCGACCGGGATCAACCGGTCGAGCGGCTCATCGTCGGTGCAGGCGGTCAGCGGCACGAACTCCTGCACCGTGGTGGTCGGCCCGGACCAGTCGAAGGTCGGCACCGGCGCGCTGTGGTCGGCCTGCGCCTCGACCCAGACATCGGCGAAGGTGACGAACGGCGACTCCGCCCGGCTGACCGGCGCCGGAACGGTGAGGCGCAGGCTGATCGTCCGCGCCGGCGTCACGCTCGGCGGCGTCAGCTCGTCAACCACGGTCGTCCCCCAGGCCGTGGCCTCCACCCGGTGCGCCGCGCCCGGCCAAGTGGAGGGGACGCCGGCGAGCCCGGCGATCGTCGCGTCGCTGACGTAGTCGTAGGTCGAGGCGAGGTAGAAGCTCTCGGCGATGCCGGCCGCGTCGAGCAGCCGCGAGTCGGCGGTGAGCAGCCAGCGTGACTTCAAGCGGTGAATGGCGATCACGTCGCTCGCCTCGCCCTGGAAGACGCACAGCTCGACCGCTTGGCCGACGAGGAACCGATCCCGGTCGCGCACGCTGTCGGCCGCCGGCAACGGGCGCACCTGCTTGATGATCAGGCCCGTGCGCATCTTCTTGTACTCGAGGTCGAGGCCGAACGGCGGCGCGCGGCCGGTGACCGTGGCGTAGTGATCGGCGACCAGGCCAAACAGGTCGGCGAAGCTCACGTACTCGTTGACGCCGGTCGTCGGCCAATCGGCGTCCCAGGTCAACACCGTCGCGCCGAGCGGCACGAGGCTCGAGGGTGTGCGCAAGGTCGAGTAGGTCCCGAAGCTGTAGGCGTCGACCTGCACCAGCTCCGGGATCGCACCCGGCTCGGGGTTGGCCACCGAGAGCGCGCCGAGTTGGGTCGCCATGGTTGCGGTCAGCGAGTAGCCCCGTTCGTCGACCAGCGCGACGCCGTTGGCCAGCTCGTCGACGTCCGGGTAGGAGGGGTGGACGAGCAGCGCCATCGCGACGGTCGCCTCGTCGACGCCCCGGCGGCGGCGCTCGAGGAAGGCGTTGTCGTTGTAGAACGAGGCGTAGACGCGCGCGATGGCCCGCAGCACGCCCCGCTCGTCGGCCTGGGCGGCGTTGCAGGCGCTCGGGCCGAGCCCGTCGGCGTCGAGGTCATCGGCGAGGCAGCCGGTAGCGCTGTCGTACAGCCCCGCGCCAGTGAAGGTCGCCGAGTCCTCGACGTTGGTCGAGCTGCGTACGCGCAGGCGCACGGCCGGGTCGAAGCCGGCGAGCGCGGCGAGGACCAGCGCCTCGTCGCTCGGCGCGAAGCGCGCGACCTTGACCTGCGCGCGCACCGCCGCGAGGTCGGCGAGCAGCCCCTGCATGTCGGCCGGCGGGTAGGTGGCGTCGCCCAGCCGCGCGGCGATCGCCGCCGCCAGCGTGCCGCCACCAGCGGCGGGCTGAGCCATGAACCGGTCCCACAGGTCAAAGGTGAAGGCGAGCCCGTCGGGCGAGACCGCGGCGACGACGTCGCGCAGCAGCCCGTAGTGCGCCGCCTTGCCGCCGACCTGGGCGATGTCGCTCGGCCCGAGGTCGTCGACGTCGATCGCCAGCGCGCCGGCGACGGCGCGCGGCGCGACGTCGATCGGCGGCGGCGTCGCGCCGGCGACCAGCGCCGAGATCTCGGCCGGCGTCAGGTAGGTCTCGAGGTCGAACAGACGCACCCGACACGCGTCGGGACGCTCGAGGCTCGGCTCGGCGGCGACGCCGACGGTGCGGCCGACCAGCGCCTGTGCCGCCGCGGCGGTCTCGGCGTCGCGCAGGAAGGCGAACGGGATGGCGAAGGCGCGCGCCAGGATCGCGACGTGCGAGTTCGGCGTCGACGGCGAGAGGGTCAAGATGCCGGCCACGGTCGGCACCTCGGCCGGCACGGCGTCGGTGAGCAGGATCTCGTCCGGCGCCAGCGCGCCGCTGGCGAAGGCGCCCGGGATGTCGGCGTAGGCGACCTGGCGCAAGGTGCCGACCGCCCAACCGGCGACGTAGCAGGCACTGCCGGTCAGCCACGCCTCGGGTGAGCCGAGCGCGAAGCCGGCGGTGGCGAAGGTTGCCGCGGCCTCGGCGGCGCAGGCCTGTTGCTCGAAGGCCGGGTAGTAGCCCAGCGCCGCCCCGACCGGCGCGCCGCTCAGACTCGCGGCGACGAGCTGCATCACCTCGACCAGCTGCTGCGGATGGTAGACGTCGTAGCCGTGCAGCTGCACCAGCGCCTCCGGTCGCGTCGCGTCCTCGGGGAAGAGCAGCGTGCCGAGGATGGCCCGCTGGCCGGCGGCGTGTAGGGCGACCTGGTTGAACTCGGCCGGCGTCATGCCGATGAACGGGTCGAGGTGGGCGACCGCGAACTCGGCGTGGAAGCGCTCGCTGTTGCCGTCCTGGTAGAAGACGCGCGTCGGATCCTCGGTGAGGACGATGAACTTGGCCCAGCGCAGCCGCTGCGTCGCGTCCCACGCCGGCGGGACGATGAAGGCGTCGGTCCAGCCGAGGGTGGTCTTCCACGCAGCGGACGGCGTGATCGTCGTCGGCACCGGGTCGGGCCAGGCGAAGCTCGACGGGCAGGCGGACACCGGCGGCGGATCGCTGTCGCCGGCCTGATCGCCGCCGCCGCGCGCGTCGCTGGGGACCGGCGGGCGCGCCGGATCGCTGCTGCAGGACGCCGCGAGGAGAACGAGGACGATGATCGACCGGGAGCATGCGCGCCGCCTCATGGGGCCTCCTGCCGGATGGTGCGAGGACCGGAGGGAAGATACCCCGCCGGCGCGCGGCGCGCACCCGCGAACGTTTGACAGCGACGCCAACACACTCCGGGGCTGGGAGAAGGTGGTTCGAAGCCACGACCTCGTGGCGACCGCCCGTGGCAGCCTCATGCAAGTCCCCGTTGCCGACCGCGATGACAGCGCCATCACAAAGGGCTTGGCCTACCGCATCCACGGGCCGTGCGGGCTCTGTAGCGAGTGTTGGAACGTACGTAGTCGCCGTGCCCCGTCGTGATGTTTTTGCTGAAGTCGGGCACCATGCCTCCCGAACGACAACAACGGGAGGTGCTCGATGCAGGATTTCGCGGAGCAATTCAGGCAGGCAGCTCAGGCTCGTTCGGCGGGCAGGCGGTCGCCGGGCCGATACCCCGACCAGCTCC
Source organism: Deltaproteobacteria bacterium (assembly GCA_041309305.1). Taxonomy (GTDB): domain Bacteria; phylum Myxococcota; class XYA12-FULL-58-9; order XYA12-FULL-58-9; family XYA12-FULL-58-9; genus JBFYZW01. Next base: position 2,487 of record JBFYZW010000234.1, on the reverse strand, counting down.
GAGACCTTGCGCTCAGCCACCTGAGCCAGGTCCGCAAGGCTGGCGGCAAGGCCAACCAGGCTGCCCGTGAGCTCGGCATCGACGCCAACACCTTGCGCGGCTGGGAGAAGACGTCTGGCAGTCGTGACATCGGCCGGGCGGCCCGAGGCAGCCTGGTACCGGTCGTCGTCGCCGAGGCGTATGACGCCCCTGCCACAAGAGACTCGGCCTACCGCATCCACGGGCCGTTCGGGTTGACCATCGAGTGCTGGGGCGCCTCTGCCGTGGCTGCCTTGGTCCGGACGCTCGCATGATCGGAGCTACCCGCAACGTCAAGGTGTTTGCCTGCGCCCGGCCGATTGATCTGCGCGCTGGCTATGATGGCCTCTTCGCCCTCGCGCGTGACGTCCTGGTCCAGGACCCACTTTTGGGCCACGCGTTTTTGTTCGTCTCCAAGAATCGCGAGCGAGCCAAGTGTTTGTACTACGACGGCACGGGCCTGGTGATCCTGATGAAGAGATTGGAGGGCGGGCGCTTCGCCGCACCTTGGGTGCGTGCCACGGACGGGGTGATCGAGATGACCATGAGCGAGCTCGCGCTGTTCATCGAGGGCAGCAAGGCGGTCCTGCGTACGCCGCTGTCTCCCCATGTCGTTCTCCCCTCAGCTTTGCGATCCAACCTGGCGAGCCGCGTGTAGGAAACACGTCCATGGTCAACTTCGCCACCGAAACCAACGTCGATATTCTCCGGCAGGCTGGCGTCCTGCTCGACAGCGAGAATCGACGGCTGCACGAGCGGTTGCGCATCCTGTGTAAGGAGCTGGCCGCGTGGCGTGGTGATGACCCCAACAAGCTGCAGCTCGAGCTCATCAAGCTCCAGGAACTCGTCAATCAACGCAACCACGAGCTGTTCGGGGACAAGAGCGAACGGCGCGCGGCACCGACGTCGACACCGAAGACCGACACTGGCTCTGACGATGCTCAGCACGGCCACGGTCCGACGGAACAACCGGAGCTGCCCGTGATCCACAGGATCCATGAGCTCGACCCTGCCGACCGCATGTGTCCGAAGTGCGGCGGCGCCCTCGAAGAGATGACGGGGCAGAGCGAGGACGCCGATGAGATCGATATCGTCGAGCGGCGTCTGGTCGTCCGCAAACACAAGCGGCTCAAGTATCGCTGCACGTGCAACGCCTGCGTAGAGACGGCTCTCGGCCCAGAGAAGCTCATTACGGGTGGTCGCTACAGCGTCAACTTTGCGGTCAACGTGGCCGTAGACAAGTTCCTGGACCACTTGCCCTGGGAACGGCAGGTCGGTCGTTTCGCCCGCGAGGGGCTGACCGTGACGGTCGCCGCGCTGTGGGATCAATGCGATGCCCTGGCCAGGTGGCTCATGCCTTTGATGCCGAAACTGCGGATGTACCTGATGACCCTGGCCGTGCTCGGCGCGGACGAGACCTGGTGGCGCTTGATGGACAAACGCCGCAACGGGGGCACGAACAAGAAGTGGTGGGTCTGGACCTTGTGCGGTGCCGAGGCGGTCTACTACGAGATCCGGGCCCAGCGGTCGAGTGACGTTGTGATGGAGCTGCTCCTGGACTACGCCGGGATCCTCGTGGTCGATGGGCACGGGGCGTACAAGAAGGGTCAGAAGCGCGGCGCGCGCTATGTTCTCGCCTTTTGTTGGGCGCACTGTCGTCGCAAGTACCTGGTGGCGGAGCAGTCGTATGCACGGGAGGCCGGCGCGATTCTGAATCTCATCGACGAGCTGTTTCGGATCGAAAGAGAGGCGGCCCGAGGTCCACCGGGCGAGGATGCCTTGGTCGAGCGGCGACGAAGACTGCGCGAGGAGAGATCCCGTTGGGTGGTCGAGGCATTGAAGTGCTGGGCAATGGAGCTGAAGGTTCTGCCGCAGAGCAGCCTGGGCCGGGCCATGCGGTACATGATCGACCACTGGTCGGGGCTGGTGCGGTTCCTCGAGAACCCAAGGATCCCGCTGTCGAACAATGACACGGAGCGTGCTGTGCGAGGTCCGGTGGTCGGCCGGAAGAATTTTGGCGGGTGCAAATCGGAGCGGGGGATGGAGGTGGCGGCGTTGTTCTACAGTCTGCTCGGGTCAGCGAAGCTCGCTGGCATCGAGCCCAAGTCGTATCTGCGCTCCATGGCATATGCGGCCATTCGAGGCGAGGAGTTGCTGTTGCCGCACAAGATCGCACGGCCGGAGGAGACAGCATTGGACGCCGTCGCCCTCGCTGCGGCCGGGAAGCACCCGCCGCAGGTGAGCAATGCCTGCCAGCCCGCGATGCCGGTTCAACCTGGAGCCGGGAGTTGATGGCAGGCCGCTTGGGTGTCACGGCCGTCGCCGTGGAGACGGGGTCCGGCGAGTGGCGCATCGCATCTGTTGTCGTCCGGCGCGAAAACCGCGTCTCAATTTGCGACAGCGCGGTTCTGGCGGCCTTTGTTTTTCTGGGTTTGCCGCTGGCGCGGTCTTTGCTCCCGGGCCGCTGGG